>NZ_JBSHLH010000015.1:0-119320 GCF_053644255.1 Sphingobacterium sp. NPDC055431
CGGATTATATTTATTGTTAACAACAAATAATATAAACCGAAACCTAAACAATGTTGACCAGTTACTTTTAATCAGAGGTGGATGTAAAAGTGCCTTTAAAGTTCCTTAATAAAGCAATTCTTCCACTAGTCCATATTGATTTTTTTGAAACTGATTGGGTGGAAATAAAAATGAAATGGCTAACAGATTAAATGCCAATTAAAATCAAAAGTAAATTTCTATTGGCAGCATCAAAGATTAGAAATCTGATATAATATTGAGTCTTATAAGTATAGTTTGAAAATGGAATTACTGCATAACCAAAATTATAATTACAAAAATATCTAATTAAATCAAGTCCATTTGCTAAAGTAAGTTTTTACCAAGAGCTGTATCTAATCATATATAAATAAAAATTTTAAAATTATTCATCCATGAAAACTATATTTCGATACCTATTGTACTCATGTGTCCTGTTTATTATTTCTTGTAAAGATTTTCAAAGATTAGCTGAGAATCAAAACGGCTTTGTCTCCTTATTTAATGGAAGGAACTTAGATGGCTGGGAAGGTGATCCAACTTATTGGCGAGTAGAAAATGGAACTATCATAGGAGAGGTTACTCCAGAAACTCTATTGAATAGAAATTCATTCTTAATATGGAGAAAAGGAATAGTCAGAGATTTTGAATTAAAGGTTGTTTTTAAAGTTTCTAGTGAGGGTAATAGTGGGATAAATTACCGGAGTGAGGAAGTTGAAGGGTTAGATTATGCCCTAAAAGGCTATCAGGCAGATATCGACGGAAAACTTCAATATATGGGAATGAACTATGAAGAAAGAATCCGAACTACTATTGCCAAACCTGGTGATCAAGTTAAATTAAGTGCTAGTCAAGGGTCATTACAGGATAACATATCAAATAATGTATGGCTACCAACTAAGGTAGTTAATTCTGAGCCTGATCTTGAAAAGTTGAAAAGACTAGTCAAGCAGAATGGTTGGAATGAAATGAGGATTGTAGCAAAAGGAAATGTGTTAGAACATTATGTCAATGGTAAGCTTTTTAGCAGTGTTACTGATGATGATGAGAAATATCTAAAAAAAGAAGGGTTATTAGGGGTTCAAGTTCACATTGGTCCACCAATGAAAATTGAATATAAAACCATATTACTTAAAAGATTATGATCGTTTTCAAAATTTGGAAGTATATCGAGGGTGCCTTAAATAATCTTGGATATAAAATAGTTCAATTTTCTTTCATTGTTATTGTATCATTCATGTCCTTGGTTTCCATAGTTTCATGTAATGATACAAGTGAAAATGAAAATCAGAAACCTGAGGAAAATAGGTTTATCATCGAAACCCTAGCTGTAAATTTAGATGAACCGATTCAGATGGATATTTTGAAAAATGGAGATATTCTCTTTGTTGAAAGAAAAGGTAGGATAAGTTTATTTCATTCGAAAACTAATAAGGTGATACCAATCGGGCATATTCCAGTAAGTGTTGGTTATTATGATGAAAATGGAAAGGTATTAAGTGAATCAGGTGAGGATGGTATGCTTGGAGGGGTTGTAGATCCAAATTTTGAAAGCAATGGTTGGATATACCTCTACTATTCTCCGAAAGGATTAAAACATTACAGTATTCTAGCTCGGTTTGAAATTAAGAATAACCAATTAGTAATGGCCAGTAAGAAGGTTCTCCTTGAGATTCCTAATCAGCGGATTTCCTGCTGTCATTTAGGGGGAGGAATGTTGTTTGACCAAGATGCTAATTTGTATTTATCGACAGGAGATAATACCCCTAATGATCCTAGAGGCTATTCACCTTTGGACGAAAGGTCGGGCAGATCCTTGTATGATTCCCAGAGGACTGCAGCAAACTCAAATGATTTAAGAGGGAAGATATTGAGGATACATCCTAATGATGATGGTACATACTCCATACCTCAAGGAAATTTATTTCCCATTGGAACAGCAGATACACGTCCTGAAATATATACGATGGGTAATCGTAATCCATGGAGATTAAGTATAGATTCTGAAACGGGGTGGTTGTTTTGGGGAGAAGTTGGACCAACAGGAATCCAAGATTCAATTGGGTATGGTCCAAAATCCTACGATGAATTCAATATTGCAAGAGGACCTGGAAATTTTGGATGGCCATATATTGTTGCTAATCAACAGCCCTATTGGAGATTTGATTATGCCAATAATAAGCCTTTAGAAAAGTTTATTCCTGAAAAACTGAAAAATTTATCTCCTAATAATACCGGCATCATTGACTTGCCAGAAGCTCAGCCTGCCTTCATCTGGTATCCTCAAATGGCATCTGAAGATTTTCCGCTCTTGGGAAGTGGAAGTAATAGTGCGGTTGGTGGACCTGTTTATAGAAAAAATGATTTTCAAGGACGTGAAAATAGCTTTCCTTATTATTACGAAGGGAAATGGTTTATTACAGATTGGACCAGAGGTTGGATTTTTGCAGTAACATTTGATAAAAATGGAAAATTCCTAAACATGGAGCCCTTTTTAGAAAAACTGAAACTAAATGGTCCCATCGACATGAAATTTGGTCCAAATGGCGATTTGTTTGTACTAGAATATGGAAGAGGTACCTATAAGAAAAATGCGGATGCGAGATTGCTGAAAATTACATACCAAAAAGGAAATAGAAATCCTATCGCAAGAATTACACCCTCAAAAGCAGCCGGTGAAGTTCCTTTTAATCTTTCCTTGTCTGCAGAGAAGTCAGAGGATTATGATAATGATCACCTAGAGTATCACTGGGAATTATTGATTTCAGGAAAAGTGGTAAGTAAGCACCAAGGGGAAAAAATTGATGTAAAATTAGACCAAAAAGGGAAATGGGTAGCAAAGCTTACGGTAGTTGACGAACAAGGAAATACAGGAACTGAAAAAATACAAATTCAAGTAGGTAATGCTCCTCCTTCAATTAATTTAAGTTTGGGAGAATCTAATGAAACCTTCTTTTTTCCTAATACTATTGTGAATTATGAAGTTACTGTTATGGATAAGGAAGATGAAGGAAGCAATGGAATTGATTATTCAAACTTAAATGTTAATGCAGAATATATTGATTATATTAATTTTGATTTAATTAAGGATAAGCTAAATGCAACAAATGTAAATTCTCCAATTAAAAAAATCATTGCTAATGATCTTATCTTAAAAAGTGACTGTAAATCATGCCATGCTGAAAATGAAAAATTAATGGGGCCATCTTATGTTGAGATTTCTAAAAGGTATAAAGGTAAAGGAGATTCAAGAGAGAAGTTGACAAATAGCGTCCTAATGGGGAGTGCAGGCAAATGGGGAGGTAAAGAAATGATGCCTCCGCATCCCTCAATGTCAAAAGAAGATGTTGGAGATATAGTAGACTATATATTGAGTTCTCAAAAAGGTTTAGATAAAAATGCCCCTAAAGGAAACTTGAATAATTTATTGGGCAGGACTAATATAGCAAATGATGGAGTACTGGTTCGGAGTTCTTATACTGATAAAGGAAATGGGGAAATACCTTCCTTAACTGATTATAAATCAGTGTACCTTAGGAATCCCTATATCCCAGCTTATCAAATCGAAGGGGGACAAGGTTTAGAGGTTAACCATCAGATTGATCAAAATGCGACTACAATTTTTCCCAAGGGTCAAAATTCTGTGGTGAACCTAGGAGTAATTGATTTATCCAATATAAAAGCAATTCAAATTAAATTACCACTGAAGAGTCCTATCAAGCTGCCAAATGGGACATTTAAAATCAGGACAGGAGGTTCAAATAAAGAACATATTGGACAAAACAAAAATATTGAAAGACTTGAACCAGGGACAGTATGGGTAGATATCCCTATTGATTCGTCAAATGTAAAAACAGAAATTTATTTAGATATTAATAAAGCAAAAGACATATCCATTGAAATAAATGGAATAATGTTTCAGATTTGATATACTGTTTATCAGGGGTCTTGAAAGTTAAATAAAAGTAACACCTGACACAATAGCTATTAAACCAAAAAAGCGACCTTTTCAAGTCGCTTTTTTCTGTAGCCGAAACCGAACAAATCTCGAAACATTTTCTTGAGGATTTAGAAAGGCTAACCTCCCTAAGTGCGGAAGTTACTGCTATGGAATATTAAAAACTAAAATTCATTCCAAAAGAAAAAAACAGAAAAAAAAGAAAGCCTTTATGCTAACGGATATAAGATAACGAAGCACTGTAAGTCCCGAAGGGTGGCGAAGCCATTATGCGTGCGCAGTTATCGTTATCCATTATCTTTGCTTCCCTTTTTGTTTGTTTTGATAACTCTATAAATCCTTGTCCATATATTCCTCCAAAGAAGATTTCAGTTGGTCTAAAAATGCGGTTCGTGAATTGGCACGATATTTCATTCGATGGAAAGCATTATGTAAATCCCCTAAGGTAATCTGAAACAGTTTTTCTAAAACCAAACTGATTTTTCGTATTCCTACTTTACCGTATGAAAGAGAGCCGTTCGCATACAGCACATAAATCAGTTCTATCAAGGCATTTTTACTGTCCGTCCAAAGAATACCATCGGATGAAATATCCCTTGCAGAAAGAGAGCCTGCTATTTCATCATTATTGATTTTTTGGAGTATGTAGGTATAGAGTAGCTCATTTGCTATTATCCGAGCCACTTTGTAATCATAGTAGGTTGAAAACAGAGGGTCAATTTCAAAGACGAAGCTATTCAGTCCATCGTGGAAATTAATGTTGCCCAACCTAAAGTAAGTTTCATCACGGTCTGTTCTTCCTGAACGGTAATATCTGTAAAAATCGGAATTATAGATATGCTCCCTGTATTCCTGTTTTAATTCCCTTAATTGTTCTGAAAAATAACTTGCGTACATCTTTCCTCCATCAACAGGACAAGCTGTCTGTATGCGAAATATTTTATTGTGGTAAATGAGTTTGGAGAGAATGTATGGCTTAATGTTGCGAAAGAAATTGATTTCCTCCCAATGGTTTTTAAAGCCCTGCTTGGTAATATCCTCTCTTATTGACCATAAGTATTCTTGCAGGTATATCGTCGTTTGATATGCTTCATCAATTTCATTAGATGCAGACAGCGAAATAGCATTTTCTTTTCGCTGTATCTCCGAGATGATATGATTTAATGAAGATGTCATTTCACTTTGTCTAATGTCTTATTTTCTAATAGACAACTTTCATCATTGTAATCACTGACAAACCCAACAAGCATTGTTACGGGGTATCAGTTTTCAATCTGTTGAATATTTCTTTGAAAATTATTACATAAGAATTCGCTAAAAGTTGTTCTATTCGCTTACAGTTATACCTCAATTCAATTATATACTTGATTATATCGGCAGTTTCAACCTCAATTTTATTAGCCTCAATCCTAAGGATATTTTCTTCGTCTTCAAGGTCGAAGTTAATTTTGTAGACAGTGTTGTACTGTGCTAAAATTTTCTACTGTTTTCATGTTTCTGTTTATCAGACCGGGGTTCCGAAACAACTTCAATAGCAACTTATTTATCTCAAGGGTGAATGACAAAATAGAAGTTACAAACAGCGCCCCCGTATGCAAACTCATGTAGCTTTTTCGTCTAAATTCAGTGCCATTACAAAAAAGTCGAATTCCTGAGAACCAATGTTTTGTGAATACTGACTTATTATCTGATAGCCCTTTTTGTGATAAAAATTTATTGCCTTTTGATTCTCTTTTAATACAGAGAGCCAAATACGCTGATATTTCAAAGCAATTATTTCTTGCATTAAAATTTTATGCAGTTCTTTACCGATTTCTTTGCTTATAAATTTTTTTACGACATAAATCTTACCAAGATAGCACGTTTTTGGTGGGATTATCAATTGGATTGTGAAGTCCAGTTTAACTTTCGCATAACCAACAGGAATGCTATCGTAGAAAGCAATCCAATAAATGGATTCCGCTTTTAGTATACTGTCATGAATCCTTTTTTCCGAAAAAATGTCTTCCAAGTAATCCAACAGTTCGTTCTTGTCGTTGAAAAAGACTCAAACGCATCTGAAAATGTTATACGTCCCAATTTTGAAATAGTTATCACGTCATCTATGTCGGCTTTTCTAATATTTATCATAAGTAAGTATGTTTAAAATGGTTGCTTTTTCTATCGTATGAAGTTCATGGGATAGGCTGGTACAATTTGACCTTTTAGGATTTTTTGAAGTTTGGAAGCCATAAGCCTTTTTGTTAAAGGCTTGAGATAATCGAGATAGAGAACTCCCTCAGTATGGTCGTATTCGTGCTGTATCATTCGCGCGGTCGTTCCACTGAATGTACGGATTTGCTTTTCAAAATTCCGATTATAATATTCAATCGTTATCGCCCAATTCCGCTTTACTTTGTAGAATAAATTTGGAATACTTAAACAGCCCTCTTCGTCTTCCCAAAGTTCTTCAGACCGTTGGATGATTTTGGCATTGATGAAAGTTTCCATTATGCCTTTATCATCTTGGGGGAAATAAAACTTTCTGTCTTCTTCTCCGAGATTATCAAAAGTTGATTTACTGTCCACGATAAACAATCTAACCGGAAGTCCTATCTGTGGTGATGCCAATCCGCAACCATTGGCATTTTCCATCGTTTCCCACATATCGGCAATTAATTTATCCAATTCAGGATAATCCTTTTCGATGTCGTTGCATTTCTGTTTTAAGATATGGTGTCCGTATGCTAAGATGGATCGTTTCATTATTCTTTGGGTTTTTCAACAAATTTCCAAAGAATAAACATGGTAGGCAATGAACCTATGTTAAGTATTTACGCAGGTTTTTCGTTGATTTTCAACGACATTTCAGATTGCTATACTATTTGTCTACGAATCCTACTCAGCGCCTGTGGCGTTATCCCGATATAGGAAGCAACGTATTTTAACGGAATAAATTTTAAAATATCAGGTTGTTCATTGAACAGGTTTAGATACCTTTCTTTTGCCGTATGTTTTAAAAGCGATAATTCTCTTTTGCTTTTTTGTAAAAACAGTTTCTCCGACACAAAACGCCCTAAATAGTTTCCCGCTTTGGTCTCCGCATACACTTTTTGCAAATCATCATAAGATATTTGCCAAACCACGGTTTCCGTCAATGCCTGCAATTCGTATTCAGATGGCGTCCGGGTCAGGAATGAATTGTAAGCACAGGTAAATTCTTTATCAAAACAGAAATTAAAAGTCAGTTCGTTTTCATCATGGGGAATATAAAACCTAACGATGCCTGTTTCCACAAAGAAAAGATAGTTTTCTGTTTCGCCACGCGGTGTGATGATTTCGTTCTTGGCAAAAAACTTCCTATCAAAGTGGGAAGCTATAAACTCCCATTCTGTTTCCTGTAATTTTATTATCCGCTCGTAGTATTCTCTGATGTGTCCCATAAAAATATTCTCTTTTTAGTCCGTCTTTTGAAAAAGAAAATACAAATTTAGTGTTTTTATAATAAACCGGTTTTTGTGCGGATATCTCATAACTTTGTTAATCTACGGTAAAACACCAGTAAAAACATTGCTTTCAGCCATTTTATATCACTACATCACAGTTGCAAGGAAGTATTCTCTTTCGTATTTTTCAGGTCTTTGCTACTAAAAAAAATTCTCCACTTGCTGGTAGAAGGTTGTCATAGCCTACTACAAAAGAATGGTCAATTTTATAAAGTTCAATATCTGCAGTTGAAAATAGTTTTGTAATATAGCTTTCTAGATGCGAATAGGTCGTCTTGTAGCCCTTTAAGGTATTTTCCCGAAATCCATTGCCGAGCAAAGATTTCATTTTAAGATTATGTTCCTTTAGAACCGATAATAACGTCCTTTGACTTTCTGTCTTCCCTGTAATTTTTGATTTAAGAAGTTCAATGGTAGGGATTTCTCCCATTTTCAAGATTTCAAGGTGGTTGGCGGCAACTTTCAGATTCAATGTTTCCAAATAGCTGTTTAAAGTCTTTAATTCTTCGGTATTACCTTTCGATCGATTTGCTTTGGAATTCCATCGACTGGGGTCACAATTCTTTCCTGTGGAGATTTCACATACTGATCCATCGATCGTAATTCTCATGTAAATGGGCTTAGCTCCACTGACATAATTCTTTAGTTTCTTCAAGTAGAAGAGCAAGGAATAATTTGTACTCATGATTTAACATTTAAAATGTGTAACAAAATTAGCCTTGCAGCAAAAACACATCAAGATGTTCGAATATATAACATGTTGTAATTCAATGAATTGAATACGTTTCAGTGAGTACTTCAATCAAATTTAATGACTCACTGAATGACTCACTGAATGACTCACTAAAAGTTTGCGAATTTCTGAACATTTTGACCTGCCGTAAAAACAAAAAAGCCTGCAAACGTTCAATTTGCAAGCTTTTGTATGTTTTGATCTTCGATCTGGTAGCCGAACCCGAACAAATCTCGAAACATTTTTTGGAAGATTTGGAACGGTTAGACATTATGAAATACGTAGAAAATCTTAATGTTGATAAATAGATCCGTATTAAAAATCATTAACAGAATAAATAAATGTATCTGAAATTCCAGAAGAAAACGCATTAGATTTCCACTCTTTAGGACTTATATACCAACTATTATTAATCTTATTTAAACCTGCAAAAATACTAGCACAAACGGTTTGAATTTTAGATCCTGTCAATGCAATATCAAAATTACATCCCTCTTGTAAATAGTATTTTTGGTATAAAGCTGTCATGACTTTTAAAATTTCATTTTGGTTATCGGTATCTATATCAATAACTTCTGTTTCAAGAGATGAATATTTATCCTGAATTACTTTAGTGGATAACCTTGCCAGTTGGCTTCTGTAATCTTCTTTATTAGGATTGATTATTAATATTTTATCATATTGCTTCTGATCTAAAAATGTCAACATTCTTTCAAATTTTGAAGAACTAAAACACAGTATTACACGAGAATTGGACTCATCTGTATCTGTTGAATATATATTTTCAATAGAGTAGGGCTTCAACTCTCCTAATTCAATACTTTCTGTTACAATTTTCAAAATTTCTGTTGCCTGTTCCTGTGTGTTTACGATTTCTTTTAAATCTTCTTCTGAAGGGGATAAACTCTCAGCTTCAGTTTCCAACACAATAATCTTATTTATATTCTTCTTGGCTTTAATCAGCAAGCGGAATATCATAGATTTGGACAAACCAGACACGTCAATTATGGTCTTTAATGAATAGTCAATCTTTTCAATTTCGTCTATGTCTAGTATCAAAATATCTTTGTTTGATTGATCTAAAATTTGTTTGATGTCATTATACCTTCCTTCTTCTAATTTATGCCTTATTGCATATATTTTGGAAATATTTGGGTTGTTAATAATCTTATTTAATGATTCATAAGTTCTGTCCTCGAAACCTATTCCCAAAACATACTGTTTGCAATCATTAATCAGACTATCCTTAAAAGGGCTTTTACTCATGATAATCTGATTTTCCGAAATAAAGAAATTTTCAATTTCTTTATTTTCAGGCTTAGAAACTGTAAAATCTAAATCAGCTTGAGAGCCTGTATTTCTATTAACTTCATTAAAACCATAAGAGGCTTCATCAGAATCTCCGTCTTCTATAATCTTATTTTTTAATAATATACTTTCTCCTTCTTGTGGATTTCTAAGCCATGTCTCCAATTCAGGACCGCTTAACTCAAATCTATCGGAATGGGAAATACCTATAAAGTTGGTTAAACCTAATAATTTTCTAAAAGCTAATTTGAATTGTAATAATGGATTAGTATCATTTCCAGTTGTTCTGGGAGCTTGAGGGCTGCCATCATATATAAAAATTCCTGCGTCCACTAAACTTCTCAATTTATCAATTTGAAATTCTTGATCTCCAGAAGTAATCTTTACATAAATAGAATTATACTGTCTGAGTCTTTCAGAGTCTTTAGATTCCATGAGTAGCTTATACGAAGCTTTCGCAAAAGTTAAAGCGAAATCTTTCAAGTCATTCTTATTTCGATCTAAATCAAACAATTTGTTTGCACTAACATTTTGATAAACTCTGTTTTGTAGTTCTACCTTTAAAGGTGTGTGAGGGCTTTTCTTATATTCCTCTAACATCAGATTATAAATGTGTATGATATCTCCAATGTCCCCCACACAGACTTTAGAGAGCATTGTGACACCATGATAGAACTGCTTTTTGTTTTTCTTATTTGCACCTGTCTGAGTTATATTAAATGCAATTTCTTTAAGTGAAATATCCCCTAAAAGATTTCCCGGATGAGGATAACCATTAGAATCTTTAGAAATGAGTTTATTTCTTTTTTCAAGGATATCAACTACAAAATTTTTATTATTTCTAATTTGTTCATTCACTAAATTTCCTAAATCAAAGGTTTGCAAGTCCCTTCCTATTCTGGTTTTTTCCTGATTTCCTGGAGAAAAAAGAATAGCATTCAAAGTCTGTGCCTCTGTAGTGATTTTAAAGGCACATTTTGAACTTTGGAAAATAAATGTTGATATGATCTGTATTATATTTTCCTGATTCAGATATCTGGTAGAAACATCGTCTAACAAATAATAAATCTTATGATTTAACAATATCGGGCTACAATTTGTAATAGCTGTAGAGAGATCTTCAAATGTTGCAGGTGCAGCGGTAGAAATTGAAATTTCATTCCCTTCATTTTTCTCCAATAAATTGATTTTCTTAATTAAAATATCCTCTAACTCTTTATCAGAACTGATTGCAGGTATATCAAGATTACTAACTTTTGAGTTTATTTCGCTAGTCAAGATTTCATAATAAAGATCTAAAACGGAATTGTCTTCTATTTTCTTCAATGTTCTTAAAGTTCTCAACGCTTCTAAGGAAAATCTTAAATATATTCTTTCAAGTGGCTTATATATCTTCTCATCCTTTTTACCGACAACATCTAATAATTTATTTGCATTGATATATAGCCCTATAAATCCATCATTTACAATTCTTTCAATGATTCCTGCAGAGCCCCTATCCGAATATTCATCAGAATTTGACGAGCTGATACGAGAATAAAAAGTTAGCCCTAATAATAAGATAGTTTTTCCACAACCTCTCATTCCATAAATAATAAGGGGTCCGGGCTTTACAGATTCATTAAAAAATTTATTATCAGGATCCACAAATATTGCAGGAACATAATTTGGTTTTAATGACTGTGCGTTGTATGCATAATCAAAACTTTTGAGAGTAAAGGTTTCATTCCACGGATCTACAACATGACGATAGGTACTTTTTATATCATAAATAAGATCATCAAACTTAGGAAGTCTTGTACTAATTACTTTTTGACTTAACAGTTTACCGTAATTTTCAAAATGTGAGAGAATCCTACTTTCTTTATCAGTTAGTTCTTCTTGGTTTTCTTCTTTTCTTTCTATAAAACGTTTAGACAAATCTTGAATGCTTTTCCCTATCCAATTTATGTCTCCCAATCTTGTCTCTGAACTTTGTGTTCCGTCAGAAGTTGAATTTAAGTCTATAACGATTAATCTGACTGAATTGTCTATCTGGTCAACTCTTTTGGTTCCTTGACTAAGATTTGAAACCAAAATATTTCCCGGATGTAAATCATTATGGCTCTTTCCGTTATTTTTTAATACTTCAAGGATTTCTAATAAATCTATTACTATTTGAGTCAATCTTTCAATAGAAATATCTGATTCCATTTCTTTTTTTAGCGGGCTTCCATCAACGTAGTCAAGTATACAAACGTGGCAAGGAATAATAGTCCCGTTAAAATCAACATCTTCATCAAAATAATCATGGATCTCAACTATATGCTCATTTTCAAGCTGTGAGTGTTGGTTACATTCATTTTCAAAATTCTTGCCGAATAATTCATAAATTCCTTTCGGAATAATCTTTAATACTCTCTTTTTGGGAATTCTTTCTTTTGAAGTCGCTATATATGTTGCTCCGTAAAATCCTCTCGCAATGGATCTTTCTAATTTAAATCCATTTACCTCTGTAGGAAGAAAATCAAGGGGAAATCCGTAATTCATCCCACATTTAGGACATTTGTCATACAGTTCTTTTTCAGAATAGTCTTTTTGAGGGCAGTTAAAACAACAATATTTATCCATTCCTAGTTTATTGTAATAAAATTATTTAATTCGGTTTTAAAATATTCTAAATCATTTTCAGGGACTCTGAAAGTCAGTACCGTTTCATTTTGAGCAATATTTTCATTTTGATTTTTCAAGAAAACTAATCCGCAAGGGTCAGGGAATTCATCACCCTTGTTTCTATATTTATTTTGAATTTTGAGGATGGTATCTCTCATTTTCATTATATCGATTATCAGTATCCCTGACTTTTGAGCAGAGAATTCATATATATGAGAGTCCTTTATATTTTTTGCGACATTTTCAAAAGATGTAATATTTCCTCCCTGAAATATGATATTTTCTGTAAAGTTTTTTATAATTATACTTTTAAACTTTGATGTTTCTATCTTCTTATCTGTAAGATTTCGAACCATTTCGCTACATTCATGTTCAATATGATGATTCAGCCAATTGCTATTGCTACCCGAAAAATATTCATAAATTGCCAATAAGGATTCTCCTCGTCCAATGTACGGCTGAAACAACTTTGCATTATCTGAAAAATAAAACGTACTATTTATTCCCAATAAATTACTTACTTGTTTAAAATTATCTGAAAGTTCTTTTGCTTCCTTCAAAGAACTTCCAAAATTGCCAAAATGTGAATAACGAATATCTAAACATACATTTTTGATATCAACAGCAACTTTTTTGGATAATAAACTAGCAATGACTAATCCCGAAACATTCTTGAAACCATTTTCACTTCTGTATTTAAAAAGTTCACTGTCTAAAGGAGCAAATTGATTATTTGAGATAAAATGACAATATTGTGTTTTATCAATTATCTCATAGATTCCTTTTTTAGAAAGCTTTAGATTGTATCCTTCTATTTGGGCTAGAACATCAATACCCCCGGCAGGTCTTCCTACGATTCCTAGTTTGGGAACTGCAAAATACTCTTTTAGAATTAAAGGACTAATAATCGTAGATAAAGATGATGGTCCTCCTGTAGACGGAATGTCAGCTGTATTGTAACTAGAGAACTTTAAAGTTTCTCCACTTGTAGCCAATACCTTCGTTAATTCTGCAATTTTATTTGCGTCAAATTGTGAGTTCTTAACCAGAGAACATAAATTCTCCATATTCTCATAGGTGTGAGAAGAATAAAACCTATCTATAATAACATCAAAATCATTCATTTTAGTGACGTTGCAAATAATATTATAATTGAAAAATATATGCTTCTATTAAGGTTTTTCAAATCTTTTAGATACTAGAAATTCAGAAAATCCTAGTATCTAAATTAAAACGTCAGGGAGCAGGATCGGCATCTTCCAACCTCTTAAATAAGTGAGATAATAAACTAAGCATATCTAGACAGTCCTTTTCCGTAAAAAGCTTCGAATCTCGTAAATCTCCTATCTCTTCGTGAGAAATAGGATTTCTAGCTCCAGAGACGATTCCCATAGATAAATATTTTTGTCCCTCTTCAATACATTTGTATGTATCTGCGTGAAATTTAGAGCCGTCTGGTTTATTAAATTTAGCTGCTACTTGTAATATTCTACCTAATCCAAACTCAGCTCCCATCATACCATGATCCGTTGCGTTTGTACTTTTTGATTTTGCTCTAACTGTATTAATATATCTTTTAACCGCTTCTATGAATGCTCTGTAAAAATCATTCCGCTTGTAGTCTTCTTCTGCCGCTCCTCTAATTTCAGGATGAAGATATCTCCAATGCAAATTTGCATATTCCGGTACAAGACCATGTATTAATTGAATGGCTTTTTGTTGTGTGCTTTCAGATAATTCGGGAGTGTCATCTAACAGATTAACAATCGTTTCGACTTGATCCTGTACATTATCAGGTAAACGATCAATCCACTGTCCTACATTAATATTTACCTTTTCACTAATAGCGTTTTTCTTTTTGTCTTTTCGAAATTCACGCCATTGTCTTTCGATAATAGACAAACATGAAGCTAGATATTCTCTTAACTCAACTGTTTTGGGATTTTCCCAATCAATGGATTGTCTGTTTGTTGAAATAACATCTTCTTCCCAATTGTCAATGAAGTCAATATTCAGCCATCCTGTTGCGTAAGAATAAAAGTGACTGGATTCTGAAGGTCCAAAAAATTCTGGAATATTAACCATACGTCCATTTGCAAAAAGTGTTACGCCTCTCAAGTTTGCTTTAAGAGGCTTTTCGGTGGTAATTATTGTACCTTGAATCTTTCCTTTATCTGAATAGTCTTTTTCGATAATACTTATAATTTCCTGAATCTCCCATTTAAATTCTGGCTCAATTTTTTGGTATTTTGTTTTGCTATCTATTTTAATTGGATCATCATCATTCAATGATATGTATATAATAAAATCATCCTGAAAATTAAATAACTTTGCTATGTTATCAGCGTAATCTTGTAAAGGAAAGCCGGTTTTTCTTTTTAATTCAGTTAAGGTAATAGTTGTCCCTCGTTCAGAATTCTTATTTTCTAACAAATTAAAATCAGGCTCATAATCTTTGCCTGTTGTTTTTAAGATTTCATTCCAATTAAGGTTAAAACTAACTCCTTCTGATTCTTGGAAAGTTTGAATATTTATTTTATCTCCGATGCCAAAAAGAGCCAATTTACCCAAGCCCTTTTTTCCTGTAGGAATTCTTCCACATTGTGATTCTTGTTTCTCTTCACGTCTGTTTCTTCCTATTCTAAGAAAATAATCATTTACTTCGTCAAAAGACATTCCGGTACCATTATCTTGAACAACAACCACTTTTTCGTCTATGTCATACAATTTTATGTGAACTTCTGTTGCACAGGCATCATACGCATTTGCAATTAATTCAGCTAAAGCTGGAGGCATTGTAGAATACATTTTAACACCAAGATGCTGTATGGTGTTTGCCTCAAATTTCATAAATAGTTTAGGTTCGCTCATTTTCTGTACTTTGGATTATTGCTTTACCAATAGCTGTTGCATATTTGGGGGGTACTGCATTACCAATCATTCTGGCGATATTTGCAACACTTGTTCCTTTAAATTTATAGGTTAACGGAAAGGACTGCAATGTAGCTCCCTCTCTTATAGACAAAGCTCTGTCTTCTTCCGGATGTACAAATCTACCATTAGAAATACTGAAAAACTTGGTCGTAATTGTCGGAGCAGGTTTATTCCACCATAAGCGTCCAAACGTGTCTTTGAAAGAGTCATCTTTTCCTTCAAAACATTTTAACTGTAACTCGGGATCGTCTGCAAAGCCTAATCTGTTTCCTCCGTCTTTTTCTACTTTTTTTAATCTTCTTTTATTGATGTCACTAATATTTGGAGCGGTATGAAGAAAATCCGAATTATCCTTATGTCCGGGCTCTATTTTAGGAAACCCTTTGTCTATTCCTAAAACATCTTTTACGACAACTTTTTTCCCTTCTAATTCCAAAGGCTTAATTTCATGCTGAGAAATACGAGTTGCAATTAGTGTAAACCTTTTGCGGTTTTGCGGAACACCATAATCATTTACATTATGGACTTTGAAGTGTGGATTTTCATAACCGTTATTTTTAAGCCATTCAATAAACTCGTCTAAACCACTTTCTTCTTTTCTTCTTAAAACACCTGGAACATTTTCTACAACCACATATCCGGGACGAAAATATTTTACAAAACGTGAGAATTCTATCAAAAGGTTTTTTGATTTAGATGACTTTGTTTTATCTGTATTAATGATGCTCCAAAACTGGCAAGGACTACAACCTATAAGTACAAGCTCATCATCATTCTTTTTTAAAGACAATTTTTTTTCAAGTTCTTTTTCTTTCAGGTCGAATACATCAGCCTGTATAAATTCTGCTCCCTCTATATTTGCTTCGTAGGTAGTTTTACAATTTTTATCAAAGTCAATTCCGGCAATAATCTGAATCCCTGCTTCCTGCATTCCGAAGCTCATACCGCCACCAGAGCAGAAGAAATCCACTGCTTTTAATTTGTTGGAATGATGTATATGTTCGTTTTTCTTTTTCATACTTCAAAATCAATTTCGAAATTGGTCTTGTATGTTCCTTAAAATATTTTGTAAAGTTTGGTCTTTGTTATTCTTTTTTAGTTCGCATCCGTAAACTACAAGAACATTCCAATCTTTATTTTTTAATTTTTCAATATTTTCCTTATCTCTTTTTTTATTTCCTTCGATTTTTTCTAGCCAAAACTCTTCTCTTGTTTTTGGTAATGTTGCATATTTACAGTTTTCGTGTCCATGCCAAAAACATCCATGTATCAGAATTACTGTTTTATATTTAGGTAATACTATATCCGGTTTACCCGGAAGTTTTTTGTCATATAATCTGTAGCGTAAACCTTTGGCAAAAAGAAATCTTCTTACTAAAAGTTCAGGTGTCGTATCCTTTCCTTTTACTTGGCTCATATTAAAGCTCCTAACTTCTTTTGAATGCACATCCGCCATTAGTCATCATTTTTTGTCGATACTAAAAGCTTTCTTACATTCACATCTAGAACCTTTGCTATATCAAACAATGTTTCTATTGATGGCTGTCTTGCATTATTACACCAAAGAGAAATAGTTGCTTGATTCTTGCCAAGCTTTTCTGCGAGCCATTTATTTTTCTTATTTAGCTCTGCCAAAACTATCCTAATTCTATTCAATTCTTTATAAGCCAAAACTATTTGTGTTTTAGGCAAAAATATACAAAAAAAGCATAAAGAACATAAAGTATACCCAATATTCTGATTGAAATAAATATCACTCAAGAAGATGCTGAACTGATTATGAAATTTTTATATAATCCTTGCGGGAATAATCATTAGGAAATGCTTTTCGGAATATATGGCTTAGGGCTTATACGCTTTTACTGCATCAACAATATCCTCCTTGATAAACTCCCAATATTTTCCTCTTAAACAGATTGGGTCAAAATCATCATCGGCAAATTCAAAATTGGAGAGGTTGTTCAATATGAGTTCTTCATCGTGTGTATAAGGATAGCGTTGTTGATGGAGAGAAAGCATGGTAGGAAGGTTGTATTTCTGTAGTAATTCATGCAAATCCCAAAAATCTTTTTTTCGACCTATACGTTGTACTACATCAATTTTCATAGCAATGATTTCTTCGGTCGTAGCCATTCTGATTGCAGCCTCAATCAAAGGAGATTGTATAAAAGCATCCGTATAAAACACATCTAATTTTACTACATTGTCCTTATCTGTGCCCACACTGTAAGATTTACCCATTGCCGGATCTAAATTTGAAAAATGATAGTGGTAGGGAAATGTTTTCTCTATGAATTCATCAATAGCTTTAAAATCAATAGAACCATATGTGGCATCACTAAACAAATCTATATCTACAGACAAACGATGTCCTAATTGAAGACTTAATGCTGTACCACCCACCAAACGAAAAGACTCAAACACAGAGGACTCCATTAGTGTAATCAATGTGTTTTTTAAAAGATCATTGACAGTGTTATAATACATCATAATTAGTCTGTAGTTTTATTGAATCTGTATATAGTATATGGGTTTCGGATATTGGACTCCTGCAAAGCTTGGTTGACTTTTTCAGCACTATAAAAGCGAATGATCTCATCTTTGTCATTCTCATTTCCTCGCTCAAAAACACGTTGAATAACAGCTCTGTATTGTCGATCCCAATCTATGTGTTGAATATCCGTATCCCAAAACAAAGCTTTACTCAGGATATGCAGATCAGGAGTATTTTGGATTTCTTTTTCTTTGATTTTTTGGATATCATAATATGCCTGCAATATCACCAAAGTACCTTCTTCCAAACCAAGTTCTCGCTCAATCTTCAACGCTAATGCCGTACTAATTCCTCTTTTACCTTTGGTAATGGCATTAAACGTTTGAGGATGTTCCTCTAAAGACAAAGCAAAAGGACGTTGTTTGATAGAACGTTTTTTTAATTCTCTATCAAGTACAATACCCGGATGTATTCCTTTATATTTTTCAAATTGCCTAATCATATTACAAATATAAACATTTTTGCTTACATTGTTGTTTGTCGACATAACAATTTAACAAAGGAAAAAAATGAGATAAATTCTCTACATAACTTCGGCTTAAAAAATAACTTTTGTCAAAGTTATATTTCAATTAAGCTTTATATTTCAAAATTTTAAGCCTGTGTTTTTCTTTAAATTATCGTCTAAAATAAGATGTTATGAAAAAGGGTAAAACACCTGAACAGAGCCTTGAAGATATTGACACGCTTTATAAAAAGTTGGAAAAGGAAAAAGAAGATCGTTTGATAGATCTTATTGTCGAAATAATTGTGAGTTCTACAATGAAAGAGTACTATAAAAGTATTGATTCTGAAGATAAGACCACACCCAACAAAGATGAATAACTCTTAAAATTCACTTCAAAAGAAAAAAACAGAAAAAAAAGAAAGCCATTCTGCTAATGGATATTAGATTACGAAGCACTATAAATCCCGAAGGGTGGCGAAGCCATTATGCGTGTGAAGTTATCTTATATCCGTTATCTTTGTTTCCCTTTTTGTTTGTTTTTGATACCTCTATAAATCCTTGCCCATATATTCTTCCAAAGAAGATTTCAGTTGGTCTAAAAATGCGGTTCGGGAACCGGCACGGTATTTCATCCTATGGAAAGAATTGTGCAAATCTCCTAAGGTAATCTGAAACAGTTTTTCTAAAACCAAACTGATTTTTCGTATCCCTATTTTACCGTAGGAAAGTGAACCGTTCGCATAAAGAGCATAAATCAGTTCTATCAGGGCGTTTTTGGTATCTGTCCAATGAATAGCATCAGATGAAATATCTCTTACAGAAAGAGAACCTGCTATTTCATCATCATTAATTTTTTGGAGTATATAGGTATAAAGTAGCTCGTTGGCTATTATCCGAGCCACTTTATTATCATAATAGGTAGAAAACAGCGGGTCAATTTCAAATACAAAACTATTCAGACCATCGTGGAAATTAATGTTGCCTAACCTAAAATAGGTTTCATCACGGTCAGTTCTTCCTGAGCGATAATATCTGTAAAAATCTGAATTGTAGATATGTTCTCTGTATTCCTGCTTTAATTCTTGCAATTGTTCTGAAAAATAACTTGTGTACATTTTTCCTCCTTCAACAGGACAAGCTGTCTGTATGCGAAAGATCTTATTGTGGTAAATGAGTTTGGAGAGGATGTATGGCTTAATGTTGCGAAAGAAGTTGATTTCCTCCCAATGGTTTTTAAAACCCTGCTTTATAATATCCTCTCTTATTGACCATAAATACTCTTTTAGGTATATAGTCATTTGGTGCGCTTCATCAATTATATTAGGCGCAGACAGCGAAATGGCATTTTCTTTTCGCTGTACCTCTGAGATAATATGATTTAATGAAGATACCATTTCGTATTTAGTTTGTTTACAATATTTACTTTTATAAAAAGAATATTGCGTAGTATGATTATTAAAAACACCAAAAGATGTTATTCAAAGAACATATTTATATTAGCTTCAATCTCTAAACCGTTGATGTGGAAATACATAATACCCTTATTCGTTCATTCTTTTGTTATTTGTTATATGTTGCGTTATTCCATCAATAATTTTATTCCAATCTTCGAAATGTAGTTCGTGTCCGGTTCCATCAAGCGTTATTAGTTTTGAGCCGTTTATCTTTTCAAGGAAAACTGCTGAATTCTTAAAATGCCATATTTTATCGTCCGTTCCGTGTATAATTAAGGTTGGTTGATTGATTTCGCTCAATCTGTTCCAGTATTCTTCACCACCTTGCAATGCCGCATGATTGAACATACTTATATAGTTATTAGCTCTTTTAAATTCGGCTCTAATCAGTTTTTCACTTCTTTGTTTGTCAAATTGTTTCCTACCGCTCATCAATTCAGCACCTTGAACTAAATAATTTGCCACACTGTCTTCATTTGTCCAATCTACGGTTTCAGCTTTTCCGTGAAAATCTAAAATACGCGTATCCATTTCAGGAATTGTGGGGTCTGAGTCGCCCCAAGGACCTGATGAGATTAGTGTTATTGAATTTACTCTGTCTGCATATTTTATTGATGCTATTTGAGAAATCAGTCCGCCCAGTGAAATCCCCACAAAATTGGCTTTAGCTATTTTATAGCCGTCCAAAATTGAAATAGCATCATGGGTTAAGTCAACAATATCATAGGGGGTTGAACCTGGTTCGTAATTAGTAGATTTTCCTACATCCCTATTGTCATAGCGAATAACAAAAAATCCCTTTTCAGATAATTTCTGGCAAAATTCAGCATCCCAATACAACATGGATACCGTTGCTCCCGCAATCAAGAGTATTGCCGGATTTTTTTCACATCCAAAACTTTCGGTAAAAAGTCTTATTTCGTTTTTTTTAACTATTTTCTCTTTCATTTCCTCGCCTTTCTGTTTTATAGATTCATTAGTTTTTGGAACGAAAAGTCGGAACTGAACATTTCCGTTTCGTTTATTATTGATTCTGCCTGTGCTTCTCTTCCATAAGCAAACATTTGCTGTTCATAATTTTCAATAGCCTCTTCAATGCTGTTAAATTTCCCATTGGTCAGATTATCCGACAATATCAAGGCATCCATCAACCCGCTGTTTACGCCTTGTCCCGCAAAAGGAGGCATCAAATGAGCAGCATCTCCAATCATCGTTATGGGTAATGGACGCTTACTTTTCCAAGACTTATCTAAGGGAAATATTCGTGTCGCTAACCCTACAAAAGATGATGTCAAACGAATCAGTTCTTTGTAGCGTTCGTCCCAATCGGAAAATTTTTTCAGGAGAAAATCAACGACACTATTTCTGTCTTGAAAATCTACCTGCGTTTTGCTTTTCCATTCATCAGGTGTTTTAAAACTTATTCCAAAATGCAATGCACCATTATTATTGGGATTCGCAAATAATAAATTACCTTGATGAGCAGCCATTAGCCGCTTTCCATTGCATAGCTGAAAAAATCCAGGACAGTTCACCTCTGGTTGATGAATATCGGCTTGTATATTGAAAGTACCTGTTTCTTCAACTTCCGTGTCGGTAACAAATTTTCTTACTTTAGACATTCCACCATTGGCAATAATAACCAGATCTGCTGTTTCACTCGATTTATCCTCAAAAGTTAGTATCCACTTCTCCTTATCAGGTTCAAGGGTAACAAGTTTTCTATCCCAAATGACGGTGTCATTTTGTAAACTATTTAATAGGATAGTCCTTAAGTCATTTCTGTTTATTTCAGGATTGTCAAAACGATTTTCGGGTCTTACATTTTTTGTTGTTAAAATATTGCCCTTTTCATCAACAATATTTACACCCATTGGTAAAGCTAAGTCATAATAAGTTTGTAACAATCCCGCTCTTTTCATTGCTTCCTGTCCCGAATCCCTGTGCAGATCAAGTGTCCCACCAAAAATCCTTGCATCTTGGTCTTTGTCTCTCTCGTAAACTGTAATGTCCACGCCGTTTTGCTGTAACAATCTCGCCATTGTTAATCCAACAGGCCCGGCACCAATTATTGTAATTTTTTTATGTTTTAGTAAAGTCATATTCTTGTTCACTGGTTTTAATGTCAACTAATGTCTGTCAATTTAATCACTTTGTTTTTTTTAAATTCAAACACGGATTTTCCTGATAACTTTAGCTCTTGCCCTTTTTTTAAGCCGTTCGGAAAGTCAATTACTAAAATTGCTATATAATCAATTTCTATTTCAGTGCTGTTGTCAAAATGCCTAAACGATTTAACTGTCTGTGTTCTCTTTGCAAAGTATGTTTTCGCTGTTTCTGCCTGTTGTTTAAACGCTGTTAACCCTTTCAGCGATAAATTGATCTCATTATTTTGAATGTTTTCAAAAACAATATTATCGTCAAGGTCTGCAACCATTTTTTCAATATCAAATTGGTTGTATCCATCGATGTAGTTATTGATGATGTTTACTCTGTCGGTCATATTTTGTAATTATTTATCGGTTACATATTTGTGTTGTCTGTAGGTTGTTCTACGATAATTGCCAACTTTTAACTTCTATACGAAGGAACATTTTGGGATACTTGAACTTTCGATTTAGCGCCAACACGAGCAAACCGAAGTTAGCACCTACTCTCTATTCAGCATATTTTTTAAAAATACTTGTGGCAATGTGTCCGCCAAAACCAAAAGTATTACTCATTGCGTAATTCACTTGCCGTTGTTGTGATTGGTGTAACGTCAAGTTAAATATATCCCTATATTCAGGTTCAATATCTACCGAATTGATTGTTGGCGGAACAATGTTATTCTGAACAGCTTTAATACAAGCGATTGCTTCGATAGCCCCCGCAGCACCTAACAGATGTCCTGTCATTGATTTTGTCGCACTAATATTTAATTTGCCTTGTCTGCCGAAAAGTCTTGCTATTGCTTTTAATTCGCTCATATCGCCTTGTGGTGTTGATGTAGCATGTGTGTTCAGATAATCTATTTCATTGGCGGAAATATTTGCGTCTTCCAATGCTAAAACCATACCTAAATATGCCCCTTCTCCCTCTGGGTGCGTACCAGTTAAATGATATGCGTCTGAAGCCATGCCACCGCCAGCAATCTCGGCAATAATTGGAGCATTTCGTTTTATAGCGTGTTCATAGTTTTCCAAAATAATTGCACCTGCTCCCTCGCCCATAACAAAACCGTCTCTGTTGATGTCAAAAGGACGTGATGCCATTTGCGGATTTTCATTTAAGGTTGACAATGCTTTTGACGCGTTGAAACCACCAATGGCACTTTCGTTGATAGGCGCTTCCGAACCGCCTGTTATTATCATATCTGCTTTGCCCCAACGGATATAATTAAAGGCATCAATGATTGCGGTATTGGAAGTAGCACAAGCTGAAACAGTTGTAAAATTTATGCCCCGAAGCCCATATTTTATCGAGATGATGCCCGAAGCAATATCGACTATCATCTTCGGGATGAAGAAAGGGCTAAAACGTGGTGTTCCGTCCCCTTGCGCAAATTCAGTTACCTGCTGTTGAAATGTGCCGATACCACCATTTCCCGACCCCCAAATAACGCCAATACGGTTTTTGTTCAGCGTTTCAAAATTAATGTTGGCATTTTTAACGGCTTCTTCAACGGAAATTAAAGCATACTGCGTAAACAAATCGTATTTTCTTGCTTCTGCTTTTTCAATATGGTTTAATGGGTCAAAGCCTTTGAGTTCGCAAGCAAATTTTGTTTTGAATTTTGATGTGTCAAATTTTGTAATGGGGTTAGTTCCGTTAACGCCTGTTAAAAGCGACTGCCAAAAATCGTCTACATTATTTCCAATGGGCGTTAATGCTCCAAGCCCTGTAACTACTACTCTTTTCATTATTTTTTCTCTATGTCAATTATTATTTGTCGGGCTACGTCTTCAAAATATATTTCCTTCGTTATCATCGATATTCTTGAAATAGCCAATAAATTTGTCAATATCATTAAAGCCTGAATACGTGGAGTTGCTTTATAAACGAATAAGTTTTCTTTTTCTCCTTTATTCAGAATTTGTGCTAAGTAATCTATCTCTTCTTCTATATAGTTGTTTAATATCGCTTTGATTTGAGGCTCTAAAGTGTTTATATCTGCCGCTAATGCAGCAATTACTGAGACTTTATTTTGCTCTCTTATTAAGATATGTTCATCTATATAACCTCTTAAAGCCGATTTCATATTGCTGTAATTGTTTCGCTTTCTATCTTCTTTATTTTTTTGAATAACATGTTCTAAAACAGCTACAATCAAATCATTTTTTGTCGGAAAATAATAGTGGATAGAAGAAGTTTTAATACCAATTTCTTTAGATATATCCTTGTAACTAAAAGCATTTGTTCCTCTTGTCGTGATAAATGCTATGGCTTCGGTTACTATTTTTTCTTTTGTTTCCATAAAGCAAAGATATAAATTTCTATCTACTAATAGGTAGATTAACTTTTTTTGTTCAAACAGATTTTCCGTTGTACTACAACCTCCTGCGTTTCTTCTTTTTCTTCATTCTTTTGGCAAACTGTTCTTCTTCGTAATCCACACCTTGTGCATCGGGTAACAGGCTAAACAATCCCATATCGAAATTAGCCGAATGTTCTTGTGGAATAAACTCAAAAAGGTCTTTCGCTGGCAAATCGTCTATTGTATTCGGTTTGGAAATAGAGATGTGCTGTGTTTTCAATTCGGGTTTGTTTCCGTTGTTCCACCATTCGTTAAACAGATTGGCTGATAGATTTCTGTCTAACTGTGAGCCGTTCCAAACGGTACGGCTACCGTTGTCAATAAAGGTAATGCCGTAAATCCGTCCGTTGTCATTACGCCTTACAGCAGTATGTATGCTCTGTTCTGCAAGTTGCTTTTTAAATTCCCTTTCGTTGTTTGTGGTGTGCATAGCCAGTTCAACGGTATTCTTTAAAACAGACCTTGCAGGGTTGGTTTTCATTTTCTCTTTGGACTGCTCAAAGTGTTTTTGAAGCTGTGCAATCCCTGCATCTTTCCCGAATAGCGATGATTTGAACGGATTGCTTACCTTTTCTCCCTTGCCGTTCAGTGCAAAATATACCAATCCGTGTACAGGCTTGCCGTTCCGTTCTCCTTTTATTTCCTCTGCCGTAATATTAAAAAATGAAAGCAAGGCGTTGTATGCTCCAAGACTTGTGTACTGATAATATTTTGGCAGATGCCGTACTACCGAAGCCATTTGACTTTTAATATCGCCTTTCTGCTGTTCTACCTTTTTGAAAATCTTATCGGCTTGTTTCTGTTCCTGTTCGGTGGCTTTGTGTAGGTTGTATTTCTGCTCCAAATCCCGACAGATTGCCATCGAGCGTTTGTGGTCGTAATCATCGGGAATTTTCTTTCCGTCAATACCCACGCAGGTTGAAACAATATGAATATGTGTGCGGTCAATATCTGTATGTTTGAAAACGATAAAAGGCTGATTTTTGTAACCCATACGTTCCATATATTCCTGTGCCATTTCCGTAAACTGCTCATCGCTTACCTTGTCTTTCGGGTCGGGGTTCAACGAAATATGCCGTACTGTCTTTTCCGTTTTGATATTGGCAGACAAGTACGGTTCAAAACATTTATGGAAATAAGCTACGGAATACTTTCCGTCAATGGTGTCAGGAATTTTGTTCAACAACAAAACCGCTCCGTTTTCCCTGTCCACTTTCTGCTGATTGTACAGAATAGCACCATACATATTGCTTCCTTTTCCGATTTTTGCAATCATTTTTTTACTCTTTGTTTAGGTATTTCTTTTCAAATTCATCGGTAAGAATTAAAACCTTTAGCAACAGTTCTTTCATTCCTGCGGTCTGTTTTTCCAATTTATAGAGGTATGCAGATGCTTTTTTCTCCGAAAAATTAGCGTTCAATAATCTTACAATCTGGTTGTAATTGGTTGCTATTCCCCGAAACTGACCGAAAAATTTGGTCAGTCCTGTGTAGTATTCTACCGCATTCATATCAATTTTTACGGTCTTTACCGTATTCTGAAAGATGCAAGCCGTAATGAAATGTGCTTTTATGTTCATTCCCGATTGGTCAAAAAGGGCAAGAAACTTGGCATTTACCTCTGCATTCAGGTTAATGGAATACCGATGTACGGCAGGGTCAATCTTCGGTTTTCTACCTGTTTTCCTAATTTGTTTACTGTTCTTTTCTTCCATAATAAATCCATTTTAATGTTAAACCAAAACTGCGACTTCGGAGCGGTTTTCAGCCCCCTACAAGGGCAAGTACTTTTGAGTGCCGAAATTCATTTCGAGCACCTCAAAAGATAACTTGCTCTGAACAGGAGTTCAGAAAAATCCGTTTTGCAAACGGATTGGAGTTAGCCGAAAAAAGCAGTCCGAAACTGCTTCCGTTTTCTGTTCCTAAACACGTTGCTTTCCGGATTAAAACACCTCCATAATCCATTTACAAAGTAAAGAGATGTACCCTGAACCATTGCCATACAGCATAGTGCCAAATGCAACCTTTGAATGCCAAATGATGCCAAGCCATATTAGACCAAAACTTGACTATGTAAGTCGGATTGGAGAAGTGTAAAAACTGCACAAACTACCTTTAAACGCCAAATACTACCTCTGACTGCAACATTTTAAGCCTGACCTATTTCCTTAACTACTTTAGCCGTAACACCACAACGTTAGGCAATGCAGGAGAGAAAGGAAATAGAGAAAATACCGATCGAAGAAGCAATGGAGCTTCTCCGTGAGGCAGGTATTGATGTGGAACAGGAAAAAGCCGAACTGATTATGGAGTTTCTGTACAACCTCACAATGATAATTATCCGTGAATGCTTTGATACCGAATGATTTATTTCGTACTTTAGCTAATCCCACAAAACATTAATACCCACTCAAAAAGATTAGCTATGAAAAGAGCCGATTTATATATCCGTGTTTCCACGGACGAACAGGCAGACAAGGGATATTCACAGCGTGACCAAGAGGAACGTCTGAAAAGGTACTGTGCGACTAATAAGATTGCTGTCGGGCAGGTTATCTACGAAGACCATTCCGCCAAAACCTTTAACCGACCCGAATGGACGAGATTGCTGAACAGCCTTAAAAAGAAAAGTTCAAAGACTGACCTTGTTCTGTTTACCAAATGGGATAGGTTCAGCCGTAATGCAGGTGATGCCTATCAGATGATTAGCACACTCAACAAACTTGGTATAGATCCACAGGCGGTAGAACAGCCTTTAGACCTTTCTATTCCCGAAAACAAGATGATGCTTGCGATATATCTGTCCGCTCCCGAAGTAGAGAATGACCGCAGGGCATTAAATACGTTTTACGGTATGCGTAGGGCAAGGAAAGAGGGGCGTTTAATGGGTAGAGCTCCTTTCGGATATATTAACAGAAGCAAAGAGGACGGAAGAAAATACATTGCTCCAAAAGAACCTGAAGCATCAGCTATGCGTTGGGCTTTCAACGAAATAGCAAAAGGCGTGTTTGCCTGTGACCAAGTACGGCAGAATATGAATACGTTACACAAGACAACTATAAGTCGAAGTGCTTTCCACGTAGCCATACGTAATCCGCTGTACTATGGCAAGATATTCATTGCCAAATTCAAGGACGAAGAAGCACATTTGGTACAAGGTCAGCACGAACCGCTTATCTCTAAAGAACTTTTTGATAGGGTGCAACTGATATTGGACGGAAACAAAAGAGTAGAACGTCCCAATACGAAAATACTTTCAGACGAGAACCTGCCCTTACGTGGCTTCTTGGTATGTCCTGAATGTGGTCGCAACCTGACAGGAAGTGCTTCCAAAGGAAGAACAAGCCGTTATTACTACTACCATTGCGTTTCCTCCTGTGGCTTCCGTCAAAAAGCTGAATTAGCCAATGATATTTTTGAAAAGAGTATGCGTCAGTTTGCATTAAACGGTACCTCTCAAATAGTGAAAAAACTGTTGCTGGACAACTACAAGAAATTCGTGAATAATCCATTTGACGAAAAGAAACAGATTGCACAGGAAATAGATAAACTGAATGCAAGGTTATCAGTAGCACGCAACAAACTGCTATCTGAAATTATTGATGATGAGGAATACCTCGAAATCAAAGATGAGTGTAGAAAACGAATTGAGAGTTTGGAAGAACAGTTGAGCAAGGACGGTTCTGATACCAAGAAAATCAATATAGAAAAGTCTTTGGACAGGGCTTTAAATTACATAGAAAATATTCCCAAAATGTACAGCGAGGGCGAAATAAACACAAGGCGGGATATAATTGGTTCGATATTCCCCGAAAAATTGGAGTTTGACGGAAAAACTTATCGAACCGCCCGAATGAACATCATCGCTAACCATATCTTTCAGATAAACAACGAATTACCCCAAAATAAGAACAGGACAAACGAAAATAAATTTCATTTGTCCTGTTTAGTAGCCCGTAGGGGAATCGAACCCCTGTTTCAAGAATGAAAATCTTGCGTCCTAACCCCTAGACGAACGGGCCGTTTTGTTTTCCGGTGTGCAAATATAGAATTTACTTTTATTAACACAAAATATTTTTCATAAAAATTGCTGATTCCCTTTTAAGGTGCTATTTTTAAGCTGTAAACTACATCATATGAAACTAATTAAAACCCTAAGTCTCTGCGGAGTTCTTTTGTTGGCAGGCCAAGTGCAGGCCCAAAAGAATAATCTGGAAGTAAAATGGGATTTCAATGAAAATTATAACCCCAAAGATAATCTAGCACTAAAGATCATTGTAAAAAACAATGACATGCAGAATTTGAACCTTAAAGGATACAACCTTTGGTTCAATTCCATGTATCCCATTGAAGAGAAAAGTGTGGATGGTTATTCGATACACAACCGCAACGGAAACTTATATTCCATCGATTTTTCGGATCAATCCTTCATCAAAGCGAAAGACTCCTTGGTGATCGATTATAAATCACCCTATCCAATTACGCATACCTCCCTTACTCCAAATGGTTTTTACCTTCAAAACAGAGATAATCCCAAGGAAATCATCAATATCGGACATCCGCAGGTGATTCCGCTGCATCTCAGTTCCGAGGAACAGAACAAATTTCTAAACGAACTCTTTGAAAAGAATGCTTCCAGGATCTCTTCGGGTGAGCAGTTGATTCTTCCCACACCTGCCCATATCAAAGTAGGTAAAGGGTCTTATAAATTCAATTCCGATGTCAGTTACTATATTCATGAACATTTCAACTTTGCTCTAAAGCCTTTCCAGGAACTCGCTCAGCAACTGAGCCAATTCCATTTTGTCAACGGAAATGAAGGGGATGCCAACATCAAGATCCTCTATAAAAAAGGAATGGCTAATGAGGAGTACAATCTAAAAATAGACAACAGAGGCATTTCTATTGAAGCGAGCGAGCCAGCTGGAGCATTCTATGCTCTACAATCCATCAAGTCCTTGCTTACTGCAGAACAATTGAAGGGCAAGGCAGATGTAAGCCTTCCGTATTTGGAAGTCAATGACAAACCTAGGTTCGAATACCGTGGTTTTATGATGGATATAGCCCGTAATTTTAAGGGTATTGAAACCATCAAAAAATACATTGATGTATTGGCTCAATTGAAGGTCAACAAACTCCATCTGCACTTCATTGATGATGAAGGTTGGCGATTAGAGATCCCATCCTTACCGGAGTTGACAGAAATTGGCTCCCAACGATCACCTTTCTATCAGGACGGGACGAGTATTCAACCTGCCTATGGATCTGGAACGAACGTGACTGAAGGTCATTTCTTGACCAAAGCCCAATTTCAGGAAATATTGAAATATGCTGCGGCAAACTATATCTCCGTCATTCCAGAGATTGAAACGCCAGGTCATGCACGAGCTGCCATCAAATCAATGGAAACTCGGTACAACAGGTTAATGAAAGCTGGTAAAACCCAAGAAGCAGAAGAGTTCTTACTTTACGAAGCCGAGGACAAATCCGAATACAGTTCGGCGCAATACTGGGACGATAATGTGATGAACCCGGCCTTGCCTTCCGTTTACCGCTTTTTAGACGTTGTATTGGACGATATCAAGAAGATGTATGATGAGGTTGGCTTGAAGTTAGAGGTGGTTTCCCTGGGAGGAGATGAGGTTCCAGCGGGTTCATGGGAGAAATCTCCGGCCATCCAGGCCCTGATGAAAAAAGAAGGCTTTAAAACTGTTTATGAGGTTTGGCCCTACTACGTCAAGAAGATCAACGAAATCTGTGCCTCCAAAGGGTTGATCATGGCTGGATGGGAAGAGTTCGGAATGGTCAATAAAGGATCTGGAATGGTAGTCAATGAGGAGTTGGCTCATCTCAATATGCATCTTGATGTATGGAACAACGTAATCGGGGGAGGCCATGAGGATTTAGTCTATAAATTGGCCAATGCTGGATACAAGACCATGTTCATCAGCGCAGCTAATCTCTACCTGGATATGGTCTGGGACCGTGATTTCAGGGAGCCTGGATTAAAATGGGCCGCAATATCCGATCTTTATCATTCCTTTTCATTGTTGCCTGAGAACTTTTTCTCCAATATGGCCATTACGGAACCTGGCAAGAAATTGGAACCGAAATACCTGGCTTCCAAGGTAAGGTTGACCGAAAAAGGAAAATCTAATCTCTTAGGTATTAAAGCCGCTCTTTGGGCAGAGACCGTATTGACCCCAGAACGCATGGACTATATGTTGTTCCCAAGGTTATATGCTTTGTCTGAGCGCGCTTGGGCTCCTAAAAGAGTGTGGGAGGAGGATTCCAAATTTGATAAGAAGGCCTTTGCTCAAAGCTATTCCGATTTTGTAAATAAAGTAGGGAAGAAGGAACTTCCGAAACTGGACCTGATCGCTGATGGGTTCAACTATAGATTACCTTCCGTAGGCGTTGTCCAAAAAGGGAACAAAATCCAAGCAAATATTGAATATCCTGGCTTTGATATCTTCTATACCCTTGATGGTTCAGAACCTAATTCAGGATCACAGCGATTCCCTATAGATGGAATCCAGGTCAAAAAAGGAGACAAGATCAATTTGGCTGTAGTAGACGATAAAGGCAGGATAGGAAGAGTATCAACCTACCTAGCCCAATAAAATACTATCAAAATGCAGAACATCCAAGGCTATTAATCCTATAACCTTGGATGTTCTCCTTTCTTATCTGAAAAAGCCTTTCCACTGTCCCATATCTCACATCTCTTAACCTTTAAATCCCAAAAACGAAGCAAAGCATAAATGCTTGTGCAATATATCGACCTTTTTAAAACCTACCTTCTCCAACAAGTGCAATTGATAGAGTAGGGGCCTTGGAGAATCCTCTTTTTCTATATAGGCGAAAACATGTTCCTGATAGGCTTTATCTTTCAATTTCACTAAAAACTCTCCATATCGGTCATTATACATGAATTTTTGGATTTCAGTACTGTTTTGTTCCACGATGTCGAAAATCCAAATACTTCCACCCTCATTCAGCAAACCATGGAGTTTCATAAATGCCTTTTCCCAATCTTCATCATCCCTTAAATGATGTAAGACCATGGTTGCAATGATCACATCATATTTGCCCTTGGGTAAATCAATGGACCTAAAATCGCCCTTAAAAACTTGAACTTCGCCCTCAGTATGTTCTTGAACCCTATGCTTTGCCCTGTCCAGCATAGGTTGACTTAAGTCGACTAAATCAACATTCACCTTATTATTGCTTTTCATTAGGGTCTTGATGGCATAGTTACCCGCACCGCAGCCGATGTCCAATATGTTTTTGAGGTTCGGATACATATCCCTGATTCCATCGGTAATCAATTCCATATTCAATACTGCATCGATGGTATTCGCCTGACTGGTTTCCAGATTTGCAAAACGCTCCACATCGGCATCAAACCGCTGTTCTATTTCTACTAATGTTGATTTTTCCATAATCTATTGTTCTATATCCAAATTTATCGGATTCAGTTATACCTAAAAAATACTATTTTTATCATAGTACAATACTTTTTAGGTATCATGGAGCTAAGACATTTATTCTATTTCAAGACCTTGGCAGAAGAGCTTCATTTTGGAAATGCAGCCAAAAGGCTCTTTATTTCCCAGCCACCGCTGAGCAGGCAGATTAAGGAGCTCGAAAATGAATTGCAGGTCGATCTTTTTCACAGGAACAACAAAAAAGTAGAACTTACAGAAGCAGGGCAGTACTTCTATGCGCAAATCAATGAATTGATCGATCATTTGGAACAGGTGAAGAATACAACCAGACTGATCCATGAGCAGGTGTCAGGTGAACTGCGTTTGGGTTATATCAGCTCCACACCAAAGGGACTTATTGCGAGAATCTTGGAAGAACTCAAAATTAGCTTTCCAAATTTGCAGGTCAATCTCATTGAGGCTTCCAGCCAATCGCAAATCGCATCTTTGGAAAGTGGTAAATTGGATCTTTCCATTATCCGTAGCCACAGCCCAAATGCAGTTGTGGTCAAAAAGTTATTGTTCAAGGATGAACTGTGTATCGTGGGGAATGCCAATAATTATAGACTAGCATCCATGGATCAATTAAGCAAAATGGATTATATCTCTTTTAACCAAGATTACGCTCCTGAGTATTTTAGGCACAGCGAAGAGTTTTGCAATAAATTAGGATTTGAACCCAAGGTAAAGCATCAATGCAACAATATGAACGCTATCTTGGAACTGGTCAAGCTAAATATTGGTTATGCCATTGCACCATTGAGTATGGTTAAAGACATGTCAGACCTTTCGGTATTAAGCTCATCTAATCTGAAACATAAAGTGGAGAGCAATGTTTATCTAGCCTACCATCAGGATAACTCCAGGACAGGCTTGATGCAGATCATAGAAAGGATCATAAAGATTCAAAGATAAAGGCCATTCAAGTTATTGAATGGCCTTATTATATCCTTTAGATTGAGTTTTAGATCCTTAAAAGGATTTGAACTTTTCTGGTTCCATTTCTGTAAAAGAAGCTACCTTTTGATAGGTAATGCTATCCGAAGTCGCTTTAAAGGTTGTAGGTAAGATCAACCCATTACCAATATCCTTATAGCCGTTCACCAAATAGCTCTTATTGTCATAGTCCAAACGTTTCACCAGCCCAGACTCTTCACTGACATAAAAGCTTCCGGAGTTACCTAAGAAATTTGAGAAATCCAATTTCTGAAGCTTCTCTGCATTGATGATCTTGCTGCTGCTCTGCGAACTGATATTTGACGACATAATGGTGATCGGTAAAGAAAGCACCTTCAAGTCAATGTTGTACTGAGCGATCAAATCAGGCAATAATTCCTTATAGGTCTGTACGGCCATTTCAGCACCATTTTCATCATATACATGGTTTAATTTTTGGTTCTGAACATTTAACAATGCTACTACATTTTCATTGTTCAGCGTACCTTCAAAACGAACATTCCCAGTTTGTTTATCCAATAAGAACTTTCTGTTTCCGCTGATAGCAGGGTATTTGCTGTTCCCCGATACGGTAAACATAATATACTTTGTGGTTTCCCATTTGTTCTTACCACCTACTGCATTCCAGATTTTATCGACAATGCCATTGGACTGAGCCAATAGGACTGCTGGAGAAATAGTGATGGCAGCAAATATTAAATAGATATAGAAAACTATATTCTTCTGTTGTTTCATAATACTGAATTTTGTGATAATATGAGAGGAATTCACTACGTGCATAAAGCTGCAACCCCAAAATCAAATTGGGAATGATTGAGTTGCCTGGTCCGTATGTGTATTTTGTTTCATAACCTCCTAGATATCAAAAACAATACCATTAATGGTTTTTATGGATTAGGCCCATTTGGATTGCCGTAATGGCAGCTTCTTCACCTTTATTTCCGTGCTTGCCACCCGCTCTGTCCAATGCCTGTTCTTGGTTGTCTGTTGTTAATACGCCAAAAATTACCGGTTTATTATATTTTATCCCTACCTGCGCGATACCATTGGCTACCGCATCACAGATAAAGTCAAAATGTCTTGTTTCACCTTGGATTACACAGCCTAAGGTAATCACGGCGTCCAATTCTTGATTACGCAAGGCAATGTCGCTCCCTGAAATCAATTCATAGCTCCCAGGTACTTCAATTAATTCAATGTTCTCTTCTTTCGCTCCGTTTTCTAATAATCCTTTGTATGCTCCATTCAACAAAGCTCCTGTGATTTGGGCATTCCATTGAGAAACTACAATCGCAAATTTCAGATTCTCAGCATTGCCCACCTGTAAATGGGAAAAATCAGATAGATTTTTTAATGTACTCGACATAGATATAAATTAAAATAAAAAGGCTACCAAAGGTAGCCCTCAAAGTTAATTAAAATATTTTTGGTATTCCGTCAATGCTTATTGACCTCCTGGTATTAATTCCTTTACTTAAAAGTATTTCAATATCTAATTACTAACTACTAAATACTTAGTACCTAGATTTAGTACTATTACTGTTGTTTAGCCTGTACGCGAGCGATAAAGCTATCCACAGTTGTAGATTCAGCGCTTTCAGGATACTCATCTCTGATTCTTTGGTAAGCAACCTCAGCATTTTTGTAATCCTGTAATTCTTCATATACCAAACCTAATTTCTTTAAGAAGATTGGGGTTGTATAAGCATTAGCACTCTTATCAGCTGCTTTTTTGTAATAGTTGGCCGCCTTATCATAGATTTTCTCTTCTGAATATGCATCACCTAAAAGACCGATAACCAATGGGTCCAATACTTGACTTCCAGTCTCTGTATATTGTTCTAGGTATTTGATTGCTTCTTTAAAGTTCTTTTGACGCAAGTATAGTCCACCTAGGTAAGCATTCGCTACGTTTGCAGATTTAGTGTTGGAATATTCGTCGGCAATTTCTTTGAAACCTGGGAATGAACCATCACCATCGATAGCTTTTTTCTGAAGCGAATCAATAGTAGCGTAATATTCCGCTTGGTACATTTGGTTAGCAGCTTTCTCTGCTCTTGGTGCCAGATATAGTTTTTGGTATCCAAAATATAGAAGGATCAATACAACGATACCTGCTACAATAAAGATGATACTCTTTTCATTTTCTTGGAAAAATGATTTCTTCGGCCCTGTTTTTACCGCTGAAGAACCGTTTTGATTATTTTGTGACATTCTTAGTTTTAATAGATTACGGAACGCAAAAATACACTTTTAAAGAATACTTGCAATAATTTAGGAAAAATATTTAACAGCCTTACGGGTTGACATTGACCATGGTTTCCTGATCCAATTGTTCATAAATGGAGTTCTGACTTTTGAATTCCGGAACCATGACTTTCATTTGTCGCACTATATTAAGGCTGTTGTTGCTGTCCAGCTGTTTGGATAGAACGTGTATTTCATTTTTTACTAACTCAAAATCATTTTCACGAACCTTGGCTATCATGATTTTTTCATGATGCGTAGGCATCGTGTTTTCAAGGTCATTCAATAGCTCCTCATAGAGCTTTTCACCTGGTCTTAACCCTGTAAATTTGATGTCTATGTCCTTGATAGGGGTAAAGCCTGATAAACGGATCATCTTTTTAGCCAAATCGACGATCTTTACGGATTTGCCCATATCGAATACAAAGATCTCACCGCCATTCCCCATGTTTCCAGCTTCAATCACTAATTGACAAGCCTCTGGGATGGTCATAAAATATCGCGTGATATCAGGATGGGTGACCGTTACTGGACCACCTTTTTCAATTTGATCCTTAAATCTTGGGATTACCGAGCCATTAGAACCCAATACATTTCCAAATCGGGTAGTAATGAACCTTGTCGATTTGATACCGTTGACAGTCGTCAGGAAGTTGTTCAGGGATTGAACATACTTTTCGGCAATTCGCTTGGTTGCTCCCATGACATTGGTTGGGTTAACCGCTTTATCAGTAGAAACAAAAACAAATTTTTGAACATCAAACTCAACCGCCAAATTAGACAATAGATAAGTGCCGAAAACATTGGTTTTCACCCCTTCACTAGGGTGGTTTTCCATCATTGGAACATGTTTATATGCTGCGGCATGATAAACATAATGCGGTTTAAAAGTCTCGAAGAGCAGTCGCATCCGTTCTTCACTTCTGATATCTGCTATATACGAATGATAGATCTGGTTCTTGAATTGATCTTGGAGATCTAACTGTAAATTGTGCAAAGGAGATTCTGCCTGGTCGCAAAGAATTATCATTTGCGGTTCGTATTTTCCAAGTTGTTTAGAGATCTCACTTCCGATTGAACCTGCAGCACCTGTAACCAATACGCGTTTCCCACGTAATTGATCCATTAATTTTTCATTGGAAATCTGGATCGGCGCCCGTTCCAATAGATCCTCAATTTTTATCTGTTTGATCTGTGCAGGGGATAGATCACCATTGATAATCTTGCTTACCGGAGGCAAGGTCAGGACCGTGATATTATGTTCCAATGCTTGATCAATAATGTTGTTCTTGATATCAATATCAATATTGGAAGAAGCAATGATCAATTCATCAACGCCAAATTTATGGACGGCCCTTGTGAAATCCTTAGAACCATAGATCTTAAGCCCATCGATGGATTTTCCAATTTTTTCTTCATTATCGTCTATATAGGCTACGATGGTCTTTTCAGAACGGAAATCATGCTCAAAAGTTCTTTTAACAGCTATACCTAAATCCCCAGCGCCATATACGATGGCATTTTTACGGCCATTTCTCGTAGATTTCGTGTACTGAAAGAAGATTTTGATACAGGTACGGTATGTGGTTAAACCCGTAAAGGCAAATAGAGCATAAATGATGATCAGGTTTGTCGGAATGTTGATATGTATTTGTAACGCGATAAAGATTAACTTAGCGATAAACATGATGATCGAAGTGAATACGATCGTCGATAAAATACGGATAGAATCTACCGCAGAGGTATACCTGACAATTCCACTATATAACTTAAATACCATAAAGGAAATGGCAGTTAAAGTCATGCAAAATAAGAACTCAATTGAGAAGTCCGTTTTTGAGAAAGAATCTACGTTGAAGTTGTTGTAAAGGGTAAATGCAAGTAAGAAGGCACAGGCTGATACGGCTATGTCAAACATAAAAATAATCCATCTAGGAACTATCTTGATGTGATTCAACGGCTTAATTATTCTCATCGTAACGGGTTAGTTTGTAAACTTACGATTATTATAGTTTATTATTTTAATTTTAACCAAATATAATCGTTTAAGCTTTATTTGTTGAAATATTATTGCGTATTTTTAACTTGCATTATATTTACGTAAATGATAAATGTATCAAAATTAGCTCAAGAAGGAGTACTACAACCTAAGGAAGCTATGCTTTCGAAAGACAGAAAAAAAGGTAGTCTAACTATCGGTATCCCTAAAGAAAATACCTTCCAAGAAAACAGAATTGCACTAACCCCTCTATCTGTAGGATTGTTGGTTGAAAATGGTCATGAAATCATTATTGAAACGGGAGCTGGTGATGCTTCCAACTTTCAGGACCATCACTATAGTGAGCAAGGAGCTCGTATCGTATACGACAAAAAAGAAGTTTATAAAGCTGACCTGATCATAAAGATTTCCAGCCCGACCTTGAAAGAGGTGGAGCTCATGAAAAACAGACAGGTGCTGTTCAGTTCCCAGCAACCTTCATTGATGAAGCTTGAAGTCCTGAAAGCTTTGATGAAAAAGCAGATTACCGCGCTTTCCTTCGAATATCTACAAGATGAGGGCGGACATCTATCCGTTGTCCGTGCAATGAGCGAAATCGTCGGAGCGACCTCCGTTCTGATTGCAGCAGAATACCTATCCAATGTTTTTGATGGAAAAGGATTGATGTTGGGTGGAGTCACTGGTGTTCCACCAACAGAAATGGTTATCATTGGCGCCGGCACGGTGGGTGAATTTGCAGCAAGGACTGCTATTGCACTGGGTGCACAGGTCAAGGTCTTTGATAGCTCTGTATATAGGCTGAGACGCTTACAGAGTAATGTAGGCAGTCGTGTATTCACTTCCGTGGTTCAACCTATTGTTCTTAATAAGGCAGTACGTACCTGTGATGTTGTCATTGGTGCGGTCAGGGCGAGAAACGGTCGAACCCCTTGTTTGATATCTGAGGACACGGTATCCAAAATGAAACCTAATTCGGTTTTGATAGATGTCAGTATCGACCAAGGCGGGGTGTTTGAAACATCCGAAGTGACCAACCATGATAAACCCACCTTCAGAAAATATGATGTCATCCATTATTGTGTGCCTAATATCGCTTCTAGGGTGGCCAGAACCGCTACTTATGCCTTAACGAACATCTTTACTCCAATATTGATCGAAATTGGCGAAGCCGGCGGAATGAATAATATGATCTGGGCAAACCAAGGCATTCGCAGTGCAATCTATTTATATCACGGAAACCTAACTAACAAAGACATGAGCGAGAAGTTCCAGTTGCCTTGCAAGGACCTGAACCTAATCGTCATGGCGAATTTATAAACGATGAGAAAATATCTAATCCTATTTATTTTAAGCATGATTGCATGGCATACGAAGGCCCAAGATACGGGGCAAATGAGGTATCTGTATGGAAACGAGGAAATTCCCAAATCTAAATTACCTGTGGATTCCCTCGAAGAATTGGATAAACCGAAATTATATGTCCATAAAGCCGATCAAGAAAAAGAAGATCTCGTGTTCTTGGTGATTCCAGGAGGTGGTTATGCTGGAGTGGCGATCAACCACGAAGGTCATGATGTAGCTAAGAGGCTAAATGACCTAGGCTATTCAGCCTACGTGCTTTTTTATAGGCTTCCTAAAGTTGCCACTATGGAGGATAAACGTTTTGGTCCGCTTCAAGATGCACAGTATGCCATAGCACAGATCAGATCTGAAAATCCCAATAAAAAAGTAGTAGTTATTGGCTTCTCTGCAGGAGGGCATTTGGCAGCAACTTTATCAAATCTATACGATCGCCCGCAAACTGAGTTTTTGGAGCAGGCAAACCTGAAGCCCGATTTCTCCGTTCTGTGTTACCCCGTTATTTCCATGGATTCTACCATTACCCATCAAGGTTCCAAAAACAACCTGATAGGTCCTGAATTCACAGCAGAAGATGTAGAACTGTTCTCTATGGAAAAACAAGTGGACAAAAACAATCAGCCTACTTTCCTAATGAGTGCCAAAGATGATAAGGTAGTACCGATTGAAAATAGTTATAGATATCAGGATTCTTTGGGCATGTATAATATTCCGAACCCAATCTTTACCTACGAAGAAGGTGGTCATGGATTTGGCCTGATCAATAAAACGGATAACAGGGATTGGTTTGCTGCTATGATGGAATGGCTGCTGAACGTAAGTAAATAAACCCAGTTTCTATTGAAACTGATGATATGTAGATACGAGGATATTGATTCTCGTATTTTTTTTGATCTCTACCTTTGGAAACTGTACCATATGTAGGGTCAACTCGTCATTTCCAAGGACCAACTCATTATAGAAACCTCTAAATTTAATATCCTTGATCCAGAACTTTCCGTCCGCATTGAATTCGTAGCTGATGTTTTCCTGAAGGATTGAGATCAAGGAATTGGTTTCAATATCTAGATTTTTGGCTGCAGCAACGGTCAATACATTGCTTTTTGCCAATAATCTAGCTGTATATGGCGTATTCGGGGTAGCATACAATTCTTTTGGATTTCCATAGTCGGCTATTTCACCTGCTTTCATCACCAAGAGATAGTCTGCCATGGCCAACACTTCTGCTGGATCATGTGAAACCAAAATGACGGTCAATCCAGTGTTCTTGACAATGTTCTGTATATCCTGTTGCAGTTCATCCCTGAATGCAGCATCCACTTGGTTAAAGGGTTCATCCATTAATAGGACCTCAGGATCATTGATCAATGCCCTGGAAATAGCAACGCGCTGCTTTTCACCTCCACTGAGATCGGCAACCCTTTTTTGCGCAAGATGATCAATGCGCAATTGTTCCAAAACCTCTTGTGTCCTTCTTGCCTTCAGCTCTAGGTTGGTATTGGAGAGTTGGGAGGCTACATTATCCCATACCTTGGCATAAAGGTTCAAATCATCAAATCCCTGAGAAACCAATTTCATGGCATCATGTCCCGGGATCAATTTGTCTTTTCGGGTTGGCACCAACCAACCTCTATACCTTATTTCGCCGGTATTAGGTTCCAATAGTCCATAGATCAACTTTAGCAAGGTGCTTTTTCCACTTCCTGACTCGCCGATGATGGCTGTGATCTTGCCCTCTTCAATGCCAAAATTCACCTGACTTACCGCAGTAACGATAAGGTTTCCTTCAAAAACAGCAGAAACATTCTCCCCATGAATTAAGGGAAGATTAGGTTTTTGAACATCAGAAAAAATATATTGACAAGAGTTAGATTGTTGAGCCATAAAAAGTGTCGGATCTTTTGAACCCGACACAAAAATACAGTTTACGAATCGTTTTTTCTATTAAAAACCTAGAGTCAATCCAAAAGCGATGTTTTTGACACCCTCTTGGGCTGGGCTTTTTTCAAACAGATTGTTCATATAATACTTGGCAAACAAGCCAAAATCGTCATATCCAATGCGCACAAATGGGCCATATTGAAAAGTCTGCAAGTTATAGGTATCCTTAAATTTCTGCTTTCCGTTGTCGTCGCTCTTCAAGCGTTGTGTTCCCTTCAATAATACGCCTGTCATCGCCCCGAACGCAAGTTTTACTCTTTTTCCATTGCTTAGCTGTCTACTTCTCAGTTCAAATGAAAGTGGAAGGCGCAAATACGTGGAAGTAAAAACATTTTTTGAATAATTTGCATCGCTATCCAAAGGCTCGTAGGTTAATGGTGAAACGTTTTCCAGAAGTAGAACATTCTGTTTAAGACGCCAGTAATTCCATTCAAAACCTGCCGAAAGGTAAACCTTGAAGTTATCGTTGAACCTTACCCCAAATTGTGCAATATCAAACCCAAAGTTGGAAGCTTTTTTATAGCTCAAGAATTGGTTTTGCTCTGACAAGGTGAAACTACCATCATCGGAAAGCCTTGAGAATCCCCAATCAACTCGGGTGAAGGTCAATCCACCATAAGTCCTTGGATATTTTATCTCTTTTTTACTCGAATCCCCTTTCTCTTTGTCTTCTTTTCCTAGGGTAAAAGAGAAATCGTAGCTACTATTATGGGTATTTCCCGTACTGTCTTTCTTCTCTTTTTCATTGTTTTCTTGGGCAGATGCAGAAAAGCTAATCAAGCCTAATGCAAAGATGAGTGTTGAAAAAATTCTAAATTTCATGTTATCTTCTGGTTTTTGCGATGCTGTTAAATAAATCTACACTAATGGTTCCTTCTTCGTCAGAACTGAATCTTACCGCCTTAGAAGAAGGGTTAAGGTTGTCTGACAAGGTATTCAGGATGTTGGTGAAGATGGTCTGTTTTTTCTTAGGTTCCTTTTTTACCTCGGCATACATGACTTCTTCGTGCTCAATGATGTTGACCAAAGGTTGGATCGGAGCCACCTCAACTGTAGCTAATTCGTTTGGTTCTTGCTCCATATCATCAATTTCAACTGCCGTTACAAGCTTTAATTCCTGCGAGGGGACAATCATGTCTTCTCGTTCCGTGTCTTTAGCCTGAATTATTGGTTTAGTTTTAGTTTGTTTCTTTTGAACCTCCTTAATTTTGCTAGGCTGATTCGAGGTTAACAAAACTGGTACTTCCTTACTTTCTTTTTCTACAGGAATTAAATCCTCTGAAATTGATGTCTCCTTATCGTTTATCAGTTTGTCCTCATGTTGCGCTATTTGAGCAAGTTTTTTTTCTGCTGAGTTATCTTGGAAAAGGAACATTTTTAAGGATATTCCTAAGGCTAAAGTCAGACAAGCTGCAATCATCCAGACATAAAGATTGTTTTTCCTTTTGAAAGGAACGGTTTTTTCTTCGTCAAGTTTTGACTCTATTCCTTTCCAGATCGATGCCGGTGGGGTAGTTTCCTGATCTCGAAGACCATCTGAAAACAATTTATCTATTTCTTGATCTTTCATATTCCTAATTCCTCCATTTTTTGAATGCGCTCTTTCAGCCAAAGCCTGGCCCTTGAAAGTTGAGATTTTGAACTGCCTTCACTGATGTCTAGCATTTCTGCAATCTCCTTATGGTTGTAGCCTTCTATGGCATACAGGTTGAATACGGTACGGTATCCCAATGGGAGTTTTTTGATCAATGCCAGCAAATCTTTGTAGTCCAAATGATTTAACGAAAAGGACCCTGCTTTTTCCAATTCCTTTCCGCTGAGTTCATCCGTTGACAGAAAGCGCACCTTATTCTTGCGGTGACTTTCAATGGCTGTATTGACCATAACGCGACGTATCCATCCTTCCAAAGAACCTTTGCCCTCATAGAGCTCACACTTATTGAATACCTTGATGAAACCGTTCTGTAAAATGTCAGCTGCTTCATCTTGATCCTTTGCATACCTTAAACATAAAGCATACATTTTAGCTGAAAAGTAATGATACAGTTCCGATTGAGCTTGCCGCTCCCTGGACTTGCACCGCTCCCATATATGTATAACTTTATTAGGCTCCAATTTGTGATCTGGTTTATTGTAAAGACGCCCTTCAGCCTAAAAGGGTTGCGTCGGAAATAAAATTTATTTCATAATAATAGTTCGACTCTGATCTTCAGTAACTTCTATTTTTACGACGGCAGCATCTTCCGGAATTAGATTCGGGATTTTCTCCGGCCATTCAATAAAACAATAATCCCCAGAATAGAAATATTCTTCATATCCAAGATCAAAAGCCTCTTGTTCGCTTTTCAATCGATAGAAATCGAAATGATAGATTGGCCCGTTCTCCGAATGGTATTCATTCACTATGGAGAATGTAGGGCTAGATGTACTGTCTTCTACCTGTAGGTAGGCACAGATAGCCTTGATAAAGGTTGTTTTCCCAGCTCCCATTGGCGCTTGAAAAACAAACACTCTTTTATCACCTGCGTTTTCAATTAGCCATGCTGCAGCTGCAGGTAGGCTTTCTGTATTCGCAACTCTATATTCCATTTTACTGTTTTGTTATTTAGGACTGTACGTGATGAATGGAATGATCATTTCTTCCAAGGATATCCCTCCATGCTGGAAGGTACCATTGAAATAATGTACAAACTGATTGTAATTGTTCGGATAGACAAAATAGGTGTCTTCTTTGGCAAAAACATAGGTTGAGCTCATGTGGACCCTTGGTAACTGAGCTTCCAATGGATTTTTGATCACAAATACATCCTTGTCGATATAATTCAGGTTTTTACCTTGCTTATATCTTAAGTTAGTGTTGGTATTTCTATCGCCAATGATCTTGCTAGGTTTCTTGACACGGATGGTTCCATGGTCCGTTGTGATGATCACCCGGACATTCTTTTGCGAAAGCCATTTTAGAACATCTAATAATGGGGAGTGTTCAAACCAAGATAAAGTCAATGAACGGTATGCTGCCTCATCATTGGCCAATTCCCTGATCATGGCCATGTCCGTACGGGCATGAGATAGCATATCCACGAAATTGTAGACCAGGACATTCAGGTCGTTCAACATATATTTGTTGATGTTTTCCAGTACGTCCTTGCCTTGATCCATGGTAATGACCTTGGTATAGCTATGTCGGATATCCTTACGATAGACTCTTTTAATCTGATCCGCTAAAAACACATCTTCATAAAGGTTTTTACCGCCCTCATCATCATCGTTCTGCCATTCTTTCGGAAAACGTTTTTCCATTTCCAATGGGGTCAATCCACTAAAGATGGCATTTCTGGCATATTGTGTTGCAGTAGGAAGGATGCTATAATAGCTATCTTCTTCTTCCACCCGATAATAATCGGTCATCACCTCATTGATTACCTTCCATTGATCGTACCTTAAGTTATCGATCAGGAAGAAAAATGTTGGCTTTTCAGCTTCCATTTTAGGGAATACCTTTTTCTTGAAGAGTTGATGGGATAAGATCGGTCCGTTTTCCGGATTTTTTATCCAACTGAGGTATTCTTTTTCAATGAATTTCGAAAAGAGCAGATTTGCCTCCGATTTTTGCATGGTTAAGATTTCATGCATGCCTGCATCTTCCAGTTTTTCTAAGGAGAGTTCCCAATAGAGTAGTTTTTTATAGGCATCTACCCACTGTTGGAAGTTGAGGTTGTCGTTCATGCGCATGCCCAACTCACGGAAATCCTGTTGATAGGCCATGGAAGTGCGTTCAGAAACCAAGCGTTTGTTTTCTGTGAACTTCTTAATGGTCAATAGGATCTGTTTTGGGTTAACGGGTTTGATCAGGTAGTCGTCGATTTTGGCACCTATGGCATCTTCCATCAAGTGTTCTTCTTCGTTTTTGGTGACCAAAACCGTCGGTATGGAGGGATTGATGGCCTTAAGCTTGTCCAACGTTTCAAGACCTGTTAAACCCGGCATGTTTTCATCGAGGAAAACTAAGTCAAACGGTTCGTTTTGAAAAGCCTCAACAGCATCAGAACCATTATTAACGGTCTTTACCTTATAATCTTTCTGTTCCAACAACAAGATGTGCGGTTTCAAGAACTCAATCTCGTCATCAGCCCAAAGTATATGTATTTTCTGCATGTATCAATCCTTAGAAAAGCTAATTTACAGCTTTTAAAGGGATTTGCCGTTGTCTTTTCGTTATTAATCTTAGCGAATCGATCTATCGAGAAGAATTAATGCCAGGTTTTATCCGCAGATGGGAGGCTGTCCAAAAGGCTTTCAATTTTGGATTATATTTTGACCTCATTCGAGACACATTCCGAATTTTCCGAATGTGTCTCGAACGAGGTCAAAGCCAGGTCCGAAGACCATGGTCAGAAATATCTCTGAATCCAATTGGATTTTGGGCCGATCAAGAGGATTCAGCCTCTGATTAAGGAAAAAAAATTAGGTCTTGTGACAAAGCGATCATTTGGATTCATTGTAAAGAAGGAAAGGTGATAATTTCCAGTATTTAGGCTACTGTATCGATTGTTTTGCCTTGATAATCTTTTGATTGGGTAAGGAAAGAGCAGGATGTTGAGGGATTATTTTTTGAAATTTTTACAGGAATGTACTTGAAATATTAGGATCGTTGTAATGGATTCTAGGTATTTACTGACAAATTGCCTCTTTTTGGATTTTTTTTAACATTTATTAAGTACCATGTATGTATCTTTGCCCGTATCTTAGCCATAATATACAGTATAGTACATGTGGGTGAGACTAGATTTTAATCACTATTTAGGCATTTGAACAAGAAGAAAATAATAAATGATCCTGTTTACGGTTTTGTTACGATCCCGTCAGGGTTTATTTATGACCTGATTCAACATCCATACTTACAAAGGCTGCGTTATATCAAGCAGGTGAGCATGACCCATTTGGTTTATCCAGGAGCATTGCACACTCGTTTTCAACATGTTGTCGGCGCCATGCACTTGATGAGCTTGGCCATTGAAACCTTGCGAGGGAAGGATGTGATGATTTCGGAAGAGGAAGAAGAAGCTGCACTTGCCGCCATCCTTCTTCACGATGTAGGGCATGGCCCTTTTTCACATTCGCTAGAACATACCTTGGTTGAAGGCGTGTCGCATGAATTGATTTCAGCGTTGCTGATGGACAAGTTGAATGAAGAATTTTCGGGCCGACTAGATTTAGCCATTACCATTTTCAACGATCAATACCACCGTAAATTCTTGCACCAGTTAGTATCAAGCCAACTTGATACCGATAGAATGGACTACTTAAACAGAGATAGTTTCTTTACAGGTGTTTCTGAAGGGGTGATTTCTTTTGATAGGATCATCAAAATGCTGAACGTAAAAGATGATGAGCTGGTGGTAGAGGCAAAAGGGATCTATTCGGTAGAGAAGTTCCTGATTGCTAGGAGATTGATGTACTGGCAGGTTTATCTGCACAAAACAGTGATCACGGCCGAGCAGATGTTGATCAAGGCGCTTGCAAGGGCAAAGGAATTGAGCAACAAAGGGGTGAAATTGTTTGCAACACCGGCATTGGACCATTTCCTGAACAACAAAATCGACAGGGAAACATTTCTGGCGAATGAGTCGCATTTAGAATGGTTTACTCGTTTAGATGACACGGATATTTTATCAGCGATCAAGATTTGGGCTGATCATGACGACCAGATACTGAGTATGTTGTGTTCAAAGCTTGTTCGACGAGAACTGTTCCGCACGGAATTAAGCAATACGCCATTTTCTGAAGAATATGTTTCGGAATTGAAGGGAAGACTGAAAGAGCGGTTTGACGTGAATGAAGGCGATCTCGATTATTTGTTGTATCAACAGGTTATTGGAAATAATGCTTACGATTCATCGGAGAGCAAAATATGCGTGATGATGAAAGATGGGCAATTATTGGATATAGCTGAAGCTTCAGATCTATCAAATATTGAATCATTATCTAGAAGAGTGGAGAAATATGCCATTACCTATCCTAAGGAGGTAGGACAGGTTTCTTCTGTTCAACAAATGATAGTTAACATATAATTAAAATACAAGTATTACTTAATGCAATTTACCGCGGAACAAATAGCGACCTTATTAAAAGGACAGGTAGAGGGGAATCCTGAAACCTTAGTCGATCAGTTATCCAAAATTGAGGAGGCTGGTCCTAAGAGCTTGACTTTTTTGGCGAATCCGAAGTACGAACACTTTATATACGATACAGATGCAGGGATCATCGTGATCAATGAGGATCTAGCCTTGCAGAAAACAGTGAAGGCCACTCTTATCCGAGTTAAGAATGCATATACTGCTTTTACGGAATTGTTGAAGCTGTACGATGAGATGAGGAATGAAAGAAGTGGAATCGATGAGCAGGTTTTTATCCATGAAAGTTCAAGCATAGGTCAAAATCCATATATAGGAGCTTTCAGCTATATCGGAAAGAATGTAGTGATTGGCAACCAAGTGAAGATCTATCCTCAAGTGTATATTGCTGATGATGTAAAGATTGGAGATCATAGTGTTTTACTGCCTGGGGTAAAGGTTTATAAAGATTGCATCATTGGAAACCGGGTCATCATCCATGCTGGATCAGTCATAGGGAGTGATGGTTTTGGATTTGCACCCAAAGAAGATGGGTCTTATGAGAAGATCCCTCAGATTGGGAATGTCATTATAGAAGATGATGTAGAGATTGGTGCGAATACGGTTATCGATAGAGCAACCTTAGGTTCTACCCGCATATTGAAAGGTGTGAAATTGGACAACTTGATTCAGATTGCCCATAATGTGGAGGTAGGGTCAAATACGGTTATCGCTGCGCAGACAGGGATATCCGGAAGCACAAAGATTGGCGAGAATGTGGTATTAGGGGGCCAGGTAGGTGTGGTTGGTCATATCAGCATTGCCAAGGGCAGTCAGGTTCAGGCCCAATCTGGAATTAACCGATCGATATTGGAAGAGAATAAGAAATGGGGAGGGAGCCCAGCATTTCCATACAGCAATGAGCTGCGTTCGCAGGTGCTTTATTCCAAGCTTCCAGAGCTTGAAAAACGCATTGCGGAGTTAGAAAAGCAATTAAATGAAAAAAATAATAGCTAACTTTACAAGATAATTTTTTTGCAAAATACTAATGTTAGATATGAATGTAAAACAGAGAACCATTAAATCTGACGTCCATTTTTCGGGCGTGGGTCTTCATACTGGTAAACAAGTGAATGTGACTTTGAAACCAGCTGCAGAAAACCACTGGTACAAATTCAAACGAGTAGATTTAGAGGGTCAACCAATTGTAAGTGTAGATGTTGATAATGTGAGCAACACTGCGCGGGGAACTACAATTTCTCAAAACGGCGCTTCTGTAAGTACCATCGAACATTTGATGGCAGCATTGGTAGGCTTGCAATTAGATAACATATTGATTGAGATCGACGCTCCTGAGGTGCCGATCTTGGACGGAAGTTCGGCTATCTTTATCGAGAAGATCCAAGAGGTTGGATTTCAAGATCAGGATGCAGACCGTGATTTCTTTGAAGTAACTGATAATATTCACTATACCGATCCAGAGAACAAGGTAGAGATTGTTGCGATGCCAGTTGATGGCTACCGCATCACCTGTATGATTGACTTTAATTCCCCAGTATTGGGCAGTCAACATGCTTCTATCAGTGACTTGGATGAATTCAGCAAGGAGATTGCTGGATCCCGTACATTTTGTTTCTTACATGAATTAGAGGCATTGGTAAGCCAAAACTTGATCAAGGGTGGCGATTTGTCCAATGCGATCGTTATAGTAGATAAGGAAGTATCGGAAGGTGAATTGGACAAATTGCAGGATCTTTTCCATAAACGTGTTGAGGTGGCACAAGAGGGTATCTTGAACAATATATCCTTGCGATACCAAAATGAGCCAGCTAGACATAAGCTGTTGGACATGATCGGTGATTTGGCTTTAGTAGGGAAACCTATAAAAGGACATATTATGGCAGCGCGTCCTGGACATGCGGCCAACGTAGCATTTGCCAAACGTATAAAAGGGCAGATCAAGCGTGAAAAGAACAAAAAGAATGTAAAAGTTTATGACCCGAATACGCCTCCGGTTTACGATACGGTTCAAATCATGAATATTTTACCACATCGTCAGCCATTCTTGATGATCGACAAGATCCTGGAACTGTCGCAGACCCACGTGGTAGGATTGAAGAACGTAACGATGAACGAGGATCTTTTCATGGGTCATTTTCCAGGCGCACCATTATTTCCAGGGGTATTGCAAATTGAAGCAATGGCCCAAACAGGGGGGATCTTGGTGTTGAATACTGTCCCAGACCCAGAAAACTGGTTGACCTTGTTCCTGAAGATCGAGAATGCGAGATTCAAGAACCAAGTAGTGCCAGGGGATACCGTAATTTTCACTTGTGAGTTATTGGAGCCAATCCGAAGAGGAATTGCGAGGATGAAAGGAGTTGGTATGGTAGGTGACAAGGTGGTAAGTGAAGCAGAATTAATGGCCCAGATAGTAAAGGTCAAAGGATAATTAAATAAGAATGATTCAACCATTATCATATATACATCCTGAGGCAAAGATTGCACAGAATGTGGTTATTGAGCCGTTCTCTACCATCCATAAGGATGTGGAGATAGGCGAGGGAACTTGGATAGGCTCGAATGTAACCATTATGAATGGTGCACGAATTGGGAAAAATTGCAGGATTTTTCCTGGAGCTGTTATCTCTGGGGAACCTCAGGATTTAAAGTTTGAAGGTGAGATCACGACGGCTGAGATTGGCGACAATACGACCATCCGTGAGTGTGTGACCATCAATAGAGGAACAAAGGACAGATACCGTACCGTAATCGGAAAGAACTGTTTGATTCAAGCATACAGCCATATCGCCCATGATTGTTTTGTAGGAGATAACTGTATCTTTTCAAATTCAAGTACCTTGGCTGGACACATTACCGTAGGCGATTATGTCGTTTTGGCGGGTATGGTTGCCGTACATCAGTTCTGTAAGATCGGGTCACATGCCTTTGTTACGGGTGGTACCTTGGTCAGAAAGGATGTCCCACCTTATATAAAAGCTGCAAGGGAGCCTATTTCCTATGCTGGTATCAATTCTGTGGGATTGAGAAGAAGAGGCTATACCAACGAACAGATCAATGAGATCCAAGGGATCTATAGGGTACTTTTTGTGCAGCACAGTAATTTAGGTAAGGCATTGGATATTGTCGAGGCAGAATTTAAGGCTACTGAAATACGGGATGAGATCCTTGGTTTTGTAAGAGCATCTAACCGAGGAGTTGTCAAAGGATTTGGTCAAGGCCGATCTGGAATATAAATTTAAACAATACGACTATTTGAATATAATTTTACAAGATATTGGTAGGAGGTATAATAGGGAATGGATTTTCAGACATCTCGATTATACCTTTTCTTTTGGAAAGAGCTATGCTATCCTAGGTCCGAATGGATCGGGGAAATCTACCCTCATCAAAGTGATCACCGGCGCACTAACGGCAAGCGAAGGAACACTAAAGTTTGAAGAAGGAGGTCAGGAACAGCAAATAGAGCAGATTTTTCAAAAGATAAGCCTTGCTGCGCCCTATGTTGAGTTGATCGAGGAATTTTCGTTGAATGAGATGTTGGAATTTCATTTCAAGTTCAAGGATTACCTTCCGGGTTATGATATGGCTCGTATCAAAGATACCTTAGGCTTTGCGAAAAATACCTTTGAAAAAGACATCCGACATTTTTCATCGGGAATGAAACAGAGGGTTAAATTGATTTTGGCTTGTTGTTCTCAAAGTAAATTGCTATTCTTGGATGAACCTACAAGCAATCTAGATAAAGAGGGAGAACAATGGTACCTGAACTTGATCGAAAAGACCAAGACCGATCGTATCCTTGTAATCGGATCCAATCAAGAGCATGAATATAACTTCTGTGATGAGCAATTGCAGATCATGAGCTATAAGTAAGGAAGGACTGGTCTTTCATTGGAAACATGGAAGAGATTTTATATTTTTGCGAAAGAAATTATTAAAAATATGGCAAAAGCTTCAGACGTTAAGAGTGGAAATATACTTCGTTTCAATGGGGAATTAGTATCGGTAGAGGAATACACTCACCGTACCCCAGGAAACTTGCGTGCATTCTATCAAGCAAGAATGCGTAATGTTAAGACTGGAAAATTAGTAGAATACAGATTTAGAACAGATGAAGAGGTGGAAATTGCTCGAGTAGAGACCAATGACTACCAATATTTATATGAGGACGGGGAATTTTTCGTGGTGATGGATAACGAGACTTACGAGCAATTCAATATTCCAAAAGTTCTTTTTGGTGATTCAGCCCGTTTCTTAAAAGAAGGAATGAACGTTATCGTGGCATTTGAGAGTGAAGAGGCTATTATGGCCCAAACTCCTGCAAGTGTGGAATTGGAAATTACGTATACAGAGCCTGCAGTGAAAGGTGATACCTCGACGAACGCATTGAAAAATGCTACTGTAGAGACTGGCGTAGAGATCCGTGTTCCTCTGTTCATTAATCAAGGAGATAGAGTAAAAGTGGATACACGTACCGGTGATTACATGGAACGTGTAAAATAAGATCTTAGGTTTAGGTTGATTATTCGGTCTTGTTAGCTCCCATGCTTCAAGGCCGTTTTTTTTATCCAAGCATGAAAAAAGCAGATTTAAGGGCAACATATAAACAAAAGCGGAATGAACTGACCGCGGCCGAAGTGGCTGAGCTGGATCAGTTGATCTTCCAGGAATTGACCTCTTACGATTGGTCCAAGATAACCTACTTGCATTGTTACCTGGCCATCGCTAAATTCAAGGAATATGATACGATCAAGTTTATCCATTGGATTTGGGAGCATTATCCCCATACCCAAATCGTAATTTCAAAATCTGATTTTGAAACCCATCAATTAAAACATTTCATCTTTAATTCGGACACCCAGCTCATCCATAATGCTTGGGGGATTCCAGAGCCAGAAGGGGCAATAGAAATTGAAACCGGAAAAATTGAAGCTGTTTTGGCCCCCCTGTTGGTCGTGGATCATTTTGGGAATCGGATAGGCTATGGTAAAGGCTTTTATGATCGTTTTTTTGCCAGCTGTAATGCTTCGGTCCTAAGGACAGGGATTTCCTACTTTCCTCCAGTGGATTTAATCGAAGATATTGGGGAATGGGATGTTCCTATAGAGTTGGTTTTTACTCCCGGAAAAACTTATTGTTTTTAAGAAGCTTTTATTTTCTCTAATAGAAAAAATAGCAACATAAATACAATTTTATAATACGCAACAGCGTTAAAAATAATAATAGATAGCAAAAATTAATTTGAGCCTAGGCTTGAATGGAAAATATGGAGATGGAACTCCTAGGCATTTTCAGTCTGTTGTTTCCTGAAAATAAAAGAAAGTTTGTCTAAAAAGCTAAATAAACAATTTTCGTTATTTACTCCCTGTAATGCTATTGTCGGCATTCGGTTTTGGCAAACCCAAAACATTAGTTTATCCATGCTTTTTAGACAAAAACTTTCTTTACTTGTATAAAATCCTAAATTTCATGGTGTTATCGACCTGCTTCAATTGCCTAAGCATTTGTTTATCGTAAGCAGCATCGATATCTGTAACCGCATAACCTATTTCACCTCTAGTCATCAAGAATTGAGAAAAGATATTGATATTATTTTCCGCGTAGATCTTGTTGATCTGCGCCATGATACCAGGGACGTTCTTATGGATGTGCAGTAGACGGTGCGCCCTTGTTAAGCCCGGTAGGGTTAGGTTAGGGAAATTCCTGCTTTGATCTGTATCACCATTGTTGATGAAGTCAGCCATACGGCGAGGGATAAATTCCGCATTTCGTTTTTTGTTCTTTTTGTCATCAAAAACCACAATTCCTTTTTCCGTACAGATAGCTTTTGAGATATGTCCCTTCACATCGCCTAGATAGCCGATGGTCTTTAATTTATCTGCTCTTGATAGTACATCATCTGCTATGGTTTCTCCGTTACCCAATAATAACATGCCAACGTCCTTCACATATTTCTCTTCCAATGTCTCCTTGACACGGATGGAGAATCCATCTCTTTTCAAGATATGCGCAGCAATTTCAGGAACATCCCCTACAATAAGACATAAGATTCTGTTCTTTGGGTAGGAGATAGCTCTAGGGAGGTCATTCACATATAGGAATTCGTCAAAACTTGGTGCGATATGATCCGCTTTATCAGTTACCGATTGCCTGGAAATGTTCTCGGTAAAGGCATAGAACTTTTCGATCAAGCCTGATTCTTTTAATTGGAAGTCTGAATACCCATCACCGATTCCAAAGATCCGACCTTCGATATTGAGCTGTTTTAAGAGCTTTACCTTTCCTCCTTCATCCGATAGGGGGTTGGCTTCATCATAACCGATGATATTCCCATCAGCGTCAAATTTGAAGGTATTGGCGTAGATGTTTTCTTTTTTGATATGGTACGGACTGACTACAGGGGTGATAAATTCCTTGAATCCACCGGAAACGATCCAAGCGGTGTCTGAATTCTCCCTAAAGAAGTCTTTGTTTCTACTGAAAGATTTGGAAACTTTCTTTTTTAGATGAGCGATCAGTTTGTCCAAATGTTGGCGATTAGCCTGCAATAAACTTACACGTCCAGCCAAGCTTTCACGGAAAGAAATCTTGCCTTCCATAGCCAAATTGGTGAAGCGCTCGATTTCGTTGTAAATTTTCTCTTGGTCAGGATGGTTTTCTAAGGATATCCTTGCTAATTCGTCTAGGGCTTCGACTTGGGTGAAAGTGCTATCGAAGTCTATGATGTAATAGTTTTTCACTGTATGTTTTGTTTAGATTGTTGCTATAAATAATAGGCTTCACATACTTCTCTTAGGGTTTGATCCAGAGGTTTAAATGTATAGCCCAACGTTTCCTTTATTTTGGAATTGTCGTATTGTAATTTACTGTTTGCTGCGCGAGCAGACTCTTTGGTCAGGGCAGGTTTCTTCCCACTGATCGCAGCACCTAATTTTGCTAAACGCCATGCTACGGAAAGCATCAGCGAGGTTGCCTTGATGTGTGGTGCGGGCTTGTTCATCAATTCACTGATCTTGGTCAGCAAGTCTTGGTTACTGATATTTTCAGCATTGAGGATAAACCTTTGGCCGGAAATATCGGAATTCATCAGTAGGATCATGATCTTTGCCACATCGGAAACATCGACGATTCCGACAGAACCCAAAGGATAGATCTTGTTACCTTTATTTACCATGTTGAAAATGGCACGGGAGCCTTTTTCGCCCCAGCCAATACCCATGATAACGGAAGGATTGACAATTACGGCGTCCAGACCTTCGGCGACCCCTCTCCAGACTTCCATCTCGCTTTCGTACTTCGCCAAAGAATATTTAGAGATCTTAGGGTTAAATTCCCATTTGTCATTTTCGGTTACCGGAAGTCCTTTTTTGCTGAATCCCAAAGCGGCAATCGAACTGACGTGGAGCAATCTTTTTTGGTGTTCCAGGCAGAGATTGACAATGTGTTTGGTACCCTCAACGTTTGTGTCAATGATCTCAGCGGCATCTTCCTTTTGGTAAGAAACCTTGGCTGCACAGTGGTAAACTTGATCGACTTTAGGGATAATGTCTTCGAGGGCGAAATAATCTGTTATTTCAGCATCCACCCATTGGATGAGTGATGAGGACTTTAAGGGGTCAGGAATAATGGAGGTCGATCTTTTCAAAGCAATCACACTATGCCCCTCATCAATGAGGTACTGCAATAACGTAGACCCTAAAAAACCTGTTCCGCCTGTTACTAATATCACTTCCTAACTTATTGTTGAAAAATTATGTAGTTCAAAAGTAAGTTAATAAATGCATATTTGCTAAATACAATAGGATAAACTCAATAAAATTTGAGGAATTAGACAATCAATATGACTTTAGCTGATTTTTTATCACCCATCTCCCTAAAAGAATTAGGTCTTCCAACAGAATATTACAACTCACAATTCGGTCATTCCATCGAAAAATATACGGATGTATTTCCGCAATGGGATGAGGAAACGGGCTATCCGCAGATTGCTATTTTTGGTGTAGAAGAGGGACGGTCAGCAGTCAACAACAACGGTACGCAAAAAGCACCGGACATGGTCCGCAAGCATCTTTACGATCTCTATCAAGGGGATTACACCGTGAAGATCGCCGACCTGGGGAATATTAGAGCAGGAGCAACGGTAAAGGACACCTACGTGGCCGTAAAATTGGTAATGGAAGAATTGATGAAAAAAGATATCCTTCCTATACTGATTGGCGGCGGACAGGATCTGACCTATGCGCAGTATACTTCGTATGAGAATCTGGAGCAACGTGTAGATGTTGCGGTCATCGATTCTAGGTTTGATCTGGATCAGGAGAATGCCGAGGATATGCCTTTGAATTCACAGACCTATCTTAACCATTTGATCTTACATCAGCCAGATTATTTGTTCAATCTTAGCAATATTGGTTTTCAGACCTATCTAGTGAGCAAAGAGTCGATCAATATGTATGATAAATTGTTTTTCAATGCGATGCGGTTGGGAAGCTTTTCGGGCAAGCTGGACCAAGCAGAGCCTATTATCCGTTCGGCGGATATGGTCAGTTTTGACATTGGTGCCATTCGTGCTTCAGAAGCTTGCGGAAATGCAAATGCAGGTCCTAATGGATTATATGGTGATGAGGCCTGTCAACTGTCAAGATATGCTGGCATGTCCGATAAATGCAGTTCTTTTGGAATCTATGAATACAACCCGACCTTTGATCCCATGGGCCAGACCGGCATGCTGATCGCCCAGATGATCTGGTGTTTCATCGATGGGTTCTATAGCCGTAAAAAGGATGCTCCGATGTATCCTAAATCTAATTATATTATCTACAGAACCACTTTGGAAGCAGAGGATTATGAGTTGGTTTTTGTGAAGAGCAAAAAGTCTGACCGTTGGTGGATGCAAGTTCCATACTTTGGCTCCAAATCTGTCAATGAACGTTTTTACCTAGTGCCATGCCGTTATGAAGATTATCAAATGGCAGTTGCTGGTGAAATGCCGGATCTATGGTGGAAAACCCATCAGAAACTACAGTAATCATATAGTTTATCAATCTGAATAGCGTGGAAGTCGTCTATCTTGTTTCCCTTATCGTCCTTGTTGCTATCTGTGCCTTTCTTATTTGGCGCAACGCAAGGGCTGTGTCTGGGGAAGAGCATAATAGGCTGCAGGATGCTACCAAAGACCTCCAATTGGAATTTGCCAAAATTCAGGAGCGTGAAAAGATCTTGATTGCCGATCGAGACCGCCTGTCCAGTGAACTGCGGGAAGAATGCTTGGCGAGACAAACTATAGAGCGGAGTTTGGAAGGGACGAATGCTTACCTACAGGCCCAACAGGAGAAATTTGCTGAGCAAAGGCAGGAAATGGAAAACATGAAAGCCCAGTTCAACAATGAGTTTCAGGTCATGGCCAATAAGATTTTGGAAGAAAAATCTTTCAAGTTTACGCAGTTGAACCAGCAGAATATTTCGCAGGTATTGGATCCCTTAAAAGAGAAGATCAAAACCTTTGAGGAGAAGGTGGAGAAGTCCTATCAGCAGGAATCGGCTGAGCGTAATGTTCTGAAGGGCGTAGTGGAACAATTGATGCAACAGAGCGTACAGATCAAGGATGAGGCAAATAACTTGGCCAGGGCGCTGAAAGGGGACAATAAGAAGCAAGGGAATTGGGGCGAGGTTATTTTAGAGCGAGTATTGGAACGTTCGGGTCTGATCAAGGACCAAGAATATAAACTTCAGGCTTCTGTTCAGGAGGCTGATGGCAGAAGGTTTCAACCTGATGCCGTGATCTATTTACCTGATGAGAAGCATTTGATTGTCGATGCCAAATTATCATTGGTAGCCTATGAACGAGCTGTAAATGCAGATACCGAGGAGGATCGGTTAATATTTGTTAAACAGCATGTACAATCCATCGAGAACCATGTTAGGGAACTATCGGCCAAGGATTACCATTCGCTATATGGCATACAATCGCCAGATTTTGTTTTGCTGTTCATCCCAATTGAGTCTTCCTTAAGCCTAGCGGTAAACTTTAAACCAGAACTCTTCAGTGAGGCATGGGATAGACGCGTGGTGATCGTGAGCCCTTCGACTCTATTGGCCACGTTGAGGACAATCGCCAGTGTTTGGAAACAGGAAAGGCAGAACAGGAATGTCCTGGAGATCGCTAAGGAAGCGGGTTTGTTGTATGATAAGTTTGTAGGTTTCCTGAATGATATGGAACAGCTTCAGGGGATGATCCAAAAAGCCGCTGACAAGCATGATGAGGCCATGAAGAAGCTCAGTTCAGGCTCTGGAAATGTGATTCGGAAAATAGAACAGTTAAAGACACTTGGCGCTAAGGCCAATAAACAAATAGGGGATAAATACCTCGAAGATTAACGTCACTGGAATCCTGTTGACGTATTCAGCTAAGAAATTTTCATCAAAAAGACTTAATTCAGGCAAATATGGTATTTTATTAATATTTGTTTGATTTGCAGTTGTAATGCCTTAATTTTAAGGAAAGTTCGACCACAAAACAGATTGTCTAATGGAAGATATGATCCTCTACAACCGCCTGCAATTCGCATTTACCATTACCTTTCACTACCTCTTTCCGCAATTGACCATGGGTCTTTCACTCATGATCGTTTATTTCAAATGGAGATTTTTGAGGACCAATAACATCATCTATAATGATGCTTCCAAGTTTTGGATGAAGATCTTTGCACTGAATTTTGCGATGGGGGTGGTTACTGGGATTCCGATGGAGTTTCAGTTCGGGACAAATTGGGCGAAGTTTTCGGAGTTGACTGGTGGGATAATTGGCCAGACCTTGGCAATGGAAGGGATGTTCTCCTTTTTCTTGGAGTCCTCCTTTCTTGGGATGTTTATTTTTGGGGAGAAACTCTTGGGACATAAACTCCATTTCGTGGCAGGTTTGATGGTTTTTATCGGTTCGTGGGCATCAGGTTACTTGATATTGGCGACCCATTCCTGGATGCAGCATCCGGTCGGCTATGAGATTTTGGAAAACGGAAAGTTTGTGCTCAACAACTTTTCTGCGCTATTTACCAATCCTTGGCTGTTACCTTCTTACCTGCACAATCAAGCTGGTTCATTGGTGACATCCGCATTCTTTGTGTCGGCAGTAGGAGCGTTTTACCTGCTGAGCAATCTACATGCGGATTATGGAAAGGTCTTTTTAAAGACAGGCGTTGTTTTTGGTTTGATAGCCTCGATTGCAGTGGCTTTTCCAACCGGTGATATGTTGGCCAAGAATGTGGTAAAGCATCAGCCAGCTACCTTTGCTGCCATGGAAGGTATCTTTGAGACCGAAACTGGCGGTTCTGAGATAATATTGATCGGGCAACCGGATATGGAGAACAAAAAACTTGATAATAAGATCGCCGTGCCTAAGGTTTTGAGTTTCCTGACCCATCAACGTTGGGATGCCACCATTCAAGGGCTCAATGAATTTGATGAAGATATCCATCCGACAAACGTTCCTGGACTATATTACAGTTATCATATCATGGCTGGTCTAGGGACCATCTTTATTGGAATCATGATGATTGCTGCATTCCTGCTGTGGCGGAAAAAGCTATTTCAAACGAAATGGGTATTATGGATATTGATGTTCATGATTCCATTTCCTTATATCGCCAATACGGCAGGGTGGTACACTGCGGAATTGGGCAGACAGCCTTGGTTGGTCTTCAACCTGATGCGGATGGTCGATGGAGTTTCTCCTACGGTTTCTTCAGGGAACACCCTGTTTACCTTATTGGGGTTTGTAGGGCTGTATATTTTATTGGGTCTGTTGTTCTTGATGTTGGTATTGAAGATCATCAGAAAAGGTCCTGAAACTAATTTAGCACTAAAATCATAGCTTATGGAAATGTTTTGGTTTATCATTTTGGTCTTTATGTTGGGCATGTACGTGGTGCTGGATGGATATGATTTTGGAGCTGGTATTGTTCATTTATTATTTGCAAAAACCGATGAGGAGCGGGCAGCCATCCGCAATGCAATCGGTCCTTTTTGGGATGCCAATGAGGTTTGGTTGATTGCATCGGGAGGTGTTCTGTTTTTCGCATTTCCTACTTTATATGCTTCGGCATTCAGTGGGTTCTATTTGCCATTGATGCTGGTATTATGGTTTTTGATCTTTAGGGCCGTTGGTTTGGAGCTTCGTGGGCAGATCCACAATAAATTGTGGGAAAGGTTTTGGGAGAAGGCATTTGGCATGGCGAGTCTGTTCCTGGCCCTGTTCTTTGGGGCTGCATTGGGAAACGTGGTGCGTGGAGTGAACCTAGGCATGGTGGAGAATGGCGTGTCCACACAAGAACCCCATTATTTCTTCCTGCAATTATGGAATCCCACATTAGACCCTATGTCTGATGTTCACGGAATCATTGACTGGTTTACGATTTTATTGGGCATTGTTTCTGTATTTACGCTTACCATTCACGGCGCCAACTGGATTATTCTCAAAACCTCTACTGGCTTGAACCAAAGGTTGAAAGGCATCATTTTCAAATTGAATATTGCCCTTGTTTTTTTAGTGGTCCTAACAGCAGGGTTATGGCAATATGTAAAACCATTTCCACTCAATAACCTAATCGGACATGCCTGGTTATGGATTTTTCCTGTAATCGCTGGAATAGGTTTGATTGGTCAGTTCTGGATCAAGAAATTTAAGAAAGATGGTATGGGATTTCTTTTCTCTACCTTATTTATCCTAGGGAGCTTTGCAACGACCGTTGCTTCACTCTTCCCAAATGTACTGCCATCAACCAATTCTGTCAATCCATCCCTAACGGTCTACAATGTCGCCGGCCATGAATATGGCCTATCCGTGGGGCTATATTGGTTCGTGATAGCCTTCCTGCTGGTAGTTATCTACTTTATCATCCAATTTAGGGTATTTAAAGGCAAGCTGGATGATGTGGGGTATCATTAGGCTTTTAAAGTATTTAGTAGTTAGTATTTAGTATTTAGACATTGTAGGGCGTCCTATTGTCTAAATACTAAATACTTTATACTAAATACTCTCTAGTATCCCCTCGCTTGGTCATCGCCTCTATGGTCGGCTCCGGTTTGGAGTTTTCCGTTTTTGAGGATAACGATGTTTTCTACGCGGCCGATAGCACCTCTTTTATTGATTTTGTAACCGTCCTCTTCAAGGCTTTGGCGTGTTTTGTCGTTGATTGCTTTTTCTTCAACGTCGATTACGTCGGGTTGCCATTGGTGGTGGAAACGGGCTGCTGACACGGATTCTTGTGCAGTCATGTCGAATTCCAATACGTTTAAGATGGTTTGGAATACCGATGTGATGATCGTGGATCCACCTGGCGTACCAACAACCATTTTCAGTTTTCCATCTTCTTCGATGATGGTTGGTGTCATGGCGCTAAGCATTCTTTTTCCGGGTTCGATGGAATTTGCTTTACCACCTAGAAGGCCGTACATGTTTGGTGAACCTGGCTTTACGGAGAAGTCATCCATTTCGTTGTTCAATAGGAATCCTGCACCATCTACCCAAACACATGATCCGTAAGAACCGTTGATGGTTGTGGTCAAGGAAACGGCATTGCCATTCTTGTCAACGATGCTGTAGTGGGTAGTCTCTTCAGATTCGTAACCTGGGAACTTGGCAGCTTTTACCTGATCGCTAGGGGTAGCTTTATCCAAGTTTACCTTAGCCATACGGTCCTGGTTGAATTTGGCGTCGGTCAAGTTTGCGATCGGTACGCGGTAAAAGTCAGGGTCACCCAAGTGGGTAGCTCTGTCTGCATACACACGGCGTTCAGCCTCGACCATTGCACGTACGGTACTGTCATGCTGGAATCCCCATTTTGCAAGCGGGTATTTCTCAACGGACTGCAATAGTGCCATTAATGCCACACCACCGCTAGAAGGAGGAGGCATAGAAATCACTTTATAGTTTTTGTACTTGCCTACAATAGGGTCTCTCCAGCTTGCCTGATAATCTTCAAGGTCCTTTAAGCTGATGATGCCATTGCCACGTTTCATTTCTGCAACGATGTATTCGGCAGTTTGTCCCTTATAGAAGCCATCACGTCCTTGTTCTGCAATTCGCTTCAAGGTTTCAGCCAATTCAGTTTGTACGAATAGGTCGCCTTCTTTCCATTCCGTGTCGCGGATGATTGCAGCGCCATCAGGATTGAATTTTTGGAAGCGGGCTTTGTAGCGGTTGAATTCGCCAGCCTGTTGTTTGGTGATCGGGAAGCCTTTTGTAGCTAGGTCGATGGCCGGTTGAACTAAGTCTTTCCAAGCGATAGTGCCATATTTTTTGTAGGCAGCATCCATCCCGGCAACAGATCCCGGTACACCAGATGCCAATTGTCCGTAAAGACTTAGGTCGGTAATAGGGTTTCCATCTTTGTCCAAGTACATGTCTCTGGAAGCTTTCTGAGGTGCTTTTTCGCGGAAGTCAAGGGATGATACCGAACCATCTCTTCCACGAAATACCATAAATCCACCTCCCCCAAGGTTTCCAGCGTTAGGGTAGACTACTGCTAGAGCAAATTTTACAGCAATTGCTGCATCAACAGCATTTCCGCCCTTTTTTAAGATCTCTACTCCCACCTCTGAAGCAATCGGGTGAGCCGTCACAACTGCCCCATTTTCATACTCGGTTTGGTGTGAAGCAGTCTGTTGATTAACTGAGCAAGAGCCCAGAAAAAAGACGATTAAGAATAAATAAATCAAATTAGGTTTTTTCATGTCGCTAAGATAATAAATTGGTATTATTAGATGAATTATATTAACTTCAATCAAATTTTTAATTATGCGAATACTGAGCCTGATCCTATTGCTTTTTGTGTCCATGCAACTGAAAGCGCAAACCGTAAAAATCCTGACCTACAATATTCACCATGCCAATCCACCTTCCACTCCTGGGAAAATTGATATTGAAGCTATCGCAAAGGTTATCAATGATGCGAATGCCGATATTATCGGTATCCAGGAAGTTGATATCAACGTCTCACGTTCGGAAATGGTAAACCAGGCAGAGAAACTGGCAGAACTTACGGGAACTGAATATTTCTTCTCTAAAGGAATCGACCTGGAGAAAGGCTATTATGGCATTTTGATCTTGAGTAAACATAAGATCGTAGGTAAAAGGAGATATGATCTTCCTATGCCGGTGACAAGTGAAAATCGTTCTTTGGCGATTGTAGATGTAGAGTTGCCTGGAGGAAAGATCGTTTCATTGGCAAATACGCATCTGGACCTGAAGGAAGAGAACAGGATCGCGCAAGCGGAATTCATTAATGAACTTGGTGAGCTATATAAAAAACCGTTGATCTTGGTTGGGGATTTGAATGCAAAACCGGAGTCTAAACCGATTCAGATCCTTGAAAAATATTTTGTTAGAAATACGACATCCAATCAGCCTACTTCTCCGAATGTTAATACAAAGAATGAAATCGATTATATCATGGTGCTAAAGAATCAGGATTTTAATTGGAAAAAGTATCAAGTGATCAAAGAAGAGTATGCTTCAGATCATTTGCCTTTGTATGCGGAGATTGAGTTCTAGATAATAGACAACAGACACAAGACAACAGACATAAGAAATTTCAACTTCGAAACTACGGCTTGGACTCCCTAATAGAATCGGTCAACCCTATTTAGGGATGGACAAAGGTCTTGTGTCTTATGTCTATAGTCTTATGTCTATTGCTTCAATTTCTCATTATTTTTATGGCGATCTGCATCGCGGATATTTTTCTTGTCAAGGTTTTTTTCTAGTGCAGAGGTCAGGTCTATTCCGGTCTGATTCGCTAGGCAGATCAGAACGAAGAGTACATCGGCCATTTCATCTGCTAGGTTGACTTCCTCATCTGATTTTTTAAAAGACTGTTCACCGTACTTTCTGGCCATGATGCGGGCTACCTCGCCAACTTCTTCCATTAACATGGCCGTATTGGTCAGTTCGTTGAAGTAACGAACTCCAGTGGTACTGATCCATTTGTCTACAATTTCCTGAGCTTCTTTGATTGTCATATTTGTATGTGGTTAGAAGTTGTCTTTGTCTTTAGTATTCATGATAATGGTGACTGGACCATCGTTTCGGAGGTCGATTTTCATATCAGCGCCGAAAATCCCCATTTGTACTTCCTTTCCCAGAAGGCCTGATAGATACTTTCCCATTTCCTCATACATAGGTTTTGCCTTGTCGGGCTTGCCAGCGCGGATAAAGGAAGGGCGATTCCCTTTCTTGGTCTGAGCAAATAAGGTGAATTGGGAGATCAATAGGATGTTGCCTTGGATATCCTGAACGGATTTGTTCATTAAGCCTTGTTCGTCTGAAAATATCCTCAGATTGACTATTTTCTGTCCCAACCATTGAAGGTCTTCTTTTGAATCCTCTTCTTCTACCCCCAAAAGAACGAGTAAACCATCTTCAATTTGTCCTGTAATCTGATCGTCTACCGTACAGGATGCATGTGTCACTCTTTGAATTACTGCTCGCATGGCTTAAAAGTATTATTTAATTCGTTATTGGCAAAATCAATTGGGCAATCGGATTTCAAAACGCCCAAAAAGCGAAAATGCCCTTCCGAATGAACGAAAGGACATCTTCTGTGGGGTTTGGTACTATTAAAATCTAATATTTAATCCTAGCATGGCATTAGTTTCCGCCTGCGGATAGTAGAAATTGAAATAATCTCTCTTTCCTACAGATTCCATGATCATGCTATATGTATAACCTGAGGTTGCATACTTTTCGTTGAAGATATTGTTGATCATCAGGTTTAAGTCTACGTTTTTAAGGCCAAATACCGAGAATGAATAGATAGCCTGGAAATTGTTGACGAAGGATGGAGCGATGCTTCTGTTCACTTCGGAGGTATTGTCTAGGTAAATCCTCGAGATGTATTTGCTCAAAAAGCTGAAACTTAATGATTCAATCGGTTTATAGGTGAAATTATTAGATAAGACCGCAGCTGGTGATTTTGCAATATCCGTAGTTTCATGCGTGATCAAATCATACTTTACAAAATCGAAATCGTCACTATAAACAGGGATGTTTTCTACAAAGTTTTTAATCTTGTTTTGCGATAAAGCTGCGGTTGCTGACCAAATGAATTTAGGATGGATTTTCCAACTTCCATCAAGCTCAAATCCCATTCGATAGCTTTTGTCCACATTTATCCTTACCGCTGAACCCACATCGTTCAATGCTCCGGTTGGTATCAACTGGTCTTTGTAAAGCATGGCATATAGGTTTGCTCCTATATTGATATTTTCGTCTCTGTAGCGGTATCCAGCCTCAATATCCTGCATCTTCTCTGTCTTCGGAATTGCACCTATTGGGTTTTCTACGTAATCGTTTCTAGTAGGCTCTTTGCTCGCAAAGGCGTAAGAAGCGTATAGGTTGGAATTGCCGCTCAAGAAATATGTAACGCCTGCTTTGGGGTTGATAAAGTTGTGGGTGTCCTCAAACGTGAAATCCTTTATCTTATCATCATCACCTTTTCCATTATAAACAATGTTCCTGTGCTGGACATCCAGATTGAAAAGGAAGTTTTCTACTCTATAATCTGCCTTTGCGTAAAAGTTGAAGTCATTTTTATTGGCATGGCTAAAGTAGTATCTGTCATTGAGTTTATCCTCTGGGACTTGATCTGCCCAAATTACTTCTCCATAGTGATCGCCTTTGTATTGGTTGTAAGCACCACCGAAAGTGAAGTTCAGGTTGTTGGATGGCTTATAGAGCAGGGAATAGGTCAAGCCATAGAAATGATTGTCCAACCACCTTCTCCTTATCAAATCGGTATCTTTAATTGTATTGCCGTTTGCAACTACTGGATCAATTCCATAATGGTCTAGTCCATCCAATGGTCTGAATTCTTCATAATATCCAGCGCCGCGGGTATAGTGAAGAGCCGTATTGAAGGTCATTTTTTCAGAAGGACGGTAGGAGTAGTTCAGATGGGCATGCGTCTGCGTATAGTTATCCGTCTGGTTATCGTAAGTATAATAGTTATATTTTCGATCTCCATTTAAGAATCTCTCACGCTCTTCGTCGAATAACCAAAGGTTATCGGCATACTCCTCAATCCTTTCTTTATTGCCAGTAAATAATGGTTCAGCAAGTCCGTACCAAGCTTGGTAAGTTTTTTCCTTACCTGAAAACACGGTGGCTTTTAAGGTATGCTTATCCGTATACATGCCTGCATCAACATAGAAAGATTTTAAATTGGACGAAGCTCTATCTACATAGCCATCCGAAGAGATCCTAGATAACCTAGCATTAAATGCGAATTTATCGTTGATCAGTCCTGATCCAGCTTTTAAGGTGTTTTTCCAAGAGTTATAGGAACCAAAGGAGTTATTGAACTCTAGGTAGGGCTTCGTTTCCAGGGCGTCTGTCTGGAAGTTTAAAGATGCTCCAAATGCCGCAGGGCCATTTGTAGAAGTTCCGATACCTCTTTGAATCTGAATGCTCTCTGTACTGGAGGCAAAATCAGGAAGGTTTACAAAGAAGGAGCCCATGCTTTCAGGGTTGTTCAAAGGGATGCCATTCAAAGTGACATTGATGCGTTCATTGTCGGATCCACGAATGGTCATGTTTGTATATCCGATTCCAGCACCTGCATCAGAACCGATCACGACACCAGGAGTTTGGTCTAAGAGATATGGAATATCTTGTCCGAGGTTATTTTTCTTGATGTCTTCCTTATTGATGGTTTTAAAGGTAGTCGCGGAATTTTCTTTCGCACGTGTTGCTGTTACATAAACTTCCTCGAATTCGTACACATTGTCTTTTAATTGAATGGAAAAATTAGCTTGATTTTTCGGATTTATTCTTAAAATCTCGGATTTATAACCAATAAAAGAAATTTTTAAGTCATGGAAGCCTGCGCTTAGATTGTCAAAAACGACAATTCCGTCTTTATTGCTGGATTTGGATTGTCCGTCGATGGACACAGTTGCGGCATCTGCAGGTGCTCCAGATTTGTCTAAAACCCTAACAGTGAAGTTTTGTTGAGCAAAGCTCGCAAGTACTAGCAAACATAAGGCTAAAGTTGCCCAAAGCTTGTTAAACATAATAAAAAAAATGTTTTAAAGAGTTAAACTTTCTTGCTGTAAGGGGTCACAACAAGTTCTATTTAACCGCCCTTTCCCTACGCTGGCATTATCCAGATCAGGTATGTATTTCTTGTAATCACTTGAAATACAGGGTATAATCTCAGCCTTTGTTCGTGTTTTTCAACAAGGCACCCCTATTCGATAGCGCAAAGCTAGCCTTTTGGATAAATAAAACAAAATTTAAATATTATTGTAACAAATTCGTAATTATTATTTTATTAGTTAAACTGATAGTATTTTTTTGTAAATTGCCTGCATTGCCATCAATGGGCAAATTACGCTAACTTTAAAAAAACGGAACTATTAATTTCTTATGAAGTATTACGCTGCTGATGTTGTGTTTCCTGTTGCCGGGCCTGCTATTAAAAAGGGGGTAGTCGCGATGGATGATCAAGGGATTGTGAAAGGTGTTTTCAATCCAGGTGAAATAGATGAAAATTTAGTGGAACAATTCAAAGGAGCTTTAATTCCTGGATTTGTAAATGCTCATTGTCATCTGGAACTTTCCCATTTATTAGGTGTTGTGCCTAGAAGTACAGGATTACCTAACTTCCTTTCTGCTGTAATCAATGAACGCGGAAACCATGAAAGCAAGTTGGAAGCTGCCATGGAAGAAGCTGACAAAATGATGTATGAGAACGGCATCCAAGCTGTCGGCGACCACGTGAACTCTGCAGTTACCGCTAAGATCAAGGAAAACAGCCCTATCAAATACCATACGTTTGTTGAAGTAATGGCAACCAATAAGGAAGATGTAGTTACAAGAATCGACAATGCCAAGGAAATTGAATTCCATTTTGATTACAAACATTCCTCAATCACCCCTCACGCGCCTTATTCTGGTTCTAAATTCTTATTTAAGACCTTGAAAAAAGCAATCAGCGAAGATAATATCATCAGTATCCACAATCAGGAAAGTGACGAAGAGAACAAGCTTTTCCGTTATAAGAAAGGTGAATTCTTGGAGTTTTTCAAGAAGATGGACATGGTGATGGAAGATTTTAGAGCTCAAGCAAGAAACTCTCTGCAATCCTTTTTGCCCTATATCCCTAGCAAGAATAAATTGATCCTAGTGCACAATACATATACTTCGATTAAGGACCTGGATTTTGTGGATAGAATGGGTAGATCGGTTTATTTCTGTTTCTGTCCAAAAGCCAACTTATATATCGAAGATAGAATTCCTAAAATCGACAATTTCTTGTTGGGAGGCCATGACATCGTGATTGGTACCGACAGTTTAGCGTCAAACGATACATTGGATATTTTAGAGGAATTAAAGGTTATCCACCAAGAGTTTCCGGAATTGGACTTCAATGAGACTATCAAATGGGCTACGTTGAACGGTGCTAAAGCATTGAACCTAGAAAGTGAATTAGGATCTTTGGAAGTAGGCAAGAAACCAGGCTTGGTGTTATTGGAAGGAATGGATACATTCAAACTGAACCCGAAAGTTAAGGTTAGAAGAATTAGATAGTTTCTAATTCTATTTCTTCTTTTACCTTTGTATTCATGAAACATTGGAATATTAAGGTTCAAGGTAAAGTTCAAGGAGTCTTTTTCAGGGCTTCGACAAAAGCTGTTGCTGATCAATTGAAGGTAAAAGGTTTTGTGATGAACGAACCTGATGGATCTGTTTATATAGAAGCTGAGGGCGATGTTTTCGCCCTAGAGTCTTTAATAGACTTTTGTCAGGAGGGGCCTGAACATGCTGAAGTTGCCCATGTGGAATATGAAGAGTCCGATGAAATCAAGGGATTCCGCAATTTCGAAGTCGTTAAGAAAATCAAATAAGCGTGTCGGTAGTTAAGAAATTTGTCAGCGATACGATGATCTATGGTCTCTCGACCATCTTATCCCGAATGCTTGGGTTCTTGATGACCCCTTTCTTTACAGGGAAGTTTCGCACCTCCGTATACGGAGTTTTCACCAATCTTTTTTCTTATGCTTCCCTGCTGAATGCTGTTATAGCATTTGGAATGGAAACGACTTTTTTCCGTTATCTGCAAAAGGAAGACACTGACAAAGATCGCGTATTCGACAATAGTTTCTTGATTACCCTATTTACCACAGCAATATTTCTGTTGTCTGTGTTCACTTTTACAGAGCCCATTGCCCATTTTTTAAGTGAGGGGGTAAATGTACCTGATTATATTCTATACGTCAAGTTCTTTGCGCTGATCATTGCTGCCGATGCAATCGCTGTAGTGCCTTTTGCCAAATTGAGAGCAGGAGGGAGGCCAATCCGATATGGTTTGGTGAAACTGATCAACATCTTGGTCTTCATTACCGTCAATTTTGTCTTGTTGGCATGGTTGCCAGAATGGAACAAGAACTCGGAATTCTTCAGGGAATTCAGTGCAGGTTGGTTTCGTGAAGGCTGGTTAGGTAATGTTTTTATTGCCAATTTAATGGCCAGTCTGGTCACTTTACTATTATTGATACCGCAGATTGCTGGATTTAGATTCCGACTGGACAATAAGCTGATCAAGAGTATGCTGAACTATTCTTTCCCGATTTTGATTGCCAATATCTCTTTTATTATCAACGAAAACCTGGATAAGATCATGTTCCCACGGTTGGTGCCAGGAGAGCAAGGGGAAATGGACCTTGGTGTTTATGGGGCAGTAGCAAAAATTGCCGTTTTCTTAAACCTTTTTGTCACTGCATTTAGATTGGGTGCTGAACCATTCTTCTTCTCATATGCTAAGAACGAGAATGCAAGGAAGACCTATGCCGTGATTATGGAATATTTCGTCATTGCTATGGTTATCGTGATGATTGGTCTATGTGCAAACCTTGATTGGTTAAAAGGCTTTATCCGAGGGTCTAAATTAGAGCCTGAAGCCTATTGGTCAGGACTGTTTATCGTTCCGATCTTACTCTTCAATTATGTGCTCTTGGGCGTGTATATGAACCTGTCCATCTGGTACAAACTATCCGATCAGACTCGATATGGCCTATATATATCTGGAGTAGGGGCCATTATTACCATCATTTTGAACCTCCTTCTGATCCCTCGCTATTCCTACGTTGGAGCCGCATTGTCTACCACGAGTGCCTATGTGGTGATGGTTGGACTTTCCTATTTCTGGGGGCAGCAGAACTATAGCATTCCCTATAACAGCAAGAAGATCCTGGCATACCTATTCATGGGACTGATCGTCTCTTGGTTTGCTTATTTTGGACATTTCTGGATTGGAAATCTATTATTTATCCTGTTTTTGGGGGCTGTATTCTACTTTGAAAAAAACACCTTGTTCAAGGTACTGAAAAGGCGATAATCAAAATATAGAGTCAAAAAAAGTCGCTTATTCCTAAGCGACTTCTTCTGCAAAATTAAATCTTATTTCTTCCAGTACTTCCAGGATTTCATTGACATCCTGTAAGCTGACCAGTTTCATTCTATAATCCTTGAAATTAGGTATCCCTTTGAAATAATTGGCATAATGCCTTCTCATTTCAAATATTCCTGTTTTCTCACCCTTCCATTCAATGGACTTGGTCAGGTGGGTATGGCAGATATCGACACGTTCTGATACCGTCGGGCCGTCTAGGCGCTCCCCGGTATTGAAAAAGTGCTTGATTTCCCTAAAGATCCAAGGGTAACCGATGGATGCTCTGCCGATCATAATGCCGTCAACTTCAAATTCCTGTCTCCAGGCAGCAGCTTTCTCCACAGAGTCCACATCTCCGTTTCCAAAAATTGGGATTTGAATCCTAGGGTTCCTTTTCACGTCCTTGATCATCGACCAGTCTGCCTGTCCTTTATACATCTGCGCCCTGGTGCGACCATGGATGGCCAATGCCTTGATACCGATGTCCTGAAGACGTTCAGCAACCTCATACACGTTTTTAGTGTTGTCATCCCAACCCAATCTGGTCTTGACGGTAACAGGAAGGTGGGTAGCATCCACAACAGCCTTGGTCATCGCAACCATTTTGTCGATGTCCTGCAATAGGCTCGCACCAGCGCCACGACAAGCTACATTCTTAACCGGACAACCATAGTTGATATCAATTAAATTTGGATTAGCTGCCGTGCAGATTTCAGCCGATTGACGCATGTGTTCAATATCTGAACCGAAGATCTGTATGCCTATAGGTCTTTCATATTCAAAGATGTCCAGTTTCTGGCGAGACTTAGCGGCATCACGTATCAGGCCCTCGGATGAGATAAACTCAGTATACATCATGTCCACACCGTTCTGTTTACACACGTAACGGAATGGAGGATCACTGACATCTTCCATAGGAGCCAACAACAATGGAAACTCACCTAAATCAATATGTTCGCCTATCTTTACCGACATTATTTGTTGAAATTTTTACAAAGGTAAACAAAAATAGACAATAGATAAGAGGCACAAGATTTTAGACATTCTAATGACCTCCCTTCTTTTGTATAATAATAGAGGCTCTATACCTAGATTTTGTTTACAAATTCCACTATGGCCTCCATTGGATCCTTTGTTTTCATGAAGTTCTCACCGATTAAGAAGGCATTGAATCCAGCCTTTTTAAGGGCCTTGATGGTCTCAGGGTCTGAAATCCCACTTTCGGACACTTTGATAAATTGATCCGGGATTTTATTGACCAAATCATAGGAGTGCTCCAACGAAACACTGAAATCCTTCAGGTTTCTATTGTTTACCCCAATGGCATCAATGCTGTCAAAAATGCTCCTTTGGAGCTCCTCCTCATTGTGCACTTCCAGCAATACATTTAACCCCAAAGATTTGGCGTATTCCGACAGGGTTTTGATTTCCTGCCTATCCAAGCATGCCGCAATCAGCAAGATAATGTCTGCTCCGTATGCCTTCGCTTCTGCGATTTGGTATTCATCCACGATAAATTCCTTGCGCAATAACGGAATTTCTAACACCTCGCGTGCTGCGGTCAGGTCTTCCAATGAACCTTGGAAGAAATCCTTGTCCGTCAGGACAGAGATGGCCGAAGCTCCTGCTTTTTGATAGCCAGATACCACCTCCCGTACCGTGGAGGTACCATTGATCAGGCCTTTTGAAGGCGATGCCCTTTTGTATTCAGCAATGATCCCCGTTTTGGTTGGGTCCAAGATGCTTTCCTTCAGGTTATGGCATTCCCGAGAAAATAGAGGCATGGCCTGCAAATCTGAAATGCTCAGCAATGCTTTGGCAGCTGCTACTTCCTCTTTCTTTCTGGCTACTATTTTATCTAATATGGTCATGTTAATCTTCTTTTATGGGAATTAATTCTTGCCCTTGATCCAGTTGGCGATCAATGTTTTTCCATTATCAGTCAAGATGGATTCTGGGTGGAACTGCATGCCTTTCACATCATATTTCGTATGGCTCAGAGCCATAATTACACCGTTCGGGTCCACAGCAGTAACCTTTAAGTTCTCGTTTAAACTGTCAGGATCCACTGCCCAAGAATGGTAACGGCCGATTTTTGAATCTTCCGGGAAATTCTCGAAAAGAGGCTCAGAAGGGTCCGTCACTTGGATGCTTGTAGCCACCCCGTGCAAAGGTTTGGGCATATTGTAGAGCTTGCCGCCAAATACCTCCGCAATAGCCTGTTGTCCAAGGCATATCCCAAGGATACTTTTGGTTGGCGCATATTTACGGATGACATCCAATAACAGGCCGGCTTCCTCAGGAATGCCTGGTCCTGGTGATAACAAGATCTTGTCGTATTTCTCGATGTCTTCGAGGTCAAACTTGTCATTTCTAACGACTTCATAGCGCTCGTTCAATTCTTGAAGGAGGTGTACCAGGTTGTAGGTGAAGGAGTCGTAGTTGTCGATTACTAATATTGGCTTGCTCATTTTATAAGGTTTCCGCTAATTCTAAAGCCCTGCGAAGAGCTGATATCTTATTATTTACTTCTTGTAATTCTTTTTCAGGATCTGAATCCAATACAATTCCTGCTCCAGCTTGATAATGCAATACATTCTGCTTGCTCAGGAAGGAGCGGATCATGATGGCATGGTTAAAATCCCCATTAAAGCCCATAAAACCGATAGCACCTGAATAAAATGACCTTTGAAGGCCTTCATAACGGTCGATCAGGGTAATGGCCATATGTTTAGGGGCGCCCGATAGGGTTCCTGCCGGAAAGGTATCACCAACCACATCAAAAGGATTGGTGTTCGGGTTCAACGTTCCGCTGACCTTGGACACCAAATGGATAACATGTGAATAGTATTGCGCTTCCTTGTAGGATTTAACCTGAACATGATGGCAGTGTCTGCTTAAGTCGTTTCTGGCCAGGTCAACCAGCATGACGTGCTCAGCACTTTCTTTCGGATCATTTTTCAATTCTTCAGCTATCTTTTCATCCAAGTCCATATTACCAGTCCGCTTGAAGGTCCCGGCAATAGGATAGATGGTTGCCTGATCATTCTTAATCGTTAGCTGGGCCTCTGGAGAAGAACCGAAGAGCTTAAAATCACCATAGTCAAAATAGAATAGGTATGGCGATGGATTGATGGAACGTAATGCTCTATAGACATTGAACTCATCCCCAGAAAAAGGAGTTTCAAATGCCCTTGAAGGAACGATCTGAAAAACGTCACCTCTCTGTATATGCTCCTTCATTTTATTGACCAAGGCCTTGAAGTCTTCGTCCTTCATGTTTGAAGACTCTTCACCCTTTACCTGGAAGGTATATTCTGGGAAGTTCTTGTTCTGGATCAGGAATTGAAGCCTGTCCAAGTCCGAAGGTTCGTTATCCAATAGGTTTTCAAATACATGCAATTGGTTCCTGAAATGGTCAATTGCGATAACATATTTGTAGATATGGTATTGCAGGGTCGGGATTTTCCGTCTTTGGTTTTCTTTGGCCGTTAGTTCAATGTCCTCATAGAATTCCACGGCCTCAAAGCTGAAATATCCGAAAAGGCCATTGGAAATCACGTTTACATCAGGAACGAGATCGGCTTCAAAAGATTTCCTGAAATTTGAAACCTCTTCTCTCAGGTTAAGTTCCTTCGCGTTCTTGACGGTTTTCTTCTGGTTCGGTAGGCTGATGCTCAGTTCGTCGTTTTCCAAGATGATGCTGGCGATCGGTTGGCAACAGATATAGCTGATGTTGTTGTCCCGGCTATGGTACTCCGAACTTTCCAAGAGCAGGCTGTTGGGGAAAGTATCGCGCAGTCTAAGGTAGATGCTTACCGGTGTAGTCGTGTCCGCTAAGATCTTCTTATGGTTAGTTTTGAATTTAAAGTTCATATAAGTGTTTAATAGTTTTCAAAAATAAAAAAAGCCCGACGAAATACGTCGGGCTACCATTCAGTGGTTTTGGTTGATTATGAAAAATTTTATCTAAAATATACCACCTTCCCGACTTATATAGTCAGAAGCCACCAACGGTTAGTATATTGAATTACAGTCATCATTGCATCACAAAATTAATAGAAAAATTGAATATTCAAACTTTATTTGTGAAAAAAGCAAAGATTAGGCAGGATTTTTAGTCATTTAGCAAATCCGGTCTTCTTTGTTTCGTTCGTATAAGTTGTTGCTCATGACGCCATTCTGTGATTTTGGCTTCATGTCCACTCAATAGGATATCAGGTACTTTATGGCCATTCCAGTCTACCGGTCGGGTATAGATTGGCGCATCCAACAGGCCATCTTGGAAGGAGTCGGAAAGGGCAGAGGTTTCATCGGAAAGCACCCCTGGTATGATCCTGACGATAGAATCCACCAATATGGCTGCCGGTAATTCTCCCCCCGACAGAACATAATCACCGATGGATATTTCGCGGGTCACGTAAATGTCCCTGATCCGTTGGTCAATCCCTTTATAGTGCCCACATAATATCATGATGTTCTTGGCCGAGCTTAGCCCATTGGCGATCCCTTGGTTTAAGGTCTCCCCGTCTGGAGTCATATAGATGATCTCGTCATATTCGCGCTCAGATTTTAGTTTCTCTATACAAGCTGCAAAAGGCGCAATTTGCATGACCATGCCTGATCCACCACCATAAGGATAATCGTCTACAGATTTTTGCTTGTTTACGGAATAATCTCTCAAATTATGAACATGGATGGAGCATAACCCTTTTTTTTGCGCACGCTGAAGGATAGAGTGGGCAAAAGGGCTGTCCAATAATTGTGGTAATACGGTAATGATGTCAAAACGCATACGCAAATGTACGTGATTATTGGATAAAACGGGTTTAAAAATGCATTTAGGAAAAACGAATAAGTTATGGTTAACAATTTCTTATTGTAAAATTAATTTAACCTCATTTATTATATGAAATTAATTTTTATTACACAGATATATTTTATTTAATGATTAATAGTGAAATATTTTTCAATTATCATAAAAAACACCTAAAATCACTCCTTTTCAATTAACCAAAAGCTGTATAAAATATAATTTTAATAGTGTTTTAAGTTTAATTTCGAAAATTTCAAAAAATAAATGCCCTTTTTTTGCATCCCCAATAGCATATAAATAGATTTGGCGCTAGTTTAACAATACTAACTTTTTGCCAAGAAAAATTAGAACCCAATTTTTATTAACTAAAAACAAGAAACATGAAACAAAGATTACTCAGTGTTCTGTTGCTGTGTACTATGCTAATTGGCGTCGTACATGCACAAGATCGGCAAGTGAGTGGTAAAGTGACAGCGGCATCTGACGGCAGCCCTATTGCAGGCGCTACAGTTAGGGTTGTGGATCTTAATTCCGCTACACAAACTGATGAATTTGGAAATTATTCAATTTCCGTACCAGCGAATGGTAAACTTTCATTTACCTATATCGGTTATGAAACCCAAACCATTACCGTTGGCTCCCAAACAACTATTAATGTGCGATTGGTTGGCGGAGATAATGACCTGGAAGAAGTCGTAGTAACTGCTCTAGGTATTGAAAGGACCAGAAAATCAATCGGTTATTCGGTTCAACAAGTAAAAGGAGAGGACCTTACACAAGCTAGACAAGCAGATTTAAACACAGCTTTAGCGGGTAAAGTTTCCGGTATCCAAATCAGAACGGGTTCTGGTGCTAAATTCGGTACTGCAGCTATCCGTATCCGTGGTATTAACAACTTGACAGGTGGTAACCCAATCTACGTTGTGGATGGTGTGATCACGGGTCCTGAATATGTTAACAACGACGATATCGAAAGCCTATCCGTTTTGAAAGGCCCTGCAGCAACTGCATTGTACGGTCAACGTGGTGCAGAAGGTGCAGTCGTGATCAAAACCAAATCGGGTAAAGCAACACCTGGAATCGGTATCGAAGTAAACCAAGCCACTTCATTTGAAAATGTTTATGGCTTACCAGCATACCAAAACGAATATGGTGGTGGTTACAACCAAGAGTTCTCTACATTTAAGTACAATCCTGCTATTCATGCCGATTATTTGAAAGCCTTAGATGGTGCTCAATATTACAACTTCTCAGCAGATGAAAGCTGGGGTCACAAGTTGGACGGATCAATGATCGCGCCTTGGTACGCTTGGGATCCAACCCACCCTAAATTCGGTCAATTGGCTGCTTTCTCTCCTCAACCAGACAACGTAAAGAGCTTCTTTGAAACTGGTGTTACGGCGAGTACTAACGTTGCGGTTTCAAAAAGAACGGATGATCTAAATTCAAGACTTTCCTATACCAATTTGAGCAGAACTGGGGTTATGCCTAATTCTAAACAAGGTAAACACTGGTTAGGTGCTAATGCAGCGTTGAATTTAAGTGATAAATTAACCGTTAGCTCGAACCTCAACTTTATCTTTGAAAACCGTTTCAATACTCCTATCGATGGTTATAGTTCAGGTCCGCAAAGTTCATTCAACCAATGGTTTGCAAGAAACTTGAACATGGATGATCTTAAAGATTACCAAAGACCTGATGGTACGTACAGAAGTTGGAACATGATTTCTCCAACCAATACAAACCCTAAGTACTGGGACAACCCATATACACATGTGTACAAAAACATTTCGAATGATATCAGAAAAAGATTGTACGGAAACGTAAGTGCAGTGTATAAATTCAATGAAAACTGGAAAGCTTCTGCAATCGCTCGTGGTAACTTCTTTAACGGTGAGCAAAACTCTAGAATCGCTTCCAACACACTTAGCCAAGACGAGTACTACCAATACTTGAACAATCAACAAGAATTGAACTTCGTAGGTAGTATTGATTATACGACTAAGGTTCAGGATTTTGATATTGCAGCAGCTGTTTTCGTAGAAAACAGAAGAAACAAACGTACATATACTGATGCACGTACTGCAGGTGGTCTAGCTGTTCCTGATTTGTATACCCTATCAGCGTCCAAGAACAGACCTACCCTTAACTCTTTCTTAAGCGATTATAAAGTAAACTCCCTATACGGATACATTACTTTAGGTTTCAGAGACTTCTTGTTCTTAGAAGCTAATGCTAGAAATGACTGGTCTTCAAGTTTACCTAAGAAAAATAACTCCTATTTATACGGAGGTGTTTCGGGATCATTCTTGTTCTCTGAATTTATTGAGTCCGATTGGTTCAGCTATGGTAAATTAAGAGCTTCCATCGCTCGTGTTGGTACGGATACTGATCCATTCAGGGTTGCACAAACTTATTCGATCGGAAACCCTTATGGCTCTAATCCATTATTGACTGTTCCTAACCAATTGGTGAATACAGAACTTAAACCTACGCTATCTTCATCTATTGAAGTAGGTACGGAATTAAGATTCTTCCGTGATCGTTTGACTTTTGATTACAACTACTACACACGTTCATCGAAAGATCAAATTATTCCTTTGACGGTAACTTCAGCATCAGGATATGCGACTACAGCGATCAACGCTGGTCAAATTGACAACTGGGGGCATGAGTTCTCATTAGGTGGTACACCAATCAGAAATGATAACTTCTCCTGGAACTTGAATGCAAACATTGGTATCAACAAAAACAAAGTTGTTGAACTATACGAAGATCCAGTAAATAATATCGTTGTAAACAACCTAAGGGTTACAGTGGATGGTACCAGAAACTCATTTGGTTTCGTTGGTGCTCCGGTTATTGCTGTTAATGCCCGTAAAGGTGATGCATTCGGTATGTTGACTGGTTCAGGTTTCAAAAGAAATGAAAAAGGCGAAAAAATCGTTGGAGCTGACGGATTTTATGTCCCTACTTCAGGCGACGTCGATCTAGGCTCTATCCTTCCTGATTTCACAGGTGGTTTAACTTCACAGTTCAACTACAAAGGCATTACGGCTGGTTTCTCTCTAGACTTTCAAAAAGGTGGTAAATACATGTCTATTTCTTCCATGTTCGGTAATGGTTCTGGATTGTACGAAGAAACAGCAGGTGTGAACGATAAAGGAAACCCTAAACGTGATCCAGTTGATCAAGGTGGTGGTGTTCTCCTTGATGGTGTGAAAGAAGATGGAACTCCTAATGATGTGTATGTGGATGTTCAACAATTATATCAAGACAAATTGAACTCAGGTAACATTTGGGAAAACTGGGTATATGATGCATCATATATCAAAATGCGTGAAATCAACATCGGTTATACTTTCCCTGACAGAATGTTTGGTAAAACTCCATTCAAGAAAGTTTCATTAACCCTGATTGCACAAAATCCATTCTTGATTTATGCTAAAAACAGAAACTTTGACCCTTCCATCTTAGAAGGCTCATGGTTTGAAGGTGGTCAGTTGCCTAACACAAGGACATTTGGTTTTAATCTAAGGTTTAGCCTGTAAATCTATTAAGTTTATGAAAAAGAAATTTTTAAATACAATACTTGGATTTGTTTTGATTGGTCTTTCAGTTTCTTGTACCAAAGATTTTGAAGAGATTAACAAAGATCCAAATAATCCAGCCGATCCAAATACCGAGCTGTTGATAAGTAATGTGATCCGTCAAATTGGTAACCAAGGAAACGGTATCGCTGGTTGGGCAAAGGATATATATCCCCAGTATATGGCCGAGATTCAATATACCAATGAGTCTAGGTTCCAAAATAAGTTCTATGATTTTTCAGCTTATTACAATGGGCCATTATTGGATGCGCAAACCATCCTTAATTTAAACTCTGATCCAGCAACTGCAAACTTACCTTATGTTCAAAAAGGTGGTAGCACGGATAACCAAATTGGGGTATCTCGAATTTTGAAAGCTTTCTTTTATCTGCACATGACAGACAGATGGGGAATGTTGCCGTACTCAGAAGCCTTAAAAGGTAAAGAAGTATTGACACCTAAATACGATACACAAAAGGATATCTACACTTCTTTGTTGAAAGAATTGAAAGAAGCTGCTGCGCAATTAAAGACTGGTGAAGCATTAAATGGTGATATCCTTTTCCAAGGGAATGTTTCTAAATGGGTAAAATGGGCCAACTCTTTACGTATGGTTGCTGCTATTCACTTAGCAGATGTTGATCCAAATTTAGCTAAAGCGGAGTTTGCTAGTGCTTATGCTGCAGGAGCAATCGCTAGTAATGCTGACAACGCTGTTTTTGCTTACCTGAATGATGCCAATAACCAAAACCCGCTTTATAACAACTACTTTGTTGGTAAAAGAACGGATTATGCGGTAAGTGAAAAAATGATCGAAACGTTGGAAGACTTAGCTGATCCTCGCCTGCCAGTTTATGCAGAAAAAGTGGTTCAAGGGGGTGGTTATAAAGGTATGCCTTATGGTTTGGCCAATGCGGATGATGATTTGAACCAAGAAACTGTTTCGTTGATCGGTAAAAAATTCACTGCTCAAAACTATGGTTTGCCAATCACAACTTATGCACAAATTCAGTTTATGTTAGCTGAGGCTGCTTATCGCGGTTGGGGAACTGGAGACGCTGCTACTTTTTACAAAAAAGGTATCGATGCATCCATGCAACAACAAGGGGTAACTGCGCCTGCATCCTACTTTACGCAAAGTGGCGTTGCTTACAATGCAGCAAATGGCTTGAAATTGATCATTACCCAAAAATGGTTGGCTAATTACCAAGCAAATGGTTATGAAAGCTGGGTGGACTGGAGAAGAACTGGATTCCCAGAGTTACATCCTGGTCCGGCTCCTTTGTCAATCGACAAAAAGATCCCTGTTCGTCAGGCATATCCGAATACGGAATCGGGCTTGAATGGTAAAAACTATGAAGCAGCTGTTGCCGCTCAAGGTCCAGATGAATTGAACACCAGACTTTGGTGGGATACTAAATAATAATATTACCTATGAAGGGGCCGTCCAAAATTTTGGCGGTTCCTTTATTTACAAGTTCTTAAGATAAATCGAGTAGATGTCTATGATGTTCCGATCGAAATTGAATAAGTAACTAAATAATATTGTGTTTGTAATAGGCGGTTAATGCTTAGCCCTAAGATAGACTGCCTTTATATTAATCGGGGTTGAACAGTGTTCAATCCCGTTTTTTTTTCTCTGCCATACTCCCTAAAAGCTGTTTTTCAAGGTCTTGTGAAATGAATTATACTTTTGTTCTTTAATCGTGTGCAATATTTCGCCTAAAGAAATATTGTGGATTTTAAGGCTTTAAACTCATTTTTGTGTTCAAACATCCATTTTAACCGAGAAATTCAAGAGATAATATTAAAGTAACATGCATTTTACAATTTTTATGTAATAAATATTTTTGAATGAATTATTGTGTTTCAATAAAGATTGTCATAAGAGTGGTGTTTGTTGGATAAATCAAAATTATATTCTGATTAATAAACATGATGATGACTGATGTTTTGAATTATTGTTCAGCCACTGATGAATGTTTCGTTTTTGATCTCTAGATATTTCGATGTCGTAACGTGTATATAATTTTACTTCCCCTAAAAGCTTGTTCAAACATCTAAATGAGTCAATATTTTACCAAATTTTCAATCTTGATTTCTAAATAACAGTAATTCAGTAGGATAGGGGAATAATAATCTCGTTAATATTAAAAAAGTTTTATTCATTTCAGTCAAATAACTATTAAATGGATGCTAATTATTATAAAATTTAACGTAGAAACTTATAATAGTTAACATTTCAACTTTTCTGTTACCTATTTGATAAAAATAATAGGTTACAGGAATTTATTTGTGAAATATTTAAGGTAAGTCTATATTTGTCGACTGTTTAACAAATTTTAACAGACTCTGTTTTAAAACTTTTAATTAATAGCAAAATTTATGAAACACAAATTACTCAGCTTAATTTTTGTGTTAACCTGCATGTTTAGTGTAGCGTTCGCACAAGATCGTCAAGTGAGTGGTAAGGTAACTTCGGTTACTGACGGAGCACCCTTAAGTGGTGTATCAGTAGCGCTAGTGGGAACTAGTATTGCTACTCAGACAGACGCAGATGGAGGTTTCACGATTACTGTAGCGGACGGTAAGACGGTATTGAACTTCTCATTTGTTGGATATACTTCCAAAAGAGTTGATGTTGCTAACCAAACAACAGCCAATGTACAATTAGTAGAAGATGAAATGTCTTTAGATGAAGTTGTCGTTGTGGGTTACGGTAGTACAACCAAAGAAGCTTTTACAGGTTCTGCAAAAAAGGTTGATGGTACGAAATTGCAACAAAAAAACACTTCAAACGTATCGCAGGCAATCGCTGGTGAGGTCGCTGGTCTTCAAGTAACCAATACTACAGGTCAGCCAGGTACTGCTTCAACAGTACGTATCCGTGGTTTTGGTTCGGTTAACGGTAACCGTGACCCATTGTACGTGGTTGACGGTGTGCCTTTCTCAGGTAACATTACTTCAATCAATAATGCAGATATCGATAATGTAACGGTATTGAAAGATGCTGCTGCAACTGCTATCTATGGTTCTAGAGGTGCTAACGGGGTAATCGTAATCACTACTAAAACTGGTAGAGGACAGAGCTCATTTATTGAAGCTGATGTTAACTTCGGTACAAACATGTCTTTATTGCCTCGTTATGATGTGATCAAATCCCCTGAAGAATATATCGGCTTAAGCTGGGAAGCTATGTACAACGAAGGTGTATTGGCTGGTGAAGACGGTGCTGCTTATGCTAACGAGTACTTATTCTCAGAAAGAGGTATCAATCCATTGAACAACCTTTGGAACGTAAGTTCAGTGTCTGATCTAATCGATCCTGTAACTAGAAAGGTTAAAAACAATGTAACTAGAAAGTTTGATCCTGAAAACTGGGAAGATCATGCTTTCCAAAACGCTGCTAGAACTGACATTAACGTTAGATTCGGTGGTGCATCAGATAAAACAAACTACTTTACCTCTTTCGGTTACTTAGGCGATAAAGGTTATTCAATCAACTCTGATTTCGAAAGATTTACAGGTCGTTTGAGCTTAGACCATAAAGTGACCGACTGGTTGACAGTGGGTATGAACACCAACTACTCGAAAGTAGAAAGAAATACAGGTGGTCAATCGGAAGATTCAGGAAGTATTTTCTGGTTCGTAGATAACATTCCTTCTATCTATCCTTTGTTTGAGCGTGATGAAAACGGAAACAAAATCGATGATAATATCTTCGGTGGTTATGTATACGATTATGGAACGAACTCAGGCCGTAAATTTGGTTCATTAACCAATGCGATCGCTGATGCAACTTATGACATCAAACGTCACAAACGTAATGAATTGAACGGTAGAGCCTATGTTAACTTCAATATCATTGATGGTTTGACATTTGAAAACTCCTTAGGTATCCAATACTATAACAACATCTACAATGACCGTGCAAACAAATTCTACGGAAGTTCTGCATCTCAAAACGGTTCATTGTACCAAAGTCGTACAGAGCTTAACTACTTCAACTTATTGAACTTATTGCGCTATAGAAAAGATTTCGGTGATCACTCATTGGAAGCATTGGTAGCACATGAGGCTGTTAAGTGGGAAAGCAATATCTTGAATGCTTCTGGTTACAACTTAGTGGACAACAACATCCTTGATTTCAATAACGTAATTGTTTCTAACCCAGTTAAATCGTACACTGAAGCTTATGCTTTGGAAAGTTACTTCGGACAGGTTAATTACGATTACAAAAATAAATACTACTTATCCGGAACAGTAAGAAGAGATGGTTCTTCTAGGTTCAAGAAAGATAAATGGGGAACTTTTGGTTCAGTAGGTGCTGGTTGGATTGTATCTAACGAAGACTTCATGCAAGACCAAGATATTTTCAATTTCTTGAAATATAAAGTTTCCTACGGTGTCCTTGGTGAGCAAGCTGGTGTTGGTTACTACCCAGGTTACGACTTGTACAGTGTAGATAACTTGAACAACAACCCTGCATTCTCATTCGTAACTAAAGGTAATGAGGACTTGACTTGGGAAACTTCCAAAATGTTCCAAACAGGTATCGAGTTCGAATTAGGTAACTATATCTCTGGTACAATTGAGTATTATGTGAAAAATACCGACAACTTAATCTTCGATAGAGGTGTTGGTCCATCAATCGGTTACCCTACAATCAAGGTAAACGACGGCCAGTTAAGAAACCAAGGTATCGAATTTGATTTAGTAGGTCACATCCTTAAAGGTCAAGATTACTATTTAGATCTAGGTATCAACGGTGAGAGTTTCAAAAACAAAATCACTAAAATGCCGATCGAACCTTCCACAAACTTACCTAAGGAAATTGATATCCAAGGGGTTTATGGATGGTCTAAAGATCACTCTCTTTACGATTTCTACATGAGAGATTTCGTAGGTGTGGATGCTGAAACTGGTGAGAGCCAATTCAAGGTATTCTATACGGACAACAATGCAAACGGTCAGTTTGACACTGGTGAGCAGATCACTTCATTGGCTTTGTTCGACAACCCAGAAAATAAAGAGATCAAAGAAGGAACTACAACAGTTTACTCTGAAGCAACTCAACATTATGTTGGTAAATCTGCTATCCCTAAATTAAGAGGTGCAGTGAACTTGAGAGCAGGTTACAAAGGTTTCGATTTAAGCGTACAGATGTTGTATAGCTTAGGTGGATATGCATATGACGGTGCTTACGCAATCTTGATGAACAATGATGTGATCGGTGGTAACAACTGGCACACGGATATGTTCAACAGATGGCAACAGCCTGGTGATATCACCAATGTTCCAAGATTGAATAATGACAATGATGTTGGTGTAAACTCTTCATCAACTAGATTCTTGACATCTGCAAATTACTTGATGTTGAACAACGTAAGATTAGGTTACAACTTCAAAACTAATGTGTTAGATGCTATCGGTGCAAAAGCATTAGGAATCTGGGTTTCTGCAGATAACTTGGCTATCGCTTCAGCGAGAAAAGGATTCAATCCTTCAACTCACCAAGCTGGTTCATCAAGTATGTACAGATACTCTCCTTTATCAACTGTAAGTGCAGGTTTAAGAGTTAAATTTTAATAGTTAGATAAACAATGAAAAAGTCATTAAATATAGTGTTGATTTCGTCCCTGTTGTTTACTGCTTCTTGTAGTAAAGACTTCTTGGATGAAAAACCAACAGAAGAACTTTCAACCGAACAGTTGGAAGAAGCTGCAAAACAAGACCCTGCTTTGTTAAAAGGTAATATTGCAGGTCTTTATTCAACCATGTACAATTTATTCTCTGCGCAAGGTGCCGCTGAAGAAAGTCATGACGACTTTGGTCAAAAAGGTTATGACATCTATACAGACATGTTGTGTTCTGATATGGTATTGGCTGGAAGAAACTATGGTTGGTATGATCAAATCGCGCGTTACATCACGACAACTGATTATACTAAATTAGAAGCTAGCCATGCTTGGAAATATTACTACAAGATCATTTTCGCTGCTAATACGGTAATTGATGCTTTGGGTGGTACAGATGTGGAAATTCCTGCTGAAGATATCGAACAGAGACATATTATGGGTCAGGCTAAGGCCATGAGAGCTTATTCGTATTTCTATCTAGCAAACTTATATGCTAAAGAATATGGTACTGGTTCTGAAATGATCTTGCCGATCTATACTTCTACTGATCAGCCTAACCAACCTTTGTCAAGTACCAAGGATGTATATGACCTGATTGTTTCTGACTTGAATACATCTATTGCTTACTTAGATAACTTCAACAGAACAAGTAAAGATCAGATCAACAAATACGTAGCAAAAGGTTTGTTAGCTTATGCATTAGGTGCTAGAGGTACACAAGCTGATTGGCAACAAGTAGTTACCTTGACCAATGATATTTTGACCAATGGAGGATTCCCTTTAACTACAAAACGTGAATCTGCTGCTATTCTAAATGAAAATGGTATTGTAACAAACCCTGAGTCAGGTTTCAACAACGTAAATACACCAAGTTGGATGTGGGGTGTTGACTTGACCTTAGCGAGTAACCTTGACTTGGTTTCTTGGTGGGGACAGGTAGATTACTTTACCTATAGCTATGCTGCTGCAGGTGACCCTAAAACTATCGACAAAGGTCTTTACGATAAAATTCCTGCTGATGACGTGAGAAAATCTCAATTCAACGCTAAAAACTTAATGCCACTCAACAAATTCTTCGCACCAGAGCGTAAAGCAATGGGTCAAAGAAATGTGGTTACGGATTATATCTATATGCGTGTGGATGAGATGCAGATCTTGAACGCTGAAGCTTATGCTAACTTGAACAATGCCGCTTCTGCTGCTGAGTCTTTGAAAAAAGTAGTGAGCCTAAGAAAAGCAGATGTAAACTATATTTCTAACCTTTCTGGCCAAGCTTTGAAGGATGAAATCTATTTACAGACTCGTATCGAGTTCTGGGGTGAAGGAAAAAGTTACCTAGCGATGAAACGTAATAAAGCGACCATCACTAGAGGTTCAAACCACCTTTCTTTCCCTGGTCAATCTTATAGATACAATGATGAGAAATTGACTTTCCCAATCCCTCAAGTGGAAATTCAAAATAACCCTCAAATTTAATAGACTAATTTTTGATTGCTATATAAGCCTTCAGGATTTCCTGAAGGCTTTTTTTATTTCCGAAAATTCTATCCCCCAGACAGCACTTTTCCCTCTTCGATGATCTTAAGGATATGGGGCAATTCCGCCCTGATTTTCATCTCCTCCTGATCGGGTTTTATTCGAGACATATTCGAGACATATTCGAGACATATTCGGGAATCATTCGGAAATCTCCACGGTATTTTCCGAAGATTTTCTGAAAAGGAACTGTGTAAGGATTGAGGCATGTAGCCAAAGTTCCGAATGTGTCTCGAATAAGAGTGGGTTGAATTTGGCAGTTCTTGAAATTAATAGATACAAAACTTGTTTTTCACCCTAGCTGTTTTTCATTATTCCCATTTCTGCTTAATAACTATCGGAATTTATACTAGAGCGCAATAAGCGAAGGTTAAAATTAATCTAAACAATAGATATTGTTTATGATTTCAGGTTTATTTTATTAATAATTTCCCTAAAATTAATAATTCCTACCTAATTATCTTGATTATGTTAAAAATATTAACGAAATTTAGAATATATAGTTAATAAAGTTATTTAGAGCCAATTTCAAGTTAATATTTAAACAAATATTAAGTATATATAAACTTTTATTACTAAACAATTAATTTATGAAACAAAGACTACTCAAATTTATTTTTGTGTTCATATGCCTGTGCGGTACAGCGTATGCACAAGAACGAGAGGTTACTGGGAGGGTAACTTCAGCGAGTGATGGAACGCCATTGGCAGGAGTGTCGGTGAGTGTGGTTGGTACTTCTGTAGCAACGCAGACTTCAAGTGACGGTACCTACCATATTTCAGCCAATGCAGATGCATCATTGCGGTTTTCTTATGTAGGATACCAGAGCCATACGGTGAAGGTTGCTGGCCGAAGCAGTATAAACATTGTGCTGAAAGGGGGCGATGAAGCCATTGAAGAAGTATTGGTAACTGCACAAGGTATTGAGCGAACAGCCAAATCCATTGGTTATGCAACCCAGAAGGTCGGTGGGGAAGACCTAGTTCAGCGATCGGAAACCAATGTCTTGAATTCATTGCAAGGAAAGGTTGCAGGGGTGACGATCGGAAGTGCTTCTGGTCAGCCAGGTTCTTCGACCAATATAAATATCCGTGGTATTACTTCCTTTGGTGGTAATAACCAACCTTTGATTGTTGTCGATGGGATTATTTTCAGTAATGATACCGATAACAGCCAGAATACCTTGTTTGGTTCTCAACCATCCAATCGTTTGAATGATATTCCGCCGGACAATATCGAGTCGATCAATATCCTGAAAGGGCCTGCGGCATCTGCACTATATGGTTCAAGAGCGTCGGCTGGGGTCTTGATGATCACGACCAAATCGGGTAAAGGCTTAGGCGGTAAGACCGAGGTAACCTTAAACTCTTCGATGAACTTCCAAAATGTAGGGTATCTCCCGAAATTTCAGGACATGTATGGACAGGGTTCACAGAACATCTATAATAATCAATCTACCCTTTCATGGGGACCAAGATTTGGAACCGTGGATGAAGTGATCCAAGGGGGTACAGGATTAACAGTTCCCTATAGAGCGTATCCAAACAATATTAAAGATTTTTATAAAACAGGATCTTTTTATCAAAATTCATTGAACCTTGCTGGGGGCGATGAGAAGTCCAATTTTGTTGCGGGTGTATCAAGTACCATTCAGAAAGGTATTGTTCCAGAAAGTAAGTACAACAGGCATACGGCAAATATTGGTGGAAACAGGAACTTGGAAAATGGAATTAAGATCAGTGGTACCATCAATTATGCGAAAACTAGCCAGCGCGGAGCAACCATGGGGAATGGTGGTAGTGCTTTTGGACAGATTACCCGTATCCCGGTTTCCTATGACTTACACGGGACTCCCATTTTAAGCCCTGCGGGACAGAGGCAGTATTTCTTGCCAACGCAAAACAGTCCATTATGGAGTATTCAGAATGAGTTTTTTCAATCCGAAGTAGACCGTGCTTATGGTAACTTGGTTGTGGGCTATGATTTCACGGATTGGTTGAGTGCATCCTATAGGGTGACTGCGGATACCTATTTTGACCAGAGGTCGCAGATCCAAAGGCCAGGTGCTGCCCGTGCACCGTTGGGTACCATCTATGAAGATACGAGGTTCAGAAGTGAACTAAATGGAGATTTGATGATCACGGCCAAGAAAGATGATATTTTTATGGAAGGCCTGGATGCAAACCTGCTTTTAGGTCAAAACATCAATAGTCGTTCTTATCGCTATTCAGGGGTTATTGGTAGTTCATTGGCTATTCCCATGTTTGACAATGTGAGCAATGCCTCTGTGTTTACCTCGTCTTATGCAGGAAAAACCTTGCGCAGATTGATCGGTTATTATGGTCAGTTGAGCTTAGGGTATAATGATTACCTATTCTTGGAATTGACCGGAAGGGCGGATCAATCTTCGACGCTTCCTGAAAAGAACAACACCTATTTCTACCCATCTGCCTCTTTAAGCTTTGTCCCTACAACCGCCTTTGAAAATTTACGAGGAGAAATCTTATCCTATTGGAAAATCAGGGGTAATGTGGCAAGAGTAGGCCGTGATGCCGATCCTTATCTGTTGAGTTCCGTTTATGGTCCAGCAGGATATGGTAACAATACGGCCAATATCACTTTCCCATTATCTGTTGGGGGTAGCAGTATTACAGGGTTTCAGATTGGAAGTACAATAGGGAACCCTGAATTAAAGCCTGAATTTGTGACATCCTATGAAGTGGGAACTCAATTGGGCTTGTTCAATAATAGAATAGACTTGGATTTTACCTATTTCAGTACCAGAAGTGCGAGCCAGATTTTTGATGTAGCGGTGTCAAATTCATCGGGATACAATTCCTTTACCTCGAATATCGGTGAAATGACAAACAGAGGTATTGAGGTTTTGCTAGGGGGATACCCAGTTCGAAAAGACAATTTTAGCTGGCATATCAACTTCAATTTTACCAAGATCAGAAATAATGTCGTTGCCATTTTTGGCAAGGACCCAGTCGGCGGTGATGAAGTGACCAGTACGGTAATTCCGGGTATCAATAGTTTTATCGGTATTGCACCGTCCATTGCTGAAGGGTATCCTTATGGTGTCATCGTTGGTGCGCAGCATGCCCGTAACGATGCGGGTCAGTTCCTGATCAATCCTGTAACCGGTGGATTTGCTCCTGCAATAGGAAATAGAGTAATCGCCAGTCCGCAAAAAGATTACACCTTAGGATTTACCAACACCATCAATTATAAAGGCTTAAGCTTAATGGCCTTATTTGATATCCAAAAAGGTGGTCAGATTTTCTCTTTCTCCCAAGTGGATATGCGCAGCGGAGGGATGGTAGATATCACAGCTGTAGACCGGGATAAGCCAAGGATCCTTCCGGGCGTTATCGAAATCAAGGATGCAGATGGAAACGTGACGGGATATAGACCAAATGATATACAGATCTCTTCACAAGCCTATTGGCAAGGCCTAGGCGGTATTGGTTCAGAGGCTGCGGTGTTTGATGCCACCTCTTACCGTTTGCGCGAGGTTTCCTTGAATTATACCTTACCAAACTCCTTATTGCAGAAAACTCCATTTGGACAGATATCCGTAGGGGTAAGCGGTAGAAATCTTTGGATGTTTGCACCGGGTTTCCCAGGTGATCCTGAGATGAATACACAAGGTGCCGGTAATGTTCAAGGTATGGACCTGAACGGTGCGCCCACCGCTAGAAATTATGGATTTAATCTAAGAGTTACCTTCTAAAAATTGAACAATGAAAATCATAAAAAATAATATACGGAAAATATCGGTTTTTGTTCTGTCGCTTTCCCTAGTCGGCTGTAGCAATTTCCTTGACGTCAATGATACACCAAATAACCCATTGAAAGTGCCTGCAGCGACTTTGCTGCCGACGGCGCTTGCAGGTACTGCATTTGCCAATTCCAATGAATTGAACAGGTTTGCCTCTACGATCATGAGTGTTACCGCTGGAGCTTCTGGAAGCCCTGCGGGTTGGGATCGCTATATTACGAGCGGTGATGATTTTGGTAACCAATGGTCCTATGAACTGTATGGTGGCGCCATGGTCAACTATCGTAAACTGATCGATGTGGCTAACCAAGATAATGGACCTGCCTATTCAGGTGTTGCCAAGATCATGTTGGCCCTAACTTTTGCTATGACCACCGATGTCTGGGGCGATGTGCCCTATTATGAGGCCTTGATAGGTGATCAGGGTAAAACCACACCGGTGTTAACCCCACAAAAGGATATCTATTTGGGCAATGTTGAAGGCTCCTTAGGAAACCTATTTGACTTGGTTCGCTCCGGTCTTGCAGACCTAGAAAAGGAGAGCCCATTAAGTCCTCGAGTGGATGATATCGTGTATGGCGGAAATATGGAAAGTTGGAAGCGTGCAGGAAATTCCCTGTTGTTGAAATTAGCCATGCAGATCAGCGCAGTAGAGCCGGCACAATCTAAGGCAATCCTACAGGAGATCATCAGCAAGAATTACTATATCAACAGCAATTCGGCAAACCTAGCGGTAAACTTTGGTGGACAGGTTGGAAGTCAGGCGCCCATCTGGACGTTGACACATAATTCCCTTTTCCAAAATGACCTGTTGATCAGTACCCGTTTCGTGACCCTATTGAACGATAAGAAGGACCCACGTCTTGAAAAGTTTGTGACAAAACCAACCGGTGAATATGTGACCTTAGACAATGGTTTTGCAGGTACGGCACCTCCATTTAATGACAGGTCTAAATATAATGTCTATGTAACTGGACAAAGTGGCGAGGGTCCGACACGTTTGATTACTTATGCGCAGACTTCTTTTATCATTGCTGAGGCCATCGTGCGTCATGGAATTGCTGGGGATGCTCAAGCTATGTATCAACAGGGGATTCGTGCTTCGATGTCGGATGCAGGGGTAACAGCCGCAGTAATTGATAAGTATTTTGTTGATAATCCTGCAGAAGTGACCTTGACAGGAACCGCTGCCCAAAGGATTGAGAAAATCATTACCCAAAAGTATATTTCCCTTTTCTCGAATGGTTTGGAACAATGGAACGATTGGAGACGGACCGGGTACCCTGTTTTGGCAGACCATCAAAATGCCGCTGGTATTGATGGAACCAGACCGGTGCGCGCAGTATATATATTTGCAGAACAGCAACGTAATCCAAATTTTCCACAGGGAAGTAATGTGCCAAATTCGAATGTAAAAGTATGGTGGGACGCTAATTAAACTTTAATCGATGAAAAATATAATCAATACAATCATAATAGCTCTTTTTGTCACGCTGTTTTCAGCTTGTAAAAAAGAGTATACAGAGCTATATAAGGATAATAGACCTGATATTCCGGTTACCTATGAAGGTGCCACAACGTATGGGTTTAACCCTTACATCACACAGCCGCTGAGTAAGAATGAGATCAGTTTTACGTTGACCATTCCATCAGGTTCTGGCAGGACGATTAAGGAAATTTCTAAGGTGTTGGCTGGAACGACAGCGGTTAATGCCGGTGGGGTGAGAGCGGGAACTTATATTGCTGCTCCCATTCCTGGAAATGGAAATAGGGCGGTCTTTAATACAACCATTGCTGCTTTTAAGGCCAGTAGTCCTGCTAATAGTGCTTTAGTTGAAAGGTTTGAAGCGAATGCTACGGCTTCTCAATTGCAGATTGCTTTTATGTTCCTGTTGAAACTGGACAATGACCAGGAAATTATACCTGTTCAAGCACAGGTTTGGTTGACTAAATAATGAATTCTTTACCAAACATAGATTAAAAAGAGAAAGGGGCAACAGATGTTGTCCCTTTCAAATTTCTATAGGATACCCTTATGCTTTGGCAGCTAGGATACTTAGTTCCTGTGCAACACGTCCTGCAATGTCTGCAAAAGCCTTTGCTACAGGTTCATCCTGATCTAAGGCAATTGGGAAGCCATTATCGCCAGCATCGGCCACAGATTTAACCAATGGAATCTCGCCTAAAAACGGTACTTGGTTGTCTGCTGCAAGTCGCTTGCCACCATCTTTTCCAAAAATATAATATTTGTTGTCCGGAAGTTCCGCAGGTGTAAAGTAGGACATGTTTTCAATAACCCCAATGATAGGCACTTTTACGCCTTCCATCTGGTACATGGCCATCCCCTTGATCGCATCGGCCAACGCAACTTGTTGAGGTGTTGTTACAATCACCGCTCCTGCAATAGGATAACTTTGAGCGGTAGTGATATGGATGTCTCCAGTGCCTGGAGGCATGTCCACGATCAGGTAATCCAGTTCTCCCCAATCCGTGTCGCCAAACAATTGTTTGATTGCCGAAGTTGCCATCGGACCTCTCCATGGGATAGGTTGGTTCGGGTCGGTAAAGAATCCAATGGACAATAGCTTTAATCCATACCTTTCGACAGGAACAATTCTGTTTTTACCGTCTGGACCTTGTGATGACTGTGGTTTTGCACCTTCCACACCAAACATCAATGGAACCGAAGGTCCATAGATATCAGCATCCAATAATCCGGTTTTTGCACCGGTATTTGCTAGGGCCAATGCCAAGTTTGCTGCAACGGTGGATTTTCCTACGCCACCTTTTCCAGAGGAAACCAAGATGATGTTCTTGATGTTTTTCAATTGGGCGGTATCAACAGCGCGAACCCTCGCCGTCATGTTGATTTCAACTTCTACTTCCTTGGAAACAAATAAGGCAATGGCGTTTCGGCAGGCATGTTCAATATGTCCCTTTAGCGGACAGGCAGGTGTGGTGAGTACCACATCAAATTTTATTTTATTCGGTAATATTTCAATGTTTTCGATCATGTTGAGGGTTACCAAGTCCTTTTTTAGATCTGGTTCTTCCACATGACCTAAAGCATGTAAAATCTGTTCTTTAGTAATCATGGATTTAAATTAATTTAACAAAATTAAAGAAAGAAGCTCAATATCTTGTCATAATGATGTTTTTAATGATTTTTGCATATTTTTACCATAATCTTCGGTTTTCACATTAATATATGTTAGACGTAAAAAATATCAAGATTCCCGATTTCAGTTTCGTTAAGAAGAGATGGTTCATTATAACTGCAGCGAGCATCCTAGCGGTGTTGTCAATAGGTTTTATATGGGCGATGTCTGTGCGTGGGGATATGCTGAACAAGGCTGTTGCTAAGGTGCAGAAGAAATTGAAGGATGATTATGCTTTGAATTTTGAAGTCCAAAAGTATGAATTTGCAGGTTTGACCACCGTAGATTTTCAACGGGTAAAGCTGATTCCCGATAGTGCAGAACAACTGGCCTCTATCGATGAGTTCAAGGTGTCTGTTAAATTATTCCCCCTACTTTCAGGAACGGTACAGCTGGATGAATTAGACCTTAAAAACGCGGATATCACCTTGGTCAAGCATGATAGTACCGCCAATTATGATTTCCTGTTCCGCAAGAAGTCTGAAGTAGACAGTACCAAAGAAGTGACCGAAACCAAGACCTTGGCCGAAACCATTGATAACCTTTTGAAGAGAGCTTTTCAGGCCGTTCCGAATAATTTAAATTTAGAAAATGTTAGCCTATCCTTTCAAGATTCTTCTTCTACCCAAGTGGTAAAGATTCCTGAAGGGAAGATCGATGATGGCGACTATGATATCGATGTGTTCCTCAATGAACAGGAAGCAAAATGGAATTTTAAAGGGAACATCAATTCAAGCCGTCAGACGGCCAATGTAACCATATCATCGGATAATAAGGATGCGCAGATACCCTTTATTGGGAGGCGTTTTGGCTTGAATGTGAGTTTTGATGAATTGAGTTTCCATCTGGATAATGTGGCTCGGAAGGGCAAGGAAAGTTTGGAGATGCTAGGTGGGGTCAGTGCCAAGAATTTAAGGGTGAACCACCATCGACTTTCCGAAGAAACCATTGTTTTGCCGGGTGGCTCGGCAGATGGGGGATTCCTGGTTTCTGAAAATACGATCGAATTGGTGCAAGGTACCAAAGTGGAGGTAAAGGATTTTTCCTTTCAGCCAAAACTGAAGTTTACCCGTAAACCGAAGAAGATATTGGAGATGGCCGTGCATACTGGTATGTTCAAGGCCCAAAATTTCTTTGATGCCCTTCCAGCGGGATTGTTTGAGAACCTGGATGGTATCCAAGTGGAAGGTGACATACAATATGACATGGATTTCAATGTGGACCTGGATGATCCGGATGATCTGAAGTTTGCCTCCAAGATCGATGATAAAAACCTAAAGGTCAAGAAATGGGGAAAAGCCGATATTGCAGCCCTAAATGGTCCATTTGTTTATGAGGCCTATGAGGATACCCTTAAGATGAGGGATATAAAATTGGATGTTTCCAATCCTAATTTTACGCCTTTGGATCAGATTGCTCCGATCTTGAAGAAAACGGTGTTGAATACGGAGGATCCGTTTTTCTATAAACATAATGGTTTTGAACTGGAGGCTTTCCAGCTTTCCATCGTGACCAACATCAAGGAGAGAAAATTTAAACGTGGAGCCAGTACAATCTCCATGCAGCTGATCAAGAACCTGTACTTGAACCGGAACAAGACCATGATGCGGAAGTTTGAGGAGATCCTGCTGGTATGGCTCATGGAGCAGTCCAAGCAGGTCAGCAAGGACCGCCTGTTGGAAGTATACCTGAATATCATCGAATGGGGTAAAAATGTATATGGCATAGCAGAAGCTTCAAAATATTATTTTGGCAAGAAGCCTTCAGAACTGACCATCGGCGAGAGCTTGTACCTGTCTAGCATTATTCCTAGACCGAAAACCGGCCTTTCATCCTTTGATTATACCGGCCACCTGAAACCTTGGGTGATGAAGCATTTCAATACCTATGGCTATATCATGAATAAAATGAACCAGCTGGAAGGGGAGAACGTTCCTGGAAATTATGGATTCTATCAAGTGGAACTTCAGCCTAACCTACGTCCGCCAAGACCTAAGGGTGTGCCTGATTCCATGATGAACCATGATGATATCAAGGATATGGTGGATGAAATCGATAGGGAAGAGCAAATCCGCAAATCCTTATTGGAGAAACTTTTTGGCAAGGGCAGTTCAGAACAAAACGATTAATCATGAAGAATATATTTATCGACGATTTGGAATTTGAGCTCATGATTGATTATGAGCAAATCCAGAAAAGGATCCGCTTGATTGGGATTGATATCAACCTGAGGTATGAAGACCAACATCCTGTATTTGTCGGCGTATTGAATGGCTGCTTTATGTTTATGGCCGACCTGATGAAGCAGGTGCATATTCCCTGTGAAATGTCTTTCGTGAAGTTGGCTTCCTATGCTGGGACCGACCAAGGCGAAATACATGAGCTGATAGGAGTGGGCATGTCGCTGGAAGGCAGGCATATCGTAATCGTGGAGGACGTGGTGGATTCGGGCCGTTCTCTGGTCCATACCATTGAAGCATTGGAGCGATTAGGGGTGGCCAGCATATCCGTTGCGACCTTGCTCTTAAAGCCCGATTGCCTCCTGTATTCCTTCGACAATATCATGTATGTGGGCTTTGAAATCGAGAAAGAATTTGTTGTAGGCTACGGATTGGACTATAATGGGCAATGCCGTAACCTTCAAAATATCTATAAAAATATCCCCCGTACCGGCGCTATCTAAAGCTGCATGTGGTTAGGTGGTCATTCACCATGCCAACGGCCTGCATATAGGCATAACAGGTGGTGGACCCAAAGAACTTGATGCCTCGTTTCTTAAGATCTTTAGCGATGCGGTCTGAAAGCTCCGTGGTTGCAACAGCATCCTGTAATGATTCCAGCTTGTTGATGATAGGTTTCTGGTCTGGAAGAAAGCTATATAGATAGTTATAAAAGCTTCCAAATTCCTTTTGGATATCCATAAAGGCTTTTGCGTTATGGATCGTGCTGTTTATTTTCAAGCGGTTCCTGATAATGCCCGGATCCTGCAATAGCCTTTCCACATCTTCCTCTGTATATTTCGCTATCTTCTTGTAATCAAAATTGGAGAAAGCCTTTTTGTAGCCCTCTCTTTTTCTCAGGATCGTAATCCAGCTTAGACCAGCCTGTGCAGACTCCAAGATCAGGAATTCAAACAGTACTTTGTCGTCTTTTACTGGTTTTCCCCACTCTTTGTCATGGTATTCTTGGTACAATTCATCCGTGCCACACCAGCCGCATCTTACAATTTCTTTTTTACTCATGTTTTCAATTTCTAAAGCAATTATTTTGTCCTAACTTTACGCCTTTCATGAAGCACATCAACAGATTTTATATGATATGGGTTTTAATTTTTAGCAGCATTTTCTTTGCTCCTAAAAGTTATGGCCAAACATTGCCTGTTGACTCCGTGCTGTTAGTGGATTCCGTTGCTATCAAAGACTCTCTTGCACGAGTGGCCATCTTTGAGTCCTTGGACAACAACCTTAAAAATAGTCAAATTATTCTTTTCCCGGATAAGGGAATCAATTATTTGAAAGTAGCCTATGATTCTACGCTGAAAAGAGGGAATCAAGATCTTTATTTCGGGATTGAAGAAGTAGGGAAGCACCATAAACAGTCTGCCTTGCAGGATGGGATCGAGAAGAGTAACAGGCCTGCATGGGTCCTGTTGATCGTATTCCTTTTGTTCTTGATGTTAGGGGTACTTCGGATTGTATTTCCGGTGGAGCTTAAGATTATAGTCGATGCCTATTACAAAGAGCGGTTATTGCTTCAGGTCAGTAAGGAAGATAACCTAGCGACTTCGTGGCCGTATATCTTTTTGTACGCCGTTTTTAGTTTGTCCCTGGGATTGTTTGTGGTGGTGATCATGTCAAGCTTCGGCGACAAAAATTATCTAACTTTTGAAAACTTCCTCAAGAACTCCGGTTTCATCGCTTTGCTGTTTATTGCAAAGATCCTGATCATCCGCTTTGTATCATTTGTATTTCAATTAGATAAAATTGTAAGGGAATATATTGCAATTCTTTACCTAGTTTATTTTAATAGCATGTTTTTCCTAATGCCCTTTTTGTTGGCTGTAGTGTTTATTCCTGCATATTATTTTCAAACTATCTCAATAATTTACATTTGTATTGTAATTATTTTATTCTCGTATAGGTTTATTAGGACTGCTTTTCACCTGTTCGGTCATTTCAAATTTTCTATTTTTTATTTAATTCTTTATCTTTGCAGTCTCGAATTAGCACCAATTTTGATATTAGTGAGGTCACTAAGTAATTAAGAAAGAGTATATGCAGATTGATGTAGAAAGATCCAAAAAAGTAAAGAGCATTTTAGTTACTTTACCAAAGCCTGAAAACGATAAATCTCCCTACTTCACACTAGCCGAGAAGTATAATTTAAAATTAGACTTCAGAGGGTTCATCCATGTTGAAGGCGTCTCTGCAAAAGATGTCAGAAAAGAGAAGGTTAATTTTGCAGATTTTTCTGCAGTCATTTTCACCAGTAAAAATGCAGTAGATCATTTCTTTAGGGTATGTGAGGAAATGCGATTTGAAGTTTCTGCGGAACTAAAATATTTCTGTATTTCTGAAACCATTGCCTTGTACCTTCAGAAATACATTCAATATCGTAAGCGCAAGATTTTCTTCGGAAAGCAAACCGCACAGGATCTTGAGGATGTCCTGAAAAAGCACAACAAAGAGAAATTCCTATTTCCTTGTTCTGACGTTGCCAATGAGGAAACTCAGCGCTGGTTGCAAGAAAATGGATATGATTTCACGCCAGCTGTGCTATTCAAAACAGTGATTTCGGACATCAAGGACTTGAAAGATGTTTTTTACGATATCATCGTGTTCTTCAGTCCTTCCAGTGTACAGTCCTTGTATGAGAACTTCCCTGATTTTGTACAGAACAACACCCGTGTCGCTGCATTTGGCGCTACTACTCAACAGGCATTATTGGAACATGGTCTGATCCTGGATATCCCAGCACCGACACCGAATGCTCCAAGTATGACAATGGCCATTGAGCAGTACATCAAACAGGTTAACAAGTAGGCAATTGCCCAAAATAATATTTAGGCTATCCTGAGAAGGGTAGCCTTTTTTTATGGTTTCCCGTAATGGGTCAACAAACCTTCTGTTTATCTCAGCTAAAACATCGTAAAGCGATTATCAAGAAACACTTACAAATTTGATATTTATCATTTTTTGATAAATATATTCTCCCTACATTACCAAAAAATAGTCATAAATATTCCCTTCATGTGGGTTGGGTATATTTATTGTAGAAATATTTTTTTTATGTTTGCATTAACTCAAAAATGGGAATATTGTGAAATTAAAACCTGTTAATAGTATATCTGGAATAGCTCCTAAAGATTTTGTTAGGGACTATCTGAATAAGAGTCAGCCTGTTATCATCAAGGACTTTATCAGTAAGGATAGCCCTTGTTGGAATAAGTGGAGCTACGACTATTTCAAGGAAATAGCGGGTAACGAAAAAATCGACGTTTATGGTCGGGAAGAGGAGTCACAAAACCATGCAGCAAGTCCTCCGGTTGGAAAGATGACCTTTGGAGAGTACTTGGATATGATCCGTAAAGAACCTACTGAGCTTCGTCTATTCTTGTTTAACCTTATGAAAATAAGACCTGAGCTGAAAAAAGACGTTATATTCAATGATGTTACAGGTGGCAAGGTCATCCAGTGGTTACCCTATATGTTCTTCGGTGGTGAAGGTTCTGCAACTAGGAACCACTTTGATATCGATATGTCCCATGTATTCATCTCGCAATTCCAAGGAGCAAAGCGTATCTGGTTATTCCCGAACAACCAGTCTGACCTTATGTATAAATTGCCTTATAACTTCCATAGCATTGCCAACTTGAAAAAGAGCGATGTAAAGGATTATCCAGGCTTAGAATTTTTAGATGGTTATGAAGCGGTAATCAATCCAGGTGAGACCTTGTATATGCCTGCTGGATGGTGGCATTATATCCAATATGAAACTGAGGGATATTCTATTTCTGTACGCGCTTTGGCGAATTCATTGAGCGAGAAACTGAAGGGTGCTAGGAACCTTTTCGTAACACGCCACTTTGATGACACCATGCGTAAGATCTTTAAAGATAAATGGCTCGATTATAAAATCGACACCGCAACCAAAAGAGCGAACAAAGCCATCAGAAAATATAAGAAATAAGCGAATAGCTATAAAAAGAGAAGGGTTCCAATCATGGATTGGAACCCTTCTCTTTTTAATTAAACAAACTATGGTGTTTCAAATCCATATTTCTTGTAGATCGCTTTTGCTTCATCAGATTTCATGAAATCCACAAAATCTTTTGCCGCTTGAGCTCTTGGAGCGTTTTTCATCTCAGCAATCATGTATGTTGCTCTGATATTCTGGTCATTTGGAATTTCAACCATCTCTACGGGATGATCTAATAGCTTTTGATATACGACCTCCGAATACCAAACTGGGGCTGCATCAACCTCTTTATAAAGGATTTTCATAGGGCTTTCCCTGTGATGAATCTTGGTTAAGTACGTTGAGCCATCAGCTACTTTATCCTTCATGATGGTTTTCTCCAATTGTTCGCCACCTAACTTTTTATAGACCGATACAATCTGTCTTCCTATTCCTTCCCATGCAGGGTTAGGCATGGCGATCTTCACATCTTTCTTGGCTAGATCTTGGACTGTTTTTACAGCTTTAGGATTTCCTTGAGGAACCATGATCGCTAATTTATTGTATGCATAGACCTCTGTTCTAGAGAAGTGGTTTTGCATACTGTCGATCCTGTTTTTACCAGCTGCATAAACATCAGGTTTATGGGTGATCCTCATATTTCCGATGGTGATTGATCCACCCTCTATCTGTTTGGCCAAGATGCCCGGAGGCAATGTTTCCACAAAGATCCTTTCATATTTAGGATGTTTCTTTTTGAAGGCGTCCAATAGATCATCCATGACCATAAATTGGTTTCCTGCAAAAAACACCACTAACTGAGGGTCTACGATATCACCAAACAGATCCGGGACATTGTCTATACCTGGAACGGTGAAATCAACTGCCGACTTTGGCGGCGTATTCCATGGTGGATCATATTGAAAAGGGTCTTGGGCAAATGCTTTGTTCATCAACAATATAACAGCAAGTAATAATATTCGTTTTAAATTCTTCATATATTCAATATTTCTACAATGGATTAAGGTGTATTATGGTTTTACGATTACCCAGCCTTCTGAAGCACGGATCACCAGTTCACCATTGCCACTCGGTACATAGCCGATAAAATCATATAACTGTTCTTTTTTCAGTTTTCTCTCATGCAGAGAGTTTGTACACTGAGCCACTGTGACTCCTTTATCGATCAGTTCTTTCAATGCTTCTTCATAGCCTGAGTCTTTTAACATCACTTCAGTACCGCCAGAGAAAGTTATCAACTCCACTTCGATCTTATCCTTTAAGCGTGGGTCATTCAAGACGTTCTTGATGTTCCTAAAAGCCTTTTTAACAACATCAGGATTGTTGCTGTCCAATTGATAGATGGCTTTATAGTGTTTATGGTGAGTCTCCGCGCCACTAAACTTGGCGTTTTCAATCAATTTGTTGTCAATTGATTTGCTTTGTGCCTTTACTAGGCTGCTAGTCATTAAAAATAGACTGCAAATAATAATTATATTTCTCATGCTTTTTAAAAATTAAAAGGTCCGTATTTATGTTGTTCTTCTGGTATTTTATCAGCGAATGGCGGATAAGGGCTGTCCTTTGGTTTCTTGCTCAGATCAGGATAGTCGTTTTCTTTATTCGCTTTCGAAGGCCTTTCAAAGGAATTGATGTAGGCCGCTACATCATATGCCTCTTCATCTGATAGGATAGGAGCGTCAGCACTTGCTCCCAATGGCATATTGCCCTTGATGAATTTAGCTGCGGTCAGCATTCTACCCATGCCCGCGCCATCATTGAATGAGTCGGAACCCCAAAGTGGAGGATATAAATAACCTTCCTCTGGTTCATCAGCTTTTTTAGGCAAACCAAGGCCGTTAGCTTGATGGCAGCTCATACATTGTGTCTTGAATACTGACTCCCCATGTTGTAGATCGGCCTTGCGGTCAGGAGCCTCTAGTTTCACGAAGCCTTGACCTTCTATCCTGCTTCCAACTTTAACATCTTTACTCAAGTGTTTGATATAACTCACGATGGCAATCATCTCCTTGCTCTCTGAGGGCAGTTTCTTGCCGTTCATGCTCCTTTCGAAGCAGCCATTGATTCTTTCCTCTATTGTTGCAACTTTGCCCTCACGGCCGCTATATATAGGGAATAAGGCGCTTAAGCCGATATAGGGGGCTGCATATTCCTTTGTTCCGCCATTAAGGTGACAACTGCCACAGGCAAGGTTATTGCCCGAAAACACCTCGCCATGCTTGTTGTTGGGACCCAGGTATTTGGGCGTTTCTTTGATTAATTTTTCCCCATAGGCGGCCATTTTCCCTTCCTCAGAATCAGGATAGGGCGCCATTTTAAAGTCTTTGATCAGGTTCACGGAATTGGTCGCCACGCTATCCTGCTTTTTGTCAGCAGCTAGTTTGGCCTTAAATATATTGGTGTTGAACCCCAATGCTTGCATGAGGACAACGAATACGATGAAAATAAATAAGCCTGCCACGATTTTTGTCTGTTTGGCAATCTTATTTACTTCCTTGAGAAGGTTTTGTGGTTTGTTTAAATCGTTTTCCATATGAACAAACTTAAGCTTGTTAATGGAGTCGCTAAAACGGTAAAATGTTATGGGCTATAACCTCAGGTTATCTTACTTTGTAAGTGATTGATTGATAAAGCGTATAAACTGTTTTGGAAGCCCTGACAGCTCCCCGTGAAGATGAACTAAATATAACTCTCTGTTGATTTCGAAGCCCTCAACTTCTATTTGTTTTAGAATTCCATTCTCCAATTCATTCTGAACGGCATATTTAGATAGAATCCCAATGGCATTACTATATCGTATATATTGTTTAATTGATTCTGAACTCGACATCTGTACCCGATTTACCAGATCCCTGGCATTGATATCATTTTCACTAAACTTCTGGAATACGATGTCATTCGTTCCAGAGCCAGGCTCCCTGAAGATAAACTCCTGTTTTTTGAGCTCATCCAAGCAGATAGGTGATTGCTTAAATAGGGGGTGGGTGGTTCTGGCTACCCATATCAACTGGTCATCCAGGATCTTGTTGTATTTCAGGGATTGGTCTTCTGCGATACCTTCCACAAAGCCCAAACCAATCTTCCTTTCATAGAGCCAGCGATCCACCTGAGCCGTATTGCCGGTAAACAGCTTGATGTTGATCAGCGGGTTCTGTTCAGAAAACTTGGCAATTAGCTTCGGTAAGATATATTGCGCAAGGGTTGTGCTGGCACCAATGACCAAGTTTCCACGGATTTGATTGTTGAGCAGCCCCAGCTTATAATCAGCCAATTCATATTCATGGATGATGACCTTCACCGATTCCATTAAGGTAGCACCAGCCTCAGTCAACAGGATTCTGCTGCCATTACGCAAAAATAGCGCCTGACCAATGGTATTCTCCAGTTCTTGAATATGTTTGGAAACTGCAGGTTGACTGATGTTTAGTTCTCTAGATGCTTTGGTAAAGCTTAAATCCCTCGCGGCATGATAAAAAACCTTGATCCTAAAATTGACTTCTAACATGAATATTCTTGCAAAATAAAGTTTTACCGTACTTAAGCCTCCTCTTCTGCCTTTTCTGCAACACTGTACTTATAAAACAAGGTGTACGGGTCTGAAGGATAAACTATAGCATCTGGATTATGTTTGAATGGTATCTCAGGATTGAACAATTCCTCTAATGTTTCTTTCAAGAATCCTATAAATACCTTCTTTTGATCCTCCAAGTTTAAGTTTTCAAAAACCAAACTACCACTTCTGTTCCTAAATAAGGTGCCATCTTCGCGCATACGTCTTGCAACATATAGATGAGGCTCCAATCCTTTCAGTCCTGAAACCTGTTCATAGACATAAGCGTAAAATAAGGTCTGCAATAAGGCTTTGTTTTCGGTGTTTTCGGCAAATACTTTATCCAAATTACCAAAAATAACTTGATCTGCCCCAGTTTTATAGTCCACAATCCGAAGTTTATGCTGTCCATTCTTCGTAACTACCTCATCCACACGGTCAATGATCCCAAATAGATTGATCATCTCAGGAGTGCCATTGATATTGATCTCGAAGTCCAAATGATAATCCACATCATTTTCCAATTCCACGATCTTGATCGATTCATATTGCTCCATATCATATTGCAGGTACATCTTGATGTATTCAGAAGATATTTTATGCATGATACGTTGCAAACTGTTCAGGTCTTCCAAGGTGTGCAATTCCGATTCATATTGCCTGCCGATTTCCTGAATTACGACCGTATCCACTTTTTCAAGTGCTTTCTCCAATTCCGAAGTTGGAACAAAATCTTTACGGTCTAATATAGCCGTTAGCAGATGTTCCATGCAGTTATGAATGACCGTCCCCAGTTTATTCATCTCAAACTCCTGAGATATGCTGGGTGGTTCTTTGATCTCAGCCACATATTTCAGGAAAAACTGCAACGGTGACATCAGGTAGGTAGTAAATGCCGATGCTGAAAGCGGTTTTTTATTGATGATATAGCTCTCATAAAGCTTGTTCCAAATCGCTCCTTTTTTCTCGATGACCAATTCCTGAGGTTGATTAGGAAACAATAAAGGCTGTTGTTGGATATGGTTGATGAAATTAAACTTAGTTTCAAACATCAACTGCTTGATGAACCTACTTTCCTCGCCCGTACTGCTTTCATCCACGATTCCGTTGTAGAACAGGTGTATATCATCGCTGTATTGGAAATGTCTATAAAATAAATAAGCAGAAAGAGCGTCCTGGTTTTCTAAAACAGGAAGTCCGTATGCCTTCCGTAAGTTATTCGGCAGAAAGGTAGGAGAGCTGGAAGTTTTCGGGAGAATTCCTTCATTGACCCCTAAAACATACACATGGTCAAAATTCAAACATCTACTTTCAAGCAGACCCATGATCTGCAATCCGTGAAGCTGATCCCCTTCAATAGCTGAATTGATCGGAGATAATGCTTTCTTGATCAAGCCAACTTGGAACAGCACGCTCAAGTTACCCAGCTTTTCAAAACCGAGGTGCATCTGATTCAATACCTTTTTGGTTTCGATCAAAAGGTTTGATTCGATCAGTTTGGTTCTTCCTTCCAAGGCAAGACTGCTCAACAGATCATCGATGATTTTGATCATTTGAGGGATAAGCTCTTCCGGATTATTTAGTTTTCTGAAGAAATGTGGAAGCGCTGAACCACTTACATCAATCTCAGCAATCGGAATTTCAAAAAGCTGCCTCTTGGCAGAATCCCGCTGTATATCTTGCTTCTGTTTCCGACTAACCTTGGTCATTGGATGGCTCAGGAAGGTCTCCAATAGCTGATAAGGTATTTTTTCCTTTTTCTGTTGAGTGATCAATAACTGCACTTCTGCCCATAGATCTAGCAATCCATAAATAGCTGATTGGATCAAGGGGTATCCTGTGGTAATATTGATGTCCATATTGGGTAGACTTTGCAGCAAGGGCACCAACAGACTTTCATCAGCCAACAGAATTGCTGCCGTTTCCTTATTGAAATCTATGTTCTTTACTGCCAGAACATCGTGCAGCAATTTTGCTTCACTGTTTTTTCCAAGGCTTTTGTATAGATTGACATCCGTATTCCGGTTGGCAATAAGATTTGGCGATTCTCCCAAGGCATTGACTAGGCCGGTATTAAATAAGTTCCGACGTAGGAATAAACCCGCCTCCTGAATTTTATCATCCAGGTAATGCGCATCCGCATCGAAGTAAAACAAAGCCAAACCCTCTTCCTGCCACTTTTTGAACAATTGTGCTTCAGCTCTGTTCAAGGCGTTGAAACCTACAAAAAGCACTTTCTTGTGCTCTTTGATAAAGTCTTGATTCTCGGCTTTACCTTCGGCCAATTCCCGATATAGAATAGGGTAGTTGGTCTGCTTCTCGTTTTTTAATTTCTCCTGAAATGCTTTATATAGTTTTGGTAATCGCTTCCATAGCGCCAAAAAGCGCTGCTGAACGGCTGTATGGCCTTTCATGCTAAAGGATTTCCAAAACTGCTTGATGAATGACTGTTGCTCTTCCGTGAAATGTTGGAAATGAAGGTCTATTTCGGAGGTATCGAACAACTCCATATAGATCTGGTCTACCGGTACCAGATCATAGTCGATCTGCCCAAAATCACTTAAGATGATCTCCGCAATAGGGTAGAACTCCTCCAGGGTCTCTGGATCACGACCTTCCTTGGTCAATAATTCGTTGTGCAGTTCAAAAAGGTAGAAGAACTGACTTAATGCCGTTGCCTGCAAATTACTGCTTGATTGGGCAAAAAACTCCTGAATGGTAAAGAACTGTGGTGACCAAATGGCCTTTCCATATACATCTACCAAATGTTTTTTCAGATAGGTAATAGGCCTCTTATTATTGAATACAATGGCAATATCTGATATGTCTTGGCCAAACTCAGCCTGAATGTCTTCTGCAACGAGTCTTAAAAATGCTTTTTCCATGTTCTTTCCTTATTTCACCTCCACTAATTCTTTCGACTTAGCGTAGTATAGATAGCCTTTGATATGGCCGTAACCTACATTGCTCAATGCATTCATGTATCTTCCTACCTGCGTTTTATGATTGATATAATCTCCTTGAGTAAATTTAAAGTCCAATACGATGGTTTCCTGATCATTGGTAAACACCTTGTCCGGTCTTTGGGTACTGCCATCCTCCAGGATGATGCTCGATTCATTCCACACCTTATAATTTCCCGTCAACCATTGGTTAATGATTGGATGGTTCCAGATCTGCTGTATTTCTTCCAGGAGAAGGTCCTTCTCTTCCCTGGCCAAAATACCTTCCTCAATATATTGGTTTACCAGTTTGTCGATTTCCGATTCATCCTTTACCAGCGAAACGATCTCATGTGCCAGTACCCCATATTGTGCAGCCTTCTCCATCATCAAAATGGTGTTGATGTTCCTTGAGGTCGATTTTTCCAAAGCAGTTTCTAGCGCTAAAGATTGTGGATAATCCTTCAGTTCAATTTTTATGCTAGCTTGTTCAGTTTCCTTTTTCTTGCTTGACTGCTCAGCGGCTAATGGCTCATCCAAAAGAATAAATTCATTGTTCTCTAATCGGAATGGAGAATTGCTGGCAGATAGGACCTGAATCAAAAGGTCTGAAATAAAATCATTCTTGACCTCGGAACCTAATATCTCACCGGTTTTCTTGTCAACCTCATCTTTAAATTGAGGCGCAGTAATATAGAGATGGCTTTTTGCCCTTGTGGTTGCCACATAAAAAGTGTTTAGGGCATCCATATAGTTAAACAGCATCTCTTCAAAATATTGTTTGTAAAAGATCGACTTGCCTAAGGTTTGGGTATATTTTACAGGTATTTTTCCGAGTTCTGAAAAAGGAGAATCCATTACATCGATCCAAAAATCGCCATTGGTCATTCCATCCAGTTTCCAGGAAGAGAATGGGATCATCACCACCTCATAGGCCAATCCCTTAGATTTATGTATTGTACTGACCTCTATGGCATCGACCTTGCCACTCGACGGCAGTACAGCCCTTTCGCCATCCTCATCCCAATATTCCAGGAATTGTATGATTCCACGTTCCCCTTGGGTGGAGAAAGCCGTAGCGATATCCTTGAAGGCTAAAAGGTATGGTAAATGAATACTTCCTTCATTCCCTAATTGATAAACATCGATCAGTTTTTCCACCAGATGGACCAAAGGCATTTTTTGCAATTGACTCCATGAGTCTATCAATGTAAGCGGAAGCACATCCGACAGTTCCTTAATACTATTGTCCTTGAACTTCAGCCATATCGATTCCTCGAAGTTGGATTTCCCCTGCGCCAATTGGAAAAGATAAGCCATGTTGGCAAGGTGTAAAACGTGTTTCTCCGATTGAAAAACCAAAGACCTTAAGGTTTCAATGATCAGATTGACGGCATGGTTCGATATTAGACTTAGGGCGTCTCCAGAGATGACCTCAAAGTTGAGGTTCTCGGTGTTTTTGAAGCGCATCAGTTCTTGAATGACCAATTTTGCCTGCGCATTGCTCCTGACAAGGATCCCAATATCCGCTGGCTTATATTTTCCGGTCCTGATCCATTCGGCAATCTTGGAACAAAGGGCTTCTACCGAAGCCTCCATCACTTGATTGTTCCGCGCTCGACCATCACTGACAGGGAAAAAGGAGATTTCGATATTTCCCATGGGTTTGCCGTTCTGAAGCTTATGTTCAGGGATCAGTTGCCTGCTGTTTTGATAAGCTTTTTCAAGTAGGCTATTGTTGCCCGTAGCATTCCACCAAGTCATGCCTTCTTCGCCCAGACTTTCGCCAACTTTCTCGTTCAAAACTTGCTGCAATAGACTAGGGATCTTTTCGTATAGGTAGTTGTTGAAATTAATGATATTCGGAAGGCTGCGGAAATTAGTGTCCAACGTTCCGTTATCTATAAATTCATTTATTTGATTTTCCTTGAGGTGGAAATTCTGCGAAACCTGCTGGTCAATCTGTTGCAAAAGGATCCGCCAGTCCCCATTTCGCCAACGATAAATACTCTGTTTCACATCGCCTACCACTAGATGCTCAGCAATCTTGCCCGTAGCATCAGCAAGGGCATTTAGGAGCAATGGGCTATAGTTTTTCCATTGTATGCGTGAAGTGTCCTGAAACTCATCAAACAGGAAATAATTGTATCGGTTGCCAATCTTCTCCCAGATAAAGGTCGGGTCACTGTGTTCATCTAAACCCAATTTGTTTAGCAGTATCTGCGCATCCGAGATCAATTGTGCAGAGTTTTCCTTTCTCCATTGACTCAGTAGGTCACTCATTTCCTTGAGCAACCTCAGGAAATACAGGTTGGTCTGTACGGCTTGGTAAGCAATATAATTTGCAAAATGCTGCTGTAGGGAAAGGATGGCGTCCAATGCCGGACGGATGCCCTGCATGTATTCATACCTAACCTCCTTTTTATCGTCAATATAATGCTCTTCATTATCCAACAAAACCAAAAACTTGTCAAATATCTTTTCCTGGATATCAGAGGTAGAAATCTTTTTGGGGTCTATGTTGATCTTGCTGGCCGCTACGAGTCTGTTTCTGGACTTTCCCTTCATTTCTGAATCATCAACCCCCAATCGGCGATATTCAGCTTTGAAAGTTTCTATTCCTTGAACCAAGGCATCCAAAAAGGCATTCGTCTTTTCATCAATTTCTTTGTTGAGCAGGTTGAAGATCCTGTCTGTATCAGCAGAAATCATAAAACTGTCAAACTCCTGGAAGTTCTCCGAGAAAATCAACCCTGCCAAACCCATTAACTGCTGTCGGTAGTTCCAGTTCTCATTCTTCCCGATCTTCTGTTCAGCATAGTTGATGATCCATTCCAACAGGTCAGGTCTTTCATCCAATAGTTGGTTTAGCATAACGGTCAGGTCACGCTTCACTTTGTTGGTGTTCATCTCGATGGCATAGCCAGAATCGAGGTTCAGTTCGTAGGTAAAACTACGGATCACCTTTTGCGAAAACCCGTCAATGGTACTTACCGAGAAATGGCTGTAGTCATGGAGGATCCTCCTGTAGATCCGATTGGCTTTTTCCTGAATGCTTACAGGGTCCCATTGCGTGTTCTGCTGCAATAATTGCTGTCTGTACTGCTCAATGTCATCTGCTGTACTGCCGATTGCCAAGCCATGAAGGACGGACATGATACGGCCTTTCATTTCGGCTGTAGCCTTGTTGGTAAAGGTAACGGCGAGGATTTCCCGATAGCTGCTCTCTTTTGATAGCAACAGGGTCAGGTAATGTACGGTGAGAGAAAATGTTTTTCCAGATCCAGCGGAAGCTTTTACAATCCTTAAAGGAGCAATTCTTTGCATAAGATGTCAATGGTTTGAAGTATCTGAATATCGGTATTATTAGGAGATTACTCAAATCTTTTTCAAGATTATAGCTCGGAAGGAGGGCATATTTTACAGATAAAACAGCTTTAAATTCTCTATTGTATTAATTGATAATACTTTGTATCTTTGCGTCCCCTCCTGCATGAAGCAACGGGGGATATGTTGAATACATAAATAAAGAAAAAACATGGCAACTAAAATCAGATTGCAGAGACACGGTAAAAAAGGAAAACCTTTTTACCACGTAGTAGTAGCAGACGGCCGTTCACCACGTGATGGTAAGTTCATCGAGCGTTTAGGTTCTTACAACCCAAACACTAACCCAGCAACTATCGTTTTGGATTTCGAAAAAGCGTTAGACTGGATGAACAAAGGTGCCCAACCTACTGACACAGTTCGCGCTATCCTTTCTTACAAAGGTGTTTTATACAAAAAACACTTACAAGGCGGTGTGAAAAAAGGAGCTTTTGATGAAGCTAAAGCTGAAGAACTTTTCACTAAATGGGCTGAAGGTAAAGATGCTCAAATCGAAGGAAAGAAATCAGGCTTAGCGAAATCTAAAGATGAGACTAAGAAAGCTGCTTTAGCTGCTGAAGCTAAGAAAAAAGAAGACAGAGCTGCTGCTATCGCTGCTAAAAACGCTCCTGTTGCTGAAGAAACAGCTACAGAAGAAGCAGAAGAAGCTGCTGATGCTACTGAAAACACTGAAGAAACTGAAGGATAATCTCTTCATAAAGTATTCAAAATGGCCGGATCATTCTATGAACCGGCTTTTTTGTTCCCATTTTATCTTGATTTTACATCCCTAAAATCCCAACAGAAAAAGAATTCCGTATTTTTGGAAATTAATTTGTGAATATGACGAAAGATCAATGTTTTTATATCGGTTATGTCAGTAAAACCCGAGGGTTGAAGGGTGAACTGCAACTGTTTTTTGAATTTGATAACTATATGGACCTTGATCTGGATGTAGTTTTCTTGGAGATGGACAAGAAATTGGTGCCATTCTTTGTAGAAAAGGTCAAATTTCACAATAACAGCACAGCTTATGTCAACTTTGAAGATGTTGACCATATTGACAAAGCCCAACCTTTATTGAGAAAGCAAATCTACCTGCCAAACGATAAAATGCCAGAACGTGATCCCGATGATTTTACCTATCATGATCTGGTAGGTTATACCGCCATTGAGGAAGACGAAGGCGAATTGGGCGAAATTACCCATGTCCAAGAGATGCCACAGCAATTTATCGCAACCGTAGATATCGATGGCCGAGACGCCATGTTTCCCCTTAATGAGGACTTCATCGTCGGCATAGACCCCGAAGAAAAGATTATCGTATTGAACCTTCCTGAAGGTTTGATAGATATGTACCTAGAAGATTAATAAGATATTTTGAAAAGAGAATGGGCGTTTCATAAACGCCCATTTTTTTATGATCATACCTTCTTCCATTCATTTATATGTCCCATCCATCCAACCCTGATTCCTTCTGATTCAATGCCATCCGCAAAGTTTTTTCTTGAAACATTTTGAGATTACCTTGCTATTGACGATATTAGCCCTCGCTTATAGAGAAAGGCAGAGGGACTAGACCCGCTGAAGCCTTAGCAACCTGACACCAGTCAAGGTGCTACATTCTACCCCCAAAATGGGAAAGATAAGCCAAAGAATCAGTGTTCACTGTGTTCTCTCTAAGCCTTAATATATTTTTATGAAAATCGTAGATCACATCAAGAACGCGAAAGGCAAGACCTTATATTCTTTTGAGCTGTTACCTCCTGCTAAAGGGCAGGGTATCCAAAGTATCTTCCAAACGATGGATGAACTGATGGAATTCAAACCTCCCTTTATCGATGTGACGTACCACCGTGAGGATTACCTGTACAAACAACATGCTAACGGATTGTTGGAAAGGGTATCCTATAGAAAAAGACCTGGTACGGTAGCCATCTGTGCTGCCATCATGAGTAAATATAAAGTTGATGCGGTTCCGCATCTGATCTGCGGTGGTTTCACCAAAGAAGAAACTGAAAACGCACTTATCGACCTGAACTTCTTAGGTATCGATAATGTATTGGTGCTGAGAGGTGATGCCAGAAAAGGTGATGCCGACTTTATCCCAACCGCTGGAGGACATGCTTATGCAACCGACCTATTGCGACAAGTGGTGGATATGAACGAAGGTTCCTACCTACATGAAGATATAGGCTCATCCGAAAAGACCAATTTCTGTATCGGCGTTGCCGGATACCCCGAGAAACATTTTGAATCACCTAACTTCAATACCGATTTTAAATGGTTGAAGAAAAAGGTAGAAATGGGAGCTGAATTTATCGTTACCCAAATGTTTTTTAACGTAGAAAAATATAAGGAATTTGTGACGAAGTGTAGGGAAAATGATATTCATGTTCCTATTATTCCGGGACTGAAGCCGTTGACAACCAAGAAGCAATTGATTACCCTTCCTCGGATTTTCCACTTGGATATTCCAGAAGACCTAAGCGATGCCGTGGAATCCTGTAAAACCAATGCGGATGTTAGGCGAGTTGGCGAAGAATGGCTAGTACAGCAATGTAAGGAATTAATAGACTTTGGAGTTCCAGTACTGCATTTCTACACCATGAGTAATCCTGGACCTACTAAAAATATCGTTGAAAAATTAGTGTAATTAAATTGACTAACTCTAAAATAAGAACAAAGGGCGGATGATTTCATTCGCCTTTTGTCGTTTATCATGAGGAGAGTTTTTTAACCAATATAGCAGTCTCATTCGAGACAGCTTCGAGACAGCTTCGAGAATGACTTGGATAAAATTCTATTCATTTTGCGAGTTTTCGGAATGTGGGTAAAACAAATCCAAATAAAGCTCCTGAAAATCCAGCAATGATAAGGCCTTTTTGGAAGAAAGAGAGCAGCCGTATTCCATGTTAAATAATGTTAATCACAAATGTGGGAGATAATTCTTTTTTAAATTTAAATCACATTTATTACCTACTATTATGAACTATAGCAAAATCAACAATCTTCTCGGCTGGCTATGTGCTGTTATTGCGTTTGTATTGTATGCATTCACTGTGGATCAATCCATCAGTTGGTGGGATACCGGTGAGTTTATTGCGGCATCGGATAAGCTGGAAATTGTACATCAACCTGGGGCACCCTTGTTTCTCTTGGTTCAGAACCTGTTTTCAAACCTTGCTCTTGGAAATAAGGAACATATTGCACTTTGGATGAATTTAGGTTCGGCATTTTGTTCAGCCTTGACCATTATGTTTTTGTTTTGGACCATTACAGCCTTGGCAAGAAAACTGCTTTTAGGAAAGTCAGAAGGGAATAGCCTCCAAAATCTGCAGATTTTCGCTGCTGGAGCGGTAGGAGCTCTGGCATATGCCTTTACAGATTCCTTTTGGTATTCTGCTGTGGAGTCAGAGGTCTATGCCATGTCTTCACTTTGTACCGCCATTGTATTTTGGTTGGCGTTGAAGTGGGAGAGAAGGGCAGATGAACCGGATTCCAATAAATGGCTATTGCTGATTGCCTATGTGATGGGACTATCCATCGGAGTTCATCTGTTGAATTTATTGACGATTCCAGCCATAGCACTCCTGATCTATTTCAGGAAGTCTAAGCAGGTGACCTGGAAAGGTGCAATTAAATCCTTTGCTTGGGGAGTTCTCGCCTTAGCCTTTATTCTTTGGGGAGTGATCCAATATTCTGTAAAGATAGCAGCAGGATTTGATCTCTTCTTCGTTAATACATTGGGTATGCCATTTGGTTCAGGCATTGTTCTGTTTGTCCTGCTCTTAGTTTCAGCAGCGGTTTTCGGCATTATGTATTCGATCAGAAAGAACAAGCCTATCCTAAATCTCTTGATTTTAGGTACTTGTTTGGTCTTTTTCGGGTTCACGTCCTTTAGTATGATAATAATCCGTGCTCAAACGAATATTACACTGAACAATAATGCTCCTGATAATGCATATTCCTTTTTGGGCTATTTGAGCAGGGAACAATACCAATCTGAACCCCTGTTTAAGGGACCGACCTTCAATTCAAAAATAACGGATGTTAAGGAATCCGTAGGTTATAGGAAGGATACCGAGCAATATGAGCAATATGAAAATGTCAAAGGCTATAAATACGACAAGGAAGTATTGTTCCCGAGGTTGTACAGCCAAAAGCATACTGAATTCTATAAACAATATTTGAATCTACAAGATGGGGAGGATCCAACCTTTCTGGATAATATGAAGTTCTTTTTCAATTATCAGGTAGGTCATATGTATTCCCGTTATTTCATGTGGAATTTCGTGGGCAGACAGAATGATACACCTAGCCAAGGCGAGTTGACTGCTGGCAATTGGATTTCAGGGATTGGTTTTTTGGATGAACTGCGTTTGCCGGGAATGGATGCCATTTCTGATCGTATGAAAGAAGATCCAAGTAGGAATACCTACTTCTTCCTTCCCCTACTGCTCGGATTTGCCGGCTTGATCTGGCAAGCAAAGCGAAGCAAAAGGGACGCCAGCATTGTTGGTCTATTGTTCTTCTTTACTGGATTAGCTATTGTGCTGTATTTAAATCAAACACCGCTACAGCCGCGAGAGCGTGATTATTCCTATGCAGGTTCGTTTTATGTATTTGCTATATGGATCGGTTTAGGAGTCCTGGGTTTGATTGATTTTATGCAAAAAAGGAGCAAACTTTCCATGAAGGCAATTACCTATTCTGCCGTTGGATTTGCTATGCTTGCTGGCCCTATATTGTTGGTCAAGGAGAATTGGGACGACCATGACCGTTCTGGTCGTCATATGACGAGGGAAGTGGCCTTGAATACCTTGAACTCCTGTGAGCCCAATGCCATATTGTTCACCTATGCTGATAATGACACTTTCCCATTATGGTATCTACAGGAAGTAGAGGGAATCCGGACAGATGTCAGGGTCTTGAATTATGGCTACCTAGGCTCGGATTGGTATGTAAAGCAGGCGATGGAGGGTGTCAATCAATCCAAGGCTTTGCCGATCGCATTCGACTTTAATAAAGTAAAAAAGGGTGTTCGTGACGTGATTCAGGTGGTTGACCTAGGAATTGAAGGCTATACAGATGTGGATCAATTGCTGGATGTGATGCTTTCGGACGATAATAGGAACAAGCTGGAAACAAGTGATGGCAGTTTTGTAAATGTGATGCCGACGAAAAAGCTCCAACTTAAGATAGATAAGGAGAAAGCCTTGAAAAATGCCAATATTCCAGCGGAATGGCAGCAGTTTATCCCAGAGCACATGCAATGGGAGCTCAAGGAAAATCTGGTGACCCGAGCAGACTTAAGCTTGATGTCCATTTTGGTCAATAACAATTGGGAAAGGCCAATTTACTTTGTCTCCTTGAGTGCACCGGCAATCTCCATGGGCATGGATAAATACCTTGCTTCAGAGGGCTTGGTCAGCAAACTGATGCCTGTAGATATGGGGCAGTCTTCAAATGGCAACGGACTGATCAATGCAGATAAGATTTACGATAATGCCATTCATAAATTTGAATGGTCCAATATTAATACGTTGAAGCATTTCGATGTTGATTCCAACCAATACTATGAGGGATGGATCTACCCTAATGTCTATACAGATGGTATGCAAGCCTTGGTTAATCAAGGAAAGTTAGATGAGGCAAGGGAATTGGCCTTGCAAGCCTATGATTTTCAACCGAGGGAGACCAAAAGCATGCGACAGACCTACTACAATACTGTACTTGTGGACACCTTGCTGAAGGTAAAGGAAGTCGATAGAGCAAAGATGTTGGCGGGTAGGCAATTGGAGGCCATTAAGGAAAATTTGGACTATCAATTGGCAATCTATCAAAAAGCAAAAAGGGGGTATGATTCCATTTCCATTCAGTTGGGATTGGCGGCATTAGACCAGTATGTTCCGATCTTGAAAGAATTGGGAGATGAACGGTTGATGGCTGAAGCCTCCCGAATGGACAAGAAATACAAGGCCGTGTGGTTGTAAAACTATCGGGCCATAAAAAAAGGACAAGAAATTTACTTGTCCTTTTTTTATGCCTTAAAACCAGATTATTTTTTAGACTCTTTAGCCCAAGAGTCTTTCAATGTTACTGTTCTGTTGAAGACAAGTTTATCTTCAGTTGTATTCTTGCTATCAAGGTTAAAATAACCTAAGCGGATAAATTGATATCCTTTTCCAAGCTCAGCATTTGCCAGATCAGGTTCAGCATAGGCTTTTTCAATGATCTGTAGGCTATTTGGATTGATAGAAGCTTTGAAGTCTTCGGCAGCAGCAGGATTCTCATCTTGGAACAGACGGTCATAAAGACGTACTTCCACTTCTTTGGCATGTGGTATAGAAACCCAGTGAATGGTTCCTTTTACCTTCATGCCTGATGTATCTTCACCAGATTTAGAATTAGGAACATATTCACAGTACACTTCCGTAATATTACCGTTTTCATCTTTTTTGAAATCAGTACAGGTTACGATATAGCCGTGTTTCAAGCGCACGGAAAGACCTGGCCCTAACCTAAAGAATTTCTTAGGAGCGTCTTCCATAAAGTCCTCACGCTCGATCCATAGTTCTTTAGAAAATGGGATTACCCTGCTACCCTCTCCACCTTCAACTTCTGGGTTGTTTTCGCCATGTAGTTCCTCAACCTTTCCATCAGGATAATTTGTGATGATTAATTTAATTGGGTCCAATACGGCCATTCTGCGCCAAGCTGTTTTGTTCAGGTCCTCACGGATACAGAACTCCAATAGGCTGACATCGATCATGTTTTCACGTTTTTGGATACCGATGCGTTCGCAGAAATTACGGATACTTTCAGGGGTATATCCACGTCTACGTAGGCCTGAAATGGTAGGCATCCTAGGATCGTCCCAACCTTCAACGAACTTTTCGTTTACCAATTGAAGCAATTTACGCTTGCTCATCACCGTGTAGTTCAGGTTCAATCGAGCAAACTCATATTGTTTAGATGGGAAAATCTCCAAACTGTTGATCAACCAATCGTATAATGGACGGTGCGGAATAAATTCCAAGGTACATACCGAGTGAGTTATCTTTTCGATGGAATCAGATTGTCCATGAGCAAAATCATACATAGGATAGATGCACCATTTGTCACCAGTACGGTGGTGGTGGGCATGTTTGATACGATAAATGATCGGATCGCGCATGTGCATATTAGGGCTCGCCAAGTCCACCTTGGCACGCAATACCTTTTCGCCATCTTTATATTTACCATCGCGCATCTCTTCGAAAAGTTTTAGGTTTTCTTCGATAGAGCGGCTGCGGTATACGGTCGGAGTTCCTGGAACGGTAGGAGTTCCCTTAGATGCAGCGATTTCTTCTGAAGTGCTGTCGTCTACATAGGCCAATTCCTTTTTGATCAATTCGACCGCAAAGTCGTAAAGTGTATCAAAGTAATCTGAGGTGTATAATTCCTCGGCCCACTGGAATCCTAACCATTGAATATCTTTTTTGATGCTATCTACGTATTCCACATCCTCTGTTACAGGGTTGGTGTCGTCAAAACGTAGGTTTGTTTTGCCATTGTACTTCTGCGCTAAAGAAAAATTTAGACAGATTGACTTAGCATGCCCAATATGAAGATAGCCATTTGGCTCAGGAGGGAAACGGGTCAATACACGCCCATCATTTTTCCCATTACGAAGATCCTCTTCGATAATCTCTTCAATAAAATTCAATGATTTTTCTTCTTCTACCATGTAGCAAAGTTAGCTATTTCAACGATATAATGGATAATAGCATAACGAATACTTGTTTGATTTTGCTTATTTTCGATTTAAAATTATGGAACTATGAATTTGAGAGTCCTAACCTTTCTTTGTTTGCTATTTCCCTGTCTGGTTTGTGCACAAAAAAAGGCAAAACCAAAGATGTTCGTTTATGGATCGGACATTACTGCCCTGTCTGCTGCAATACAGGCTGCCAGATCGAATGTTCCGACCGTCATGCTGATGGACAGGCCGATTTTGGCAGAGGAAATCACTTCCGAGGTCCTTCAATTTGAAGGCAACAAAAACTTGGATGGAGGGATATGGATGGGCATTCTGATGGAAATGGCTATCAGCAAGACCCGTGATGATTCCTTGGCCCAGGTAGTCAAGAAGGATTTTAATCCACAATTGGCAAGGAATGCCATTGACAAGTATATGCGAGAATTGCCAAACTTGACCGTCATTAAGGAACAGAGCATATCTAAAGTAACCCGAAATAAAAGAAATTGGGAAATTATCCTTTCCAATAGACAGAAATTTGAAGTGCTGTCGGTAGTAGATGCCAGTGAAGATGCAGGCCTGGTTAAGGCATCTGGACTTAAATTGGACTCGGCATTGCAAGGCGGCTATACTCAGGCCAAGGATATGGGTCTGGCAATCAGCAGGACCAGTTTGGCCGTAGGGGAGTTGGATAAAGCTTCTTCTGTGGTCTTCCTGAAAGATTTGTTGGATTTTGAAAAAGAAAACCTGTTTGATATCGGGCGATTGAGGTCCATGGCTAAATCTCCGGATAATATTGGGTTCAGATCTTCCTTTGGGCAGGCCATTGGTGCTACAGCTGGTTATACAGCATTCTTCAAGACCGATAGCAAGAAAATTGATATCCGAAAGCTACAAGCAGAGCTTTTAGCTTTCAAGGCAAGATTGATCCCATACCAGGATGTGGAAGTTAAAGACCCTCATTTTGCTGCCATCCAAAAATGTTATTTGACCGGCTTCTTTTTAGGGAAGGACGTCGAAGGGAAGTATATCTTTGATGGGGACCAAATCGTCAAATTTAGTGATGTCAAACCTGTCCTAAATGATATTTATACCCGTAGCCAATTATGGTTCTTGGATAATTACCGTGAAGACGAGCTGACATGGAAAGATTTATTGGGCATGATCAAATTCATTGCCTTTAAAGGTGATGAGGTAGATAGACAGATCGCGAAAGATTGGAAAACCAAATTGAAGTTTGAGGGGGAGTTTTCACCAGAGAATAAAGTGACCCGGGATCAATTTGCAGTGGTGGCCGATCTTTTTTCCAGTTCATTTGCAAAAGCTATCAATTTAGATGGAAGCTTTGTCAAATAGGAAAGAACTTGATATATAAAAAAGGCCCTTCAACAATTTGTTGAAGGGCTTTTTCTAATCTATGGTAATAGTCCTAGGGGCATTTTATACATATGCGAAAACAGTTCCCATACCCTCATTATTGGTAAAGGTCGTGTTCAGGTCAATCAATTGACCGGTTCCGATATTGATCACCATGCCATGGATGGCTAAGTCAGCACCATTCTTCCATGCATTTTGCACGATAGAGGTAGAGGTCAAGTTGAATACTTGTTCCTTTACGTTCAATTCTACCAGTTTGTTTGCTTTTTCTTCCTGATCTTCAATAGAATCAATCTCTGCAGCGTGCAAACGGTAAACATCTTTGATATGGCACAACCAGTTGTCGATAATACCGTATTGTTGAGAACTCAATGAAGCGGCAACACCACCACAGCCATAATGGCCAGCAACGATGATATGTTTTACTTTTAATACATTGACCGCATAGTCTAATACAGCTAACATGCTCATGTCTGAATGGACACACATATTGGCGATATTACGGTGTACAAATACTTCACCGGGCTTCTTTCCCGTCAATTCATTCGCAGGAACACGACTATCAGCGCATCCAATCCATAAGATTTCTGGACTTTGGCCTTTAGAAAGTTGTTGAAATCTGCCTGATGAATCCTTCGCTACGAAGTCCATCCAGTCTTTGTTTCCTTCTAAAATCTGAGTAAATCCTGTTTCTAATTCTTTTTGTCCCATTATTATGTGATTTTATTTATTTGTAAGGTCTAATGAAAGACCTTACAAGTTTCTGCAATTATTTTAAATTATTTAAACTACTTTTTTAAGTTTTTGTTTTTTGGCGATGCCGTTTCTTTTATACGTAACATCGTTCAACTCAATTTCCAGGCCTTTGCTAATGGCATTTTGCTCGAAATCCTTAATGACATCAATGACATCCTTGTCAATAAACTTACTTTTCTGACCATCAATGATGATTGATTTTACACTCTTAGGAAGATTGTAAAGTTTTTGTTGAATCGGTGCTTTGTTCAAGAAAGTTACCTCTTCTGCCAAAGTGATGACAGCGGTTTCGTTTTCTGAATGATCGGTAGATTTGATGTTCAGGTGGTATGCATTGTGCATGTTTGCACGTAGGATATAGAAAGTCGCCACCAAGATACCAATTCCTACACCGGTCAATAGATCGGTAAACACAACAGCAACAACCGTAACTACGAAAGGAATAAATTGATCCAAACCTTTTATCAACATTTGCTTGAACAAGGCTGGTTTTGCCAGTTTATAACCTGTATGCAATAGAATTGCTGCCAAACCTGCCAAAGGAATCAAGTTGATCATACTAGGGATGGCCAATAAAGCTAGCAATAACCAAACACCATGCAAGATTGACGATTGTCTGGTCTTACCACCTGCATTCGCATTTGCTGATGAACGTACGATTACTGAAGTCATCGGTAGACCACCCAAGAAACCACTTGTAATATTACCAATACCTTGAGCGATCAGCTCGCGGTTCGTTGGTGAATTACGTTTCAATGGGTCCAGTTTATCTACGGCCTCAATACTCAACAAGGTTTCCAAACTTGCGATGATCGCAATGGTAAAGGCTACAATCCAAACTTCTTTATTGAAGATCTGGGTGAAATCCGGGAAAATGAAAAGTCCTTGGAATTCAGCAAATGAAGATACCACTGGGATATTCACAAAATGTCCTTGGCTCAATGCGAAGGAGGTACCTTGGAAGGCAAAACCTAAGCCTACACCTAATAAAACGACGATAAGCGGTGCAGGGACTTTGTTCAACTTCTTGATATTAGGCCAAAAGATCAATACGGCCAATGAAAGGAAACAAATAATGGTGGCTCCCCAATTGACATTTGAGATCACTGTGTTTGTAAAGGCAGTAATTCCGCCACCATTTTCAAAATCGAATGCATTAGTTTCCGATAATCCAAATGCTAAAGGGATCTGTTTCAATATAATGGTGATACCGATTGCGGCCAACATGCCCAAGATGACAGAAGATGGAAAGTAGTTTCCTATCATTCCTGCCTTAATGATCCCGAGGATCAATTGGATGGCACCTGCAATAAGTACGGCCAAAATAAAGGTTTCATAAGCGCCCAATTTTTCAATGGCACCTAATACAATAACAGTTAATCCTGCTGCTGGACCACTCACAGACAAGGGTGATCCTGAAATCGATGCTACAACAATACCACCGATGATACCGGTCAATATACCGGCAAATAGAGGCGCTCCAGACGCCATTGCAATTCCCAGACATAATGGCAAAGCCACTAAAAATACTACAATACTAGCTGGGAAGTCATATTTTAAGTCCCTTTTTGATAATTTCAAAAAAGCGGACGTACGTGTACCAAACATAAACCTACGTTTTAAATTTTTAATTCAATAAATGATAATTTGATTCAGTATACCTATTAAGACGTCGATCTAATGAGGTCAGAACAGGGTATACCCTTAGGATATTGAATTAACAATTAGGAGGTGGGGTGGGTACGGAGGCATGGTAGGCACAGATACTCTTCTCGTTTTTCAGGTAGTGTTTAATACCAGCGCTATTTTCTACGGTTGGGTTGAAAAGCATGAAGTCGATATCACCAGGTCTAAAGATCTTGATGCCTGTTTCGTGCAGGTCTTCATTGTTGCTGTTAGTTCCTTTTGCGGTGTTTTCAATCTCAAGCTGCATGACTACTTGTAAGACAGTACCTTTATCCAGTACATCCACAAACATAGGGGTAATAGAAATCAGCATCTTCGTGAAGAAGATAAAGAAGCAAAGTTTTGCTGCCAATATTCTATATGCCTTTGTAAACATGTGGGTCTTAATAATCATTTCTGCAACAAAAATAAAATTAAATTTTAAAATAGTTTCTTTTTTGAAATTTTATTATGAAAAAATTACAAAAGTCACCTCTTTAATCTGAATTCTTAATATTGTGTTAACATAATTTTGTTTAAAATCTTAATTTGAATAATAA
>NZ_JBSHLH010000016.1:0-108193 GCF_053644255.1 Sphingobacterium sp. NPDC055431
TAAAAAGAACCCTAGAAGGGTTCAATTATTTTAGCAATCCCATCGCACAGGGCAACGGCATTCTTTCCATTTTTCCGCCATTGGAAATGAGCCGGGGGCTAAAGGGCTTCCTCCGGAAGGATATTGTTTGTTAATGGCGAGAACCCCCAGAGGGGGTGAAATGTTTTTCTATACCTTTCTGTGTCACCCTGAGGGCTTGCCGAAGGGTCTCGGAACTATCCATACTTAACTTGAAATAGTTTTCTCATCTTACGGTTTCGAAATGACGGCGATCCTAAAAAAAACAAAAAATAGATTCTTCGTTTCACTCTGAATCCCTCTAGGTCACATTTTGATTCTGAACGATCAGTGAAGAATCTGTTCGGTTCTACTCCTCTAGATTTTGTCATTCTTAACCGAAGGTTAAGAAACCGTACGCCAAAAAAATCCATATTATTTAAATTGATTAGGTCTGTAATATTTCGAGACCCTTCCTTCGTCAGGTTGACACCGGAAAGGGACCTTTTATTGCGCTACGCAACCCCTATAGGTTAGGCTATTTAAAATCTTGGTCTATCCTCACATCCTTTCCATCCTGGTTAATTCCCAGTTCTTGGTCTATCCTCACATCCTTTCCATCCTGGTTAATTCCCAGTTCTTGGTCTATCCTCACATCCTTTCCATCCTGGTTAATTCCCAGTTCTTGGTCTATCCTCACATCCTTTCCATCCTGGTTCAAAACCAACTGCCACATCCTATCCACCCCCAACCTCTCAAAACAAAAACAGGAGCAACCTTTCGGTTACTCCTGTTTCCATTTTATATCAGGATCTGTTTACCAGATAACGATACGTTTATCTTTAGGGATGTACAGTTTGTCACCCTCTTTGGTTTCGAATGCTTTGTGGAACGCATCTAAATTGATGATCGGACCTGTCGCACGGTATTGAGCTGGAGAGTGTGGGTCAGTTTTCACTTGGTTTACCACAAACTCATCTGTCGTTTTAGTACGCCAGATTGTTGCCCATGACAGGAAGAAACGTTGATCTTGTGTGAAACCATCGATCAATCCTGGGTTTCCTTTGTCTTTCAGGTACATTTGCAATGCATCAAAAGCAACAGAAGAACCACCTAGGTCACCGATATTTTCACCTAAGGTGAACCTTCCGTTTACAAATACCCCTGGTACTGGCTCGTATGCTTCAAACTGTGCAACTAAAGCATCAGCAGCTGCTTCAAATTTAGTTCTGTCATCATCAGTCCACCAGTTGTTCAAGTTACCATTTCCATCGTACTGTGAACCTGAATCATCAAAACCATGAGATAACTCATGACCGATTACTGCACCGATACCACCAAAGTTCACTCCTGGATCAGCTTTGTAATCATAGAATGGAGGTTGTAAGATAGCTGCTGGGAATACAATCTCATTGAACAATGGACTATAGTAAGCATTAACGGTTTGAGGTGTCATTCCCCATTCAGATTTGTCAACAGGTTTTCCTTGTTTAGCAAGGTTTTCTTCAAATGACCAACGACGTACATTATTTACGTTTTCGATCAAGGAAGTACCAACCTGAAGACTTGAATAGTCTTTCCATTTATCAGGATATCCGATCTTCACGGTAAACTTAGAAAGTTTCTCCAATGCTTTTTCTTTGGTCGTAGGAGACATCCAAGCTAGATCTTTGATGTGTACATTGAAAGATTTGATCAAGTACTGCACCAATTCTTCACAGGCAGCCTTCGCTTCAGCAGGGAAATTTTCTTTAACGTACAGCTTTCCTAACAATTCACCAGCATTGCCATTGACAAATTCCAATCCTCTTTTATCCAGCGAACGTTGTTCTTTCTGACCTCTTAGTTTCCTCCCATAGAAATCAAAAGACAACTGATCTAATTCTTCTGTCAAATAACCAGTAGCATCATCCATTACATGGAATTTCAAGTATTCCTTGATTACCGGTAAATTTTCCTCATTAACGATCTTATCTAGGTTTTGGTAATAGTTAAGTTCACCAATGATTACGGTATCAGCTTTGAATCCAAGGGTCTGGATGTATTTTGCCACATCCATGTTCTTTACCATTTTATTCAAGTCTTTCACCGCTACAGGATTGTAACGTTTCTGAGCATCACGCATCTCTTCTACTGTTTTCAGGTTTGAAGCGATCAATTTCTCAAATTCAATTACTTTAGGACCTTTCAGGTCTCTGGTCTTCGGATCAACCTTGCCATATAAGGCGTTGATATATTGGTTGTAGTTTCCTAAAGTCTCTGTATTTTTGGCATCTTCTTTTTGGTAATAAGTACGGCCAAGACCCAATCCGCCACCACCTAAATAAACAGCATTCATGTTACTGTTTTTCATGTGGGCATAAACATAGGCACCGAAGAAAGGGTTACCACCGATACCTCCGTATTTAACGAAGTAATCGTAAAGACCTTTCAGGTTCTTCACTTGGTCGATATCCTTCAATTGTTGTTGGATAGGCGCTATCCCCAACTTGTTACGGGTATCAAAGTCTACATAAGATTTATATAGATCAGCGATCTTTTGCCCATCGGTTCCTTTTTCGAATTTAGTGTTCAAAGATTCTTTAAGGATTTTCAAGGCCGCTTCATCCGTGTTTTCTCTTAGTTGATCAAAAGAACCCCAACGAGCCTTATCAGAAGGAATTTCCACAGTTTTCATCCAATTACCATTGACGTAATTGTAGAAATCATCTTGAGGACGAACGGATTTGTCCATGTAGGATACATTGATTGCTTGATGTTCTTGCCCATAAACATAAGCTGAACTAGCAAATAATGCTGCCATTAATACGTATTGTTTCATAATTAACCTATTTTGTTTTAGAACTAAGAGATAGTTCCTATGCAAACATAGCGATTCTAGGAAAAAACAGAAAGTAACTATTTTTATATATTTAATTGATTTTAATTTAACACAATGGAATTGCTAAATTGGCCGAAATGATAATTCAGGTAGAAAACATCGATTATTTATTGGTCAGCAGCGATAAAAAAGGGATCAGCATAGATTTTAATACGGAAGATTTACCGGTAATCTATGCCCCTGCAGATCTTTCTATCCAGGAACTGACGGCTTATGTGAAGCGATTTGCCAAGAAAGAACAGAAGAAATCCATGGCAGATGAAGAAATGGAATTCTTTACCTTAAAACTATTCTCCAAAGACTATCCTGTAAGACCTCTGACCAATGGACAGTCTAAACCTTATCTAAAAAACAATATCATCTATTATTCCAAGTCTCTATTTAAGAGCAAAAACCAAGAAAGACTTGAAAAACAGCTGCGACAATATATGTTTGAACAAGTCATCAAGACGATGATCGGGAAATGGGAGGAGATATTGGATTACCTTCTGGAAGACATAGAATTTAAAAAACTTCCCAAGCGCTATTTTGTCAATTCAGGAAATACCTTGACCTATAATAAATCCAACATAGAATTGGACTTGAGGTGCAATGAATATTTATTGGCAAAGGCTTTGATAGGATTATCTGGAAAAAATAAATTGCAGGCTGGAATTTTGGAAAGACATTTTCCGGATGCAAGACAAATTGAAAAAATATTATCCTATGGAAACGAAAGAATATAGATTTGAAACGGAAATAAACCCTGAGCAACTGGAAAGCTTCGCAGGAAATCCTTCGAGCTTATTGGACCATATATCAAAAGAAGAACTGGATAAATTAAGCTGGTTTATCTTTGATGTTTTAGGCGATAAAGATGGCAGTCCGGAGGTGGGGAACATACAGGTTTCAAGCTTTAAATATGATACCGAAAAAAATAAGGGTACCTTTCGGATGCAATTTGACATTGACCGAAAGTTTTGCTGTTCAGATATGGGGAGTTGCAGCAATGATTATCTTGATTTCAATTTCAATATCGAAAACAACCTACTTGTTGCAACCGGTAGTTACTTTGATTGGACGTTGAACAATTAATTGAACATATAGACTTTGAAATAATAAATGATAATGGCGATCAGGATCAACATGATCGATAGAATTATCAAGTTAGCTTTCAAAGCAGACCAATCTTTCTGAACAATATTGCTGGCAATTAGGATCAATTTGAAAAGGACACTTATTCCAGCTATGAGATAGAAAAAGTTATAGAAGTTAATCTGAATCTCCATCATACGCGTGAGGGATTAGAAAATTTAACAATTGGTTTTCTATCAAATATACAAATTTTAACATCCAATTACCTAGTAATTAAAATATTATATCGTATTGGGTAGGGTGGATTAAAAAAGAACAGGTACCTGAAATCCAGATACCTGTTCTTTTATTTTAAAATGTTCCTGTTTGTTCAAATGAACGGCGGGGATCTTAGCCAAACACTTCGTTCAACTCTTTAGCAAGTCTTAAACCTGCTTTCAACAAAGCGTTTTCCATTGGATCTTTGAACCTGAAGATATAGTCATAGGATAGCTTGTTGTTTTTGGCAACATCGTCATAAATAATGTTGGCCAATTGATGTGATTCATACAACCAATCTTCAAAAGTTGAATTTGTGTATTGGTTATAGAAGTACTTTTCATAATCCAATACACGGGCATATTCGCTATAAGACCATTTTTCATTATCGACCAAGTCACTATCCCATACGCGGTGTATATTCGATCCCCTACCAAAGAAAGTAACGGCAATTTTATTTCCACCCAGGTCTTCTGCCCTACTCACATGCATGGGTTGATGGGCATCCCCTAATAAATGGACCATAAAATAAAAAGCTTGCTGCCTTTGTTCGATGGACAAATCTCTGTTGGCAACCTCGTTTTTAACTCTTTGGTAAGCCTTGTAAAGGTTTTGTTCCGGTGAATTTTGAAGTTCCACTAAAAATTGCTCGTGGGTCAGGTTCCCTGGGGTATTCAAGAAATGCCAAGATCCAGTCTTCAGGAGAACGGAGTCTGGCGAGGATTTGATGAAATCTGCCCAGTTGGACCAATAAGCAATCTTTTGATGGCCGATCAGTTTCTCAATGTTTCGTTTCGCTTTTTTCGTAAGATGTTGTTCCGCGATTTCAGAAATCACGCGATGTCCAGTCATCCCCCATGCCAATACATGTTGGGATTGCGTTAATAGCATAAAAAATACTAGAATTCTACCTACTAGTTTCATATTCCTAATTATTTAAAAAGTTCAAATCCATATTTTGCTGTCGACCAGAAGCTATCAAGAGCGATAATCCGGGGTTTAAAGAATGATATGAGCGCGGGCCAATCTTCTTTATTAAAGACGCTCAATCCACGGATCTCGATGTAGATACGGGCAGTGTGTTTCCCATATTCATCATAAAAGGAATCGTCCCATATCCATTCTTCCCCTATTTCAGCTTCCAAAATCTTCGCGTATTCCTTAAATTGTTCAAAGAGCAAGTCACGGATCCCGGCATCAGGATTGGCTATTTTAATTCCGATCTGGGCCACCTTATTGGTTGCTTCCATCCTAAAGAACAGGTGCCGAATTCCGGTTTTGTAATTTACCCATGTTACCTTTTCACCGTCCTCACTCGGGATTGGGGCCATGTACTGCCCAAAACTGGTCCAAAAAGACTCCTTTATTTTCTTAGCTTCTTCTCTTGAATACAATTCTTTAATTTTATGCAAAACTAGGAATCTCTTTAAACATTTAGGTGGTTTAACCTGTTTTCCTATAAAATATTTACGATGGACAAAAAGAAAACCCTAATAACCCTGACAGCAGTAGCCCTAGGTTCTGTAATCTATAACTACTTGAAACCCATTAAATCCAATGCCGAGTCTGTTCAAGATTTTGACTTGCAACGATATTTAGGGAAATGGTACGAGATCGCTCGTTTAGACTTTTTTTGGGAAAAGGACCTGAAAAATGTGAGTGCCGAATATAGTCTGAACGATGATGGATCGGTCAGGGTGAAAAATGAAGGCGTGAGCACAGTGAATGGAAAAACAAAAACCAGTATTGGAAAGGCCAAGTATGCAGGTGATGTCCATGAAGGTTCCCTTAAAGTTTCTTTTTTCGGTCCTTTTTATTCTGGTTACCATATTGTCCAATTGGATGAAAATTATGAAGATGCCTTAGTCTTTGGCGACAACCTGGATTATATGTGGATCCTTTCCAGAACAAAAACAATCAGGCCAGAACGGGAAGCCGCTTACCTGAAATATGCAGAAGCTTGTGGTTATGACACTTCGAAATTAAAGTGGACCATTCAGGAGGGTTAAAGATCAAATACTGGTTGTATAATGGCGTAATTTAAGGTTGGGTCCTGCTGGATAACCTTAGCAATTTCTTGTTGATCTGCAGCACTGATTACGTTTCCTAATCCAGCATTAAAAAGACGAATTAAAAAGAGAGCTCCTTCCTCCTTTTCATGGATGTTCAATAATGAACTACCGATATAAAAGTTGAGGATGGAAGCTGCGTAATCACCAAAGAGTTCAAAATCTAGGGCCTTCCTTTTGGATTTCAAATCCTTAAAGTACTTTTCGAAATCTCCCTTGATCATGTCTTGTTGTTTCTCTGTAAGCATAAGGCAAAAATAACAATAGGATTGACAATAAAAAAAGCAGCCCAAAATAATTTGGGCTGCTCCATTTTGGTTTTCAATTATTATTTTCTGACGCTTATCGCAACTCTTCTATCTTTCACGCGGTCTGATTCAGGGGCATCAGCAGGGTATTTAGCAAATTGGGAACCATATCCCTCAGTTGCCATTACTCGATTACCGACCCCTTTTGCATCAAAAGCATTCTTAACTGCGATTGCACGGTCATTTGACAGTTTTTTATTGATGGCTTCATCACCAGTCTTATCGGTATATCCACCAAGCTTAACCTTAGCATCTGGGTATGCATTCAGGATGGCCACCAGATTGTCAAGCTGCACCTGACTTTCCGGGAGGATATTTGCTGTTCCAGTTTCGAAATTTAAATTATCGAAATCAAACCAGCGGTCTTTTAATTCCTCATCCGAAAGGCTCTTATAGTCTGAGTTCAGGAACTGAACCAATTGGTCTTCAATACCACCTTTATAGGCATTGAGTTCGGTATTATTTGGCAAAGTCACCATAATACTTTCCCTCACTACTTCAGCTGGTGTCATCGTCGTGTCTTCGTTAACTACTGAATCAGTAATCAAGGAATCCACATGGGCATCCGATACCGGAGCCTCTTCACGGTTACAACCCTTTCCGAAAAAGAACCATAATAAAAGAAGGATAATCGGAAGGAGTATCCACCACAGGCCTGCGCCTTTCTTACGGTCTTCATCTGCTGGAGGAAGCGCAGCAGGTGGTTCCTCGCGACGGACCCTGGAGGTAGGCACGATTGGATCTTCGACAAGAACATCCCTTGCTGGATCAACAATTGGGTCCACTTCTACCACTTCTTCTTCTGTTACGATGGTTGGTCCTTTTGGTTCTTCACCTAAAATATTCAACGGCAGACCAGTTGGAAGAGCCTTCAGGAAGTTTGAACGATTGTTGTTCAAGTCGGCTTCGATGGAAGTAGTATCCCAGCGCTGGCCATTGCTGGTCAAGGCACCAACCACAGCTGGAATCGCTGCGGAGAATAGGCGAATCAATGTGTTGGTATTCAACCCTAAAAAATTCGCAGTATTGGGTATTACCTGGTCAAAAGTGTTCCCGAAAAGGGAGCTTAAAACGGTTCTCGTGGTATCCCCATCTTGAGGCACATCCTGTACAGGAGGGCTAAACCTCAATACATCTGAAAAATTAAATCCAGAAAAATTTGATTTCAATGTTTCTAAGAGGCTTCCTAGGCCGTGTCCGGCTTTGCGTTGGAAACCTAAGAATAAGGAAGGAATTACAGTTTCGATTCCTGTTTTTGCCTGATCCGGGGAAATGTTTTCCTCGGAGGCAAGAGTACTATAAGTGTGCTCATTGAAGTATTGCTGAGCAAGCTCTAATAAATTGTTTTCCATAACCTGTGTTTATAAGTACAATTGAAGAAACAATCCGTGTAACATTTTGTTTGCAACAAGCTGTTTTTGCCAATTAACATTATCTTAATATGAGAACCTTAGTTTTGTATAAATTAATCCATTTGGTATGAACATTAAATTTTTCAATTTATTCCTCGCCTTATTCTTATTTGTAGGCTCAAGTTTTGCACAGAAACAACCGAAATACATTTTCTTTATGATTGGAGATGGTATGGGTTTGAACCAGGTACAGGCAGCAGAAGTATACAAAAGTTCTCTTGCAGGTAAAAATTCAGTTTCCCCTACTGTTTTCAGTCAATTTCCATTTGCCACGTTCGCCACATCCCATTCCTTATCTCATGGAGTAACAGATTCTGGTGCTGGCGGTACAGCATTGGCTGTTGGTTACAAGACTAAGAACGGTGTTATCGCTATGGACAGTGCTGGTTTGAAGTCCTATAAAAGCATTGCCTACTTGGCGAAAGAAAAAGGAATGAAGGTTGGAATTACGACTTCAGTAAGTATCGACCACGCCACACCGGCTTCTTTCTTTGCCAACCAACCCGATCGCGATATGTATTATGAAATTGGCTTGGATATCATTAAATCTAAATTTGACTTCTTTGCTGGATCAGGGTTTCTAAAGCCAACAACTAATGCTAAAAAGGAAGAGGTCGCTTCTATTTTCCCTCAACTGGAAAAAGCAGGTTATAAATTGCTTTATGGTTTGGACGACTATAAGAAAGCCAACAAATCAGATAAACTGATCTTGATGAACAAAAAAGGAACGGACAATGTTTCCTTGAAATATGCGATCGATCAAAAACCAGGAGATTTGAACCTAGCAGAAATCACTTCAGCAGCGATAGAATCCTTAAGCCAAGGAGACAAAGGTTTCTTCCTGATGGTTGAAGGGGGAAAAATTGACTGGGCATGCCATTCCAATGACGGCGCTACTGCTGTACATGAAGTTTGGGATTTCAACAATGCAGTTCAAAAAGCCTTTGAATTCTACCAAAAACATCCAGAAGAAACCTTGATCATCGTTACGGCGGATCATGAGACCGGCGGTATCGGGGTTGGAAACGGAAGCTCTACCCTTCGTTTGAAAAACCTAGAAAACCAAAAGATTTCTCAAGAAGCACTTTCAGCTGCCATCAATGAATTCAGGACCAAGAATGCGAATGCATCTTGGGATCAACTTAAAGAATTTTTGGGTCAACACCTAGGATTGTGGAAAGCGATCAAGGTAAGTGAAGACGATAATGAAGATCTTCATGAAGCTTACGAAAAAAGCTTTATAGAACATAAAAATGAAACCAGCAAAAGTCTGTATGCCACCAACGATAAAATCGCATCGTTAGCGATCAAGGCCTTGAACAAAGCGTCATCGATTAGTTGGGCATCAGGCAGCCATTCGGCAGCCTATATCCCAGTGTATGCGATTGGAGTGGGTGCGGAAGCATTCCATCAGAAAATGGACAATGTAGATATCCCGAGAACGGTTTCTAAAGTTGCTGGTTGGCAACATCCATAATAAGTCAAAGAACTTTTTCAATCAATATGGGGGAGTTGATGAATTTCAGCTCCCCTTTTTATATAGGTAATGGACCTGATGCTTATGCACTGGTTTCAGTCTGCAATTTCTTGTTCAATCCCATCGACTCCATCAAAAACATGAGCTTATTAGCCCTGATTTCACAATATTGCTGGGGATTTCCGTTTCCCCCATCAAACTGTTTATAGAAGATCGTCCCTTGGATCAGCCACAGACTCCCCTTCTTACCTCGTTTTTTCATTTGATTGCACATCATATCTCCCCAAACTGCTATCCGATGCCATTGACTTTTTTCATATTGTTCGCCATTCTTCTTGACACCATATTCATTAGTTACCAAGGATATGAAGCAATATGGAATCCCATTGCTGCTGACCTTGATTTCTGCTTCCTGACCTAACCTGCCCAATAGTTGTACTGAATTTTTTATCGTGCTCATGGAAATTTCAATTTTTGATATTTATTTTCTTATTAATCAATTAACTTAGCTAAGTAACTGGTACAAAATTGACGAAGGGCAGCAAGTTTATTCGTATTTCAAACAGTTAAAAACGACTGTAGTCGGTTTTAAACGATTAAAATCATTTATGTCATGGGTATAAGAACATGTAAAGAATGTGAAGAGGTATTGCGCGGAAGGACCGACAAAAGGTTTTGCAACGATGGATGCAGAAACGCCTATAATAACAGGGAGAATAGTAGGGATAGCGACCTTTTGAAAAAAATCAACAACCAGCTCCGAAAGAACAGAAAGATCCTGAGGATTTTACTTGCTGAGGAGAAAATGCTGAAAACAAACAAAGATAAACTCCTCACGGAAGGTTTCTCCTTGAAATACCATACCCATAGGATAATCACTTCAAAAGGTCAGGAGTATATATTCTGTTATGAATATGGCTATCTGGATCTTGGAAATGATTTTATATTAATTGTCAAGAGCAAGGAAAAGAAGCGCGAGATAAATACATTGGCTTAGGCTGGATAAATGAAAACATAAAAAAGCACCTGTAACCCTTACAAGTGCCTTTACTTAATAATAATATATTTATACCGGAACTTCCATCAATAGGAATTCAGCATTGGTATCTGCTTTAATCTTTACATCTTGTGCTCCTGCAATCCCAAGTCCATCCCTGCTCTGCATCTTCTGTCCTTCCACATCGATCTCTCCATTCAGCACGAAAATATATAGACCATGATCAGGTTTTTTCATGATATATTGGCGTGCATAGCCAGCCTCAAAATCAGCGATATGAAACCATGCATCTTGATGGATCCATACTCCTGCATCATCTGGATCAGGAGAAAGGATCTGTAAGAAATTATTCTTTGCAGCATTAAAGTCGATGCTCTGTTGATCGTAACGGGGTTCTACATGCTGCTTATTTGGAATTACCCAGATCTGAAGGAATTTTACCGGATCAGTCTTGCTGTTATTATATTCGCTATGTTCAATGCCAGTACCTGCACTCATAACCTGGATATCCCCTTTCTTGATGACTGAACCCGTACCCATGCTGTCATTATGCGCCAGTTCGCCTTCTAATGGAATGGAAATAATCTCCATGTTGCTATGGGGATGTTTTCCAAAGCCCATTCCAGCCGCTACGTTGTCATCATTCAAAACACGTAATGCACCGAAGTTCATTCTTTCGGCATTCATATAGCCTCCAAAACTGAACGTATGATTCGATTTCAACCATTCATGATCTGCATGTCCACGGGAGTCCGCTGGGTGATAAAAAAATTTTGCCATGATATTCTCCTCCTTTAATAATTAACACAAAGTTCAGGGATTAAGTTTTGCTGTGCATTGACATAGGGTAAGAAATCAGGTGGAAAGCAAACCTTCATCCCGAAAGCTATAATAGCTCTCATCTGTAATGATAAGATGGTCGTGTACATGGATGTCCATCAATTTGGCCGCCTGTGCTATTTTCTTGGTCAGGGTCCTATCGGCATCACTGGGCCTTAAGGTTCCTGAAGGATGATTATGGGCTAGAATAATGGAGTTAGCCTTGTTCATAAGGGCAAACCTAAGGATGATCCGAACGTCTACAGGGGTAAAGTCGTTGCCTCCTCTGCCGATGAGCTGTTTGTCCAAGACTTTGCAACTGGTATTCAGGAAAATCACCCAAAATTCTTCATGGCTAAGGTCTTCTAAAAGATGTTTTAAAAATTCATAGGCTTTTTTGCTGCTGTTGAGCACAGGTTTTTCCTGTACATCAGACTCTTGCCTCCTTCGACCAAGCTCCAGCGCCGCAATGATACTGATTGCCTTTGCTTCTCCAATCCCCTTAAACTGACAAAGCTCCTTGACATCCATTTTGCTGAGCCTAAATAAGTCGTTGCTGACCGAGCTGAGGAGTCTTTTGCAGAGTTCAACTGCTGTTTCATGTCTTGAACCGGAACCAATGAGGATGGCTAGAAGTTCGGCATCGGTTACTGCCCTTCTACCTTGTTCAAGTAGTTTTTCGCGCGGTCGATCCGATTCTGCCCAATCCCGAATGACTAATTTTTGCATATATATTATGGAAATTTTATTTCTTTAAAGTAAATATAGGGATTGTAAACGACAGCTTAAAAACTGGGATTCAACATCTTAATGTACAATCTTTAGAATTTACGCAGAAACCTTATCTTTGTAGGCTATTACAACATTAAGGACAGAAATAATGAGCAAAGCGATTATCAAAACAGAAAAAGGCGACATGACTGTGCAGTTTTACACAGAAGATGCTCCAAATACAGTAGCGAACTTCATTAAGTTAGCTAAATCAGGATATTATGATGGTTTAACATTTCACAGAGTTATTCCTGATTTCGTAATTCAAGGCGGATGTCCAAATACACGCGAAGGTGCAACAGGAATGCCGGGCACAGGTGGTCCGGGATACAAGATCGATTGTGAATTGGACGGTGGAAACCAACAGCATGACCGTGGTGTTCTTTCAATGGCTCACGCTGGAAGAAACACTGGTGGATCACAATTCTTTATCTGCCACAGCCGTAACAATACAGCTCACCTAGACCACAACCACACTTGTTTTGGAAAAGTAATCGAGAACGTTGATGTTGTTGATGATATCCGTCAAGGTGATCGTATTTTAGGAGTAGAAATTATTGAAGATTAATTCTTATATAAGAAGCAAAAAATGAATTTAAGAGGATTAGTGTCAGTTACTGGCAAACCAGGATTATTTAAATTGATCGGTCAAAACAAAGGTGGATTCGTTCTTGAATCGCTAGATGGCAGTAAAATCAAATCGGTAGTGAATCTATCGACTACCAAAATGGCTACGCTAGAAGACATCACTATTTATGGTGAGGACGAGGAAATCCGTCTATTGGACGTGTTTGAGACCATCAAATCAAACGGAGGCAACACGCCAGATGTAAAAGCTGACGGAAACACTTTGCGTGAGTATTTTAGAGAGGTAGCACCTAATCATGACGAAGCAAGAGTTTACTCTTCTGATATCAAAAAGATCATTACTTGGTACAATATCATCAAAGAACTTCCTTTGTTTGAAGAAGAAGCTCCAGAGCCTCTAGCATAAATTGACCAACATATAAAAAAAACCTATCCTAGATATTTTTTAGGATAGGTTTTTTTATATCCTTATATTTAAGAATTGGTGATTTTCATCTATTACATTCAAGTAAATTCCATAAATATGAGCAGCGAAAAACCCATTTCTTCTACCAATTTGAATAAAGGCTATCAGGAATTCTGGCATTGGTTCGAAGCCCGAGCTAAGGAATTCTATCAAGTCATCAAATCGGGAAAAGATGTTGAAGAAAAGTTTATCAACATCTTTGCACCTGAGTTGGATAGAGTGGAACCAAAAGTGTTTTTCTTGGTTGGAATGGACAAAGATAAAAAGGCCGAACTGGTTTTTACGCCTGATGGCATCATCAAGAATGTGCTGTGGGCAGAAAAGATCGTGGAAGCTGCCCCAGACATCGAAAACTGGAAATTTACTGCCTTGAAACCCGAATCCAACAATGAGGATTTTGCGATCCGCATGCATGACCTTCATTTTGATAAGGAGAACATAAAGTTCTATCCCATCCTTCACGATAATTATCCCGATAAAATAGACCTGATGTTTGTTTATGATCCCTATCATGAGGAATCTAGAGAAGAGATCCTGAATGGCATCTTTATTTTTCTGGACAACTATTTAGGCGAGGAAACCATGATCCAATGCATTGATAAGATCGATGTACGAGGTCCTCAAAACCTACAGGAGGAATTGATTCCCTTGAACAAGTTGGTTGATTACATCAATTGGCGGGAGAAGGAGTTTGTAGAGAAGTACCAGGATGTAAGACATGATTCCAGCGATGACCGCTTCTCGGGATTTGAAGGAACGGTAGAAGGCGGCAAAACCATTTTGTCAACCATCAACACCTCGGTCTTAGACTGGGACCATAAAGCATCCCATCCATGGATTTTGGTGACCATGAATGCCTATGATTCGGAAACAGACGCTGGCTTTCCAAGTCCGGAAACCTATGAGGACATTTCCAGGTTTGAAGAAGACCTGGAGGAAGAACTCCCTAGCAGGGATGGTTATATCTTCTTGGGATCGGAGACTGTGGATGGATTAAGGGAAACTTTCATTGCCTGTAGGGAATTCCGCAAGGCCACAGAGGTCATGGAGCGATTGCTGATCAAATATCATGACCAACTCAATCTTTCATTCGATTTCTTCAAGGACAAATATTGGCAGTCCTTTGAACGTTATAAAATGGTTTAATCCAAAATATGGTACCATGAACACATTCTCCATCCGTCGATACCAGCCCGTAGACTTCCAAGAGATCATCGGTGTTTTCAACAGCAATGTTCCGGATTTCTTTGACCCTAGCGAGACGCAGGACCTCTTCCATTATCTGGAACAAGAGATAGAAGATTATTTTGTAGTCATCAAAGATGCCCAGATAGTTGGTGCTGGAGGGATCAATTACGATGAAGATCAAATCACGGCGCGTCTAAGTTGGGATTTCCTAGATAAGACCTTGCAGCAAAATGGAGCAGGGACTTTATTGACCCAACATCGAATCCTGCATGTTCAGCAAATGCCCCATATCCAAAGATTGATTGTAAGGACTTCACAAATGGCCGAGGGATTTTATCAAAAGATGGGCTTTCAGGTCAAAGAAAGAGTTCCCGATTATTGGGCTAAAGGTTTTGATATGGTCCTGATGGAATACCAAGGCTAGTGGGTTTGTAAAAAAGGCAATTATTTAGCTTTATTTCATCTTTGAATTCTCCTTGAGAAACTTTCTTCTATTTTCGTCAATTGCATACTAAAGAGCTGTGTAACAAAAGATACAGAGCAACATAATATTAATCTACACTTTTGTGCTATTCTTTGTAAGAAATAAAGAGTAGCGTTCTTAAAAAATCACTCAATGGAAACATCTTTAGATCAGAACTTCTGGAATGAGCGTTGGGAAAACCAACAGACAGGTTGGGATATTGGCTATGCCTCTACTCCTATTGTAGCCTTCATGGACAGTTATCCAAACAAGGATGCGAAAATATTGATCCCTGGATGTGGGAATGCCTATGAAGCTGCCTACCTCTTAGAACAAGGTTTCACTGATTTAACCTTGATCGATATTGCACCAAAGGCTATTGAAAAGGTAAGGGAAAGATTTAAGGATCAAGCAAACATTGAGATCATATTAGGCGATTTCTTTCAACATGAAGGGGAGTATGACCTGATGCTAGAACAAACATTTTTCTGTGCATTGGAGCCAAAGCTTCGTCCGGATTATGTAAAAAAAGCACATTCGCTTTTGGGATCTGAAGGAAAGATTGCAGGGGTTTTATTTGGAATTGAATTCGAAAAGCAAGGTCCTCCATTTGGTGGGTCTGCTGAAGAATACAGCAAGCTTTTTGAGCCTTATTTCAAACTTGAGAAGATGGAACTTTGCTACAATAGCATTGTGCCAAGAAAAGGATCGGAATTATTTATAAAATTGGAGAGAAAAAATGGATAAAGTTAAGATTTATTTGTCCCAATGGAATGTGATGCGGGTATTGCGATTGGTAATGGGTATCCTCATTATTATCCAAGGGGTTAAAGCAGAGATGTGGCTAATAGCCGGCTTAGGCGTACTATTTACGATTTTACCCTTGATGAATATTGGGGGATGTTCGGTAAATGGCTCTTGCCAAGTACCACCTAGAGAAAGAAGATAGTGATCTTCAAAAATAAAATAGCAAGGTATAATTAATAATAGTTAGTGACTATAGGCTCAGGTTCCCAACCTGGGCCTTCACTTTTACCGAGCTTTCGCTTTCTGATTTTTTTCCCTAGCTTTGTAAATATCACATGATGACGAAGATAGTTTACATAATCTGTTTCACACTCATTGCCTTGATCGGCCCCAAGCTTACATTTGCTTGTACGGAACATCAGGAAAGGATCGCTGTGGAAACAAATTGTGAAACTGACCAACATCATACTGCTGATGAGCATAGTTGTTGCGACACTGAAGCGCACGATCAACCTCAGAGCAATAAAGACAACAGTAACTGTGGCGATAGCACCTGCTGCTGTCCAATGATGGCAAACCATAGCTGTTGCCTCTATTCCAACCCATCATTTGAATTTCACTTCCATATCCCTACTCATAGGGAAAAGATATCTACATTATTGGTTTTTCAAGAAACCACCGGATATTCTTCGATTTTCATCCCTCCCAAAATAGTTTAATACAAGCTACAAAAACCTATTGGTTTTAGAATTTAGTGGCAAATCAGGTTTGCCAGGTTATTTATATGTATTAAAAAATTAAAAGATGAAAAAGATATCCTTAATCTTAGGCCTTATCCTGGGCTTAGGTATAAATGCTAGTATAGCTCAAATCAACAATTCAAAAACAGTAACGGTAGCCGTAAACGGCAATTGCGGAATGTGCAAAAAGACTATTGAAACGAATGGTTCGGAAGGCAAAATCGCAAAAGTAACATGGGACACCAAACAGAAACAAGCCGAAATCACCTTTGATACAACAAAGACCAGTGAGGAAGCTGTTTTGAAGAAAATTGCCCAGGCGGGATATGACAATGCGCAATTCAGGGCACCAGACGATGTATATGCCAACCTGCACGAATGTTGCAGATACGACAGAAACCACGAGGTGAAAGGTGGGCCACATGCTCAGATGAACCACAATAACATGCCTAAGGCAGCTGCTCAGCATGAAGATGCAAGCCAAGCTAAAGGGCTAGCGCCTGTATTCCAAAATTATCTGACCTTGAAGGATGCCTTAGTGAGCAGTGACCAGAAAAAAGCAGCGATTGCTGCCGAAAAGCTAGGCCAAAGCATTCTAAAAGTAGACATGAAAGCACTTGCAGACAATGAACACAAGCAATGGATGAAAGTGAAAGGAAGCATGGAAAAGGCATCTACAGCAATTTCAAAGGATGGCAAACTGGAAGGCCAAAGAAATACTTTCATGGCCCTTTCCAACCATATGTATGAATTGGCCAAAACTTCAAAAGCAAGTGAAGGCCTTTATTGGCAATATTGCCCGATGGCAAACAACAATAAAGGTGCACATTGGCTAAGCAATGAGGAGGCAATTAAAAACCCTTATTACGGATCTAAAATGATGAGCTGCGGCGAGGTAAAGGAAAAAATCTAAAACCATTGCTGTAAATCTATTATTTAAACACGTAAGAGGTATTCATGAGAGAACAAATCAAATACATATTGATCTGTACATTTTTGCTATGCTCAACAGTTGGTTTTTCCCAAAAAGTTGTGCGTTACGACCTGAATGTAACAGACAGCATGGTAAACTATGCAGGTAAGGACCGTAGGGCGGTGGCAGTGAATGGCATGATCCCTATGCCTACATTGACCTTTACTGAAGGTGATACTGCAGAAATCCATGTACACAACAAACTCAAGGAAGGGACTTCCCTACACTGGCATGGCGTCTATTTACCGAACAAGGAAGATGGAGTTCCTTTTCTGACTCAGATGCCGATCGCCCCAAACAGCAGCTTTACCTATCGGTTTCCGATCATCCAAGACGGAACCCATTGGTACCATAGCCATTCCGGTATGCAGGAGCAGATCGGTATGTACGGTGCGATGATCCTGAAAAAAAGAGCTGAGGACCCCAATTTTAGAAAAGGGATTGATGACCTTCCTGAAATCCCGATTGTGTTAAGCGAGTGGACCAATATGGATCCCGATAATGTGCACCGAATGCTCCACAATGCCAACGACTGGTTTGCCATCAAGAAGAATGCAACCCAAAGTTATGCAGAGGCAATCAAAGATGGCCATTTTAATACCAAGCTTACCAACGAATGGAAGCGCATGCTGGCCATGGATGTCAGTGATGTGTATTATGACCGTTTCTTGTTGAATGGTACATCAGAGCAGACATATTCGCAGTTCAAAGCTGGGGATAAGGTAAGGCTGAGAGTAATCAATGCCGGTGCTTCCTCCTATTTCTGGCTGACTTATGCCGGTGGGAAAATCACGGTGGTAGCCAATGATGGCAATGATGTAGAACCAGTCGAAGTCGACCGTTTGATTGTCGGAGTTTCAGAAACCTATGATATCGTTGTGACCATTCCGGAGGATGGCTTCGCCTATGAATTTATGGCAACTCCTGAAGACAGGACCAATCATGTTTCCATGTATTTAGGTTCCGGTGTCAAGCAATTGGTCAGTCCTTTACCGAAGTTGAAATACTTCGAAGGAATGAAGATGATGAACGACATGATGAAAATGAATGGCGACCTCGACGATATGGGGATGAAGATGAGCCTGCAGAAAATGGACATGAATACCGTCATGTATCCTGAGATCCAAGATCAGAAAGGACATCAAGATCATCAAAACCATGGAGCCCAGGACAGCTCTTCCCACAAGGAAGACCATTCCATGCATGATATGGGAAATAAGGAGGAACAAGCAACCGGGCATGACCATTCCAAAATGGAAGCTATGGACCATAGTCAACATGCTAGTTCCGATATCGTGACCTTAAACTATGGTATGCTTCGATCTCCTACGAAGACAACCCTGCCAAAAAATGCCCCAATTAGGGAAATGAAGTTTGAGTTGACAGGTAACATGAACCGATATGTTTGGAGCATGGACAATAAAGTTCTTGCCGAAAGCGACAAAATCCTCATAAAGGAAGGCGAAATCCTAAGGATCATCCTGTACAACAATTCAATGATGCGACACCCCATGCACCTTCATGGACATGACTTTAGGGTAATCAATGGTCAGGGAGATTATGCGCCATTAAAGAATGTCTTGGATATTATGCCTATGGAAACAGATACCATTGAATTCCTATCCAATGTGGAAGGGGATTGGTTCTTCCATTGCCATATCCTTTACCATATGATGGCAGGGATGAACCGCGTGTTCAGCACCGAAGACCAACAGCCAAATCCATATCTGCCAAATAAAGCATGGGCATATCGCGAATTGCAAAAAGAAAGCAACATGAAGCACTTCATGATCCAAAATGATTTTGCGACCAATGGAAACGATGGCGAATTGATGTTGCACAACACCCGATATAGCCTCACTACCGAATGGCGATTAGGCTATTCTGATATGCACGGCTATGAGGTCGAAACCCATCTAGGCCGATACATTGGAAAGATGCAATGGTTCATGCCTTTTATCGGTTTTGACTATCGCTATAGGAGAATGGACAATCACGGTCCGGAAAAGAACATCTTCGGACAGCGGAACAGCAAAAACGAAAGAGCTTTACTCTCTGCCGGTTTTACCTATATGCTGCCTATGCTGGTAAGATTCCAGGCCGAAGTATACCATGATGGAAATGTCCGATTGCAATTGATGCGTGAAGACATACCAGTAACCAAAAGATTAAGAGCCGGAGTGATGGTCAACTCCGATCTAGAATACATGGGCGACCTGCGTTATATCCTGACCAAGAATTTAGGGGTCCGAACCCATTATGATTCGGACATGGGATTTGGAGTAGGATTGTCGGTTAACTATTAAAAGCAACAAGGGTAGAACAACATGTTCTACCCTTGTTTATTTATCGATGGAAATATTAATCTTCCAGGTAACCGAATTTGCCAGTTTGAAAATCACGGAACGCTTGTTTGATCTCGTCCTCGGTATTCATGACAAATGGACCATAAGCTGCGATGGGCTCATTGATCGGTTCGCCACTCAAAACCAAGACTAAAGCATCCTCTGTAGCTTCCAACTCGATCTTTTCACCCTTGTTTGCAAACAAAACAAAATGATCGGTTGCAACATCCTGTCCATTGACCTTGACAGAGCCTTCCAGAACTAACAATCCCGTATTAAAGTCCTCTGGAAATTCAAAATCTACTTTAGCCCTGGCCTTCAACTTAGCATTGAATAAGTTCACGGGCGAAAAGGTACTCGCAGCACCCTTGGTTCCTTGGTATTCACCCGCCACAACCTCAATATATCCTAATCCACCATCTATATCAACCTTTGGGATGTTCTTATTTTCCAAAGCCTGATATTTTGGTGTCGACATCTTATGTGCAGCTGGCAGGTTTACCCATAATTGCACCATTTGAAATTCACCACCATTCTTGCTCCATTCCGATTCATGGAATTCTTTATGCAATACACCAGAAGCAGCGGTCATCCATTGTACATCACCCTCACCGATAATTCCACCACCGCCACTGCTGTCCGCATGCTCTACCCTGCCCTTATAGGCTAAGGTCACCGTTTCAAATCCACGGTGTGGATGCACTCCTACCCCTTTTGGGATTTCACTCGCTGGAAAGTTATATTTTGAGTTATAATCAAATACAATAAATGGATCCATTCTCTGCATTGGAATAGCAGAAGGAATAAAACTATGCACTCTAAAACCATCCCCGACAAAATGTGGCATTCCAGGTTTAAGAATCCTTTCAATTTGTTTTTCTTTCATGGTATTCTCCTTATTAGTAATACAAAGTTAACCCTTCCTTAACCGGAAAGCGTTGACCTATGGTAATAAGTAAAGCAAAAAAATAAGGCCTTGCTAACAAGGCCTTTCCAAATAAAACTAAGAAATCTTTATAGGTTTTCTAACCTATTAAATTTGTCTTTTATAACCTGGCTTATCCATCGCTTTGTCCAGTGACATTGGCCCTGAACCTACGATCAAGAAATAGATAAGGAGTAAAAGTACCACTAGGGACAACCAAAATTCTGAATTCAAAAAGCTGAATCCATTCGTAATGTTCACAAAGAATACCGCACCTATCAGGATGGGAATCTGAAGAGCTACCGCCAATCGGGTACAAAGTCCCAATGCGATGAATATCCCGCCAACAAGGTGGGCAAACACCACATAGTGCACTGCACTCCAAATGGATAATTGAAAATGTGTCTTCTCGATCAAAGTAGCGACTGAATCACGATCCATAATAAAGCTTATTCCTTTTGCAAAGATCAGAATCCCGAGTACAATCCTCATAAAATCGATCCATCTCGGATGATGGGCATCTCCCCAATGTTCAATGCGTTGAATTAGGTTCATAACAACCTCCTTTTTAACTGGTTATAAAACTAAAACGCAAATAAAGACCCTGATATTATGTATTTAATAATTTTTTGTAAAATAATTAGCAAACCTCGCTTTTCCCTAAAATCAATAAACCTCTCAAAACCTTGCAGAAAACTAATTAATGGATTTATTGTTCATTAAAGTAGAAAAGATATTTATGGCAAAATTCACCAAGTATTTCATTAAAAGAATAGATAGCCCCTTTTGGGCTTTTGCGATTCATGATGGACAGCAGATCGATCCTTTTATTGACCCATATATCAATCTCAATGAAAGTGAAAGACTGCGTGAGGAGGATCCATTTACAGCTGTCATGGCTGAATTACCTATGAATCAATTTATCGTCGGCTCCTCACGGTTCCAACTTGATCTCAACCGAAAGATTGAAGATTCGGTATATCTGCGTCCCGATCAAGCTTGGGGACTGCAGGTCTGGAAAGACAGCCTTCCCGAAAATATTGTTACAGAACTCTACCTAGACCATAAAAACATCTATCAGGAAATTGAAGAGCAGATCCAAGAAACCATCGACCAATATGGCTATTTTGTAGTGTATGATATCCATAGCTATAATGCCAAGCGCAATGGATCTGAGGAAGAAGTTGACACCGAAATCAATCCGCAAATCAACCTTGGAACAGCCTATGTCGATCCAAAGTGGCAACCCCTGATTGATCAGTTAATGGGTTTCATCAGCAAGGATAGCTTGTACGATGGACCGATTGATATTCGAGAAAACATTAAATTTAAGGGAGGATACCTATCCCAGTTGATCAACAAAAAATTCGGAGCATATGGCTGTGTCCTATCCATCGAATTCCGAAAGGATTTTATGGACGAGTGGACCGGTGCTCCTGACCTTCCAAGGGTAGTCTCCTGCAAACAACTTCTAATGAATTCAATCCAGGTCTTAAAACAGTACTTTAAAAATGATTCAAGATAAGAACAAACCCCTTTTAAGAATCTTAAACGCTATCAATAAGCGGAATGCAGTCCATTATCAGATTCCCAACGTAGGCAAGTTCATCTTCAACAAAATTGTTCCCTATATCTTTATTTACAGAGTGCCCAGTGCAGAAAAGAGGGACAAGATGTTGGTGGATCTTGCCAAAACGGAAAATGCCAGCATTGTCTGTCGGTCCAAGGAATTTGATCTGGAGGAATGGATAAAACCTATATCCCAGCGGCTGGCTGAAGAGTTTGGCGCATGTCTGTTAGTCGAGGCATGGACTGCTGAACCGGGACAGAAGGAGGATATCATGGTCCATGTGGGGCAAAAGGATATGCTGCCGCTGGCTGAATATTTTCAGAAGAACATCAAAAAGGAAGCCCGTGAAATCAATGTTTCCCTGGCGAAGGATCTTAATATCCCTCAACCTTTGGATGTTTCAGCTCTGTTCAGCAAGAAAGAATTACAGAACAAGCAGATTCTCTATATGGGGCTTTCCATAAAACAGAATTATATTGAAGATGAGGATCAGGTCTTACCGATCTTGATGCGCTTATATCGCGAAACTCTAGCGAAGTCCCTTTCCCGATTGTTCTTTGAGTTCCTGCGCGTCTACACCCATCTCAATGCCACAGCACAAAGGCTCAACTTCCATCAGGAACTAACGCCCTTGATGATCGATATCGATAAATCATTGGCCCAGGAAAGCACCAAATTCGACTTTCTCTTGATGGTGACTCCATTGAATGCGCATGAAGCCTGGTTACAGTTCAAAAAAGACAAGTACTGGAAAACACCCAAGTTCCTCTATAGGCCCATGCACATTGACCCCGATTTGGTCAAGCGGAGACTGTACAATCTTCGAATAGAAGATATTTACGATCCTACCATGGCCTATATCTTTCGGGATAAGCGGACCGAATTGGACTCTATGGTCAGCATGATTGCCGATCGTGGCAAGGAGGACTTCCTGCACGGCAGTCTACAGGTCTTTGGCAACGTCTCAGAGAAACTATACAAGTCAGCTATGGCCATCCTGATGGTCACAGAACCTGAAGAACCGATCAAAAAAAGTGATGATTATATCAGTGCAAATGAGTTTGCAAAACTGGCAAGGGATGAAATCAAGTTTTTACAGAGGCAGAACCAGGAATTTAATAGCCCTGTCCGTGTCCGTGAAGATATCTCTGGCGTGATGGTCAACCGCGGCGTGCTGAACATCAGCAAGGAATATAGACTGACCCGCAAGCGGGCTGAAGCCTTGATCCAGCATGAGATCGGAACCCATGTGGTCACTTATTTCAATGGACGACAGCAACCGTTGAGCATCTTCAGCTTAGGTGTTCCCGGCTATGAAGAACTGCAGGAAGGACTTGCCGTACTAGCGGAATACATTGTAGGCGGATTGAACAATGATCGCCTGCGCATCATTGCAGCACGTGTTATTGCAGTGCAGAACATGCTTTTGGGCAATTCATTTATCGACACCTTCAACATGCTCGTTGAACAATATAGTTTTCAGCCCGAAACGGCCTTTCAGATTGTCATGCGCGTTTATCGGGGTGGTGGCCTGACCAAGGATGCCCTTTACCTGAAAGGGATTATGGAGCTGCTGAATTACCTGAAGGATGGCAACAATGTACACCTGCTCATGATGGGAAAAATCCGAAAGGATTACCTGCCCATTATCAAGGATCTCCTCCAAAAGGAAATCTTGATCCCCCCTGCTATCACACCACGCTACCTCTTCCCAGAGTTCAGTCCACAATGGAAGGACGTGAAAAGGAAAGGCAGCATTTTTAAATTAATTCAATAAGAAATTTTTTCAACAACATATATGAAAATAGCGATCTTAATCAACCAGTCTCACAAAGAAGAGGAAAAATTCACGACGACCATGCTGGCCCTCAAAGCCCTTGAAAGAGGACATTCCGTTCTTTACATTGGCTTGGCAGATTTTGTTTATGAAGATGAACAGACCGTCTTGGCGCATTGCCGCGTCATTAACCCCCAACATGGCCTCAGCAATGGAGCAGATTTTGTAAAACACCTGAAAGATGCTGAAAAGACCTTGGTCGATTTAGGCGAGATCGATGTCCTTTGGCTTAGGTTTGACCCTACCCTGGACATGCTCAATAGACCTTGGGCCGCTGCAGCGGGAATCCAGTTTGCACAGATCGTCAAAAGGAATGGTCGCTATGTCATCAATGACCCTGATTATTTGGTCCAAGCCAACAACAAACTCTATCTGGAGAATTTTCCAAAATCCGTTCGTCCCAAAACCTTGGTCACCAGAAACCACGACGATGTCCTTCGTTTCTTGGAGGAACAAAAGGATAAGATCATCCTTAAACCCTTAAAAGGTTCTGGAGGCAAAAATGTCTTTATGATCGACTATAAAGAACGCCAAAACCTAAAACAAACTGTAGAGGCCATTGCGAGGGATGGCTATGTCATTGCACAGGAATACCTTCCTGAAGCAAAAAAAGGCGATATTAGATTCTTTATGATGGATGGCGAACCATTGATCGTTGATGGAAAGTATGCCGCAGTCAGGAGAGTCCAAAAAGAAGATGAAATCCGTAGCAATATCCACCAAGGGGCTAAACCGGAAGAAGCTATCATTGATGAAAATATCCTGAACCTCGTTGGCAAGGTATCCCAACAGCTTAAAGATGATAATATGTACCTAGTTGGTTTAGATATCGTTGGCGACAAGATCATGGAGGTGAATGTATTCAGCCCAGGAGCTTTATACCATGCTTCACAAATTTTAAAGAAGGACTTTGCAAATGCCATTATCATGGATTTAGAGAAAAAGGTCAAGGATTTTTACAATAAATAATTGATGAAGAAGCTTTCAAAATGGAGCCTTTTACTTGTGGTCATAACGGCCATCAACCAAGCTGAGGCTTCACAGGTAGCTTTAAGGGATACCATTCAGGTAGATAGCGCATTTACAGACCTGCTGCTGCCAGAAAACCCTATTGGGATATCAGGAGCAGATGGAAGCATTTCAATAGATCTAGGCCAAGGAAAATCGCTCTTCCTCTGGGGAGACTCTTTCCTTGGCCCTATCAAAGATAATATCAGGCAGCAGCCATCAAAGTTTATCTTAGGGAATACCGCAACGCTCATGAGCAAGGATTCCATCAGAAGCCTATATTCCGGTAATTTTGATCAACCCAGTTCCTTTATTGATGTGAAGGAAGAAGAAAAAGGCAAGTACTGGTATTGGCCAGGAGATGCAATAATCTACAAGGAAAAGCTACTGGTATTTATGGCCAAATACAGCAAGAAAGCTAACGAAAAAGGACCATTTGCCTTTCAATATGAAGGCTGTGATTTCCTGTTGCTGGATCCTGTGAACTATAACATTCTGGATCGTTCTCCATTTATTGCAGGCAGTAACCCAATTCATTATGGACATGCCATCCTCCGAAAAGATAATGTGCTCTATATCTATGGTTCGAAAGCAGACAACAAAAACTTCAGGTCGGAATTGCATGTTATGCGAGCTCGCATAAAAGGGAGCAAATTAGAAAAATTAGAATATTGGAATGGTAGCAATTGGGTAAAAGAAGCTGATAAAAGCCAAGCCATCAAGGGCATAAACAGTATGGTTTCCGAGCAATTCAGTGTTCGGGAGTTCAATGGCAAGATTGTATTGATCAACCAAGATCGCTATCAGATACCTGGAAAGATCCTTTCCTATACCGCTGATAATTTCCAAGGACCATTTGCACAGGAGAAACTGCTCTATCAAATCAATGAACCCGAACTTAAATCAGATAGCCTATTCACCTACAATGCCATGTTCCATCCTCAGATCAGGAGAAACAACAGCGTATTGGTCAGTTATAACATCAATACCTACAGTGAAAGACTATGGTGGAAGAAAGCCTCCGTTTACCGCCCCAGATTTATCTGGATTCCTATAGACAGCATCTTCAATTGATTATTTTTCAATAACCCTTTCCTCCTCAGTTAGTGGCGCGGGGGGGATTTCACTGACATTCCTTTCTATCTCTTTTAATTCTACATGAACGGCATATTCAGAAGGTTCAATACTGATGCCATGGAACGTAGCGAACTCTCGGGTAAATATGGCTCCAAAATAAAGGATGGCGGCCGTATAGTACACCCATAACAAGATCAAGACAATGGATGCCGCCGTACCATAGGTAGACTCCGTGTCGGATGATTGTAGATAAAAACCAATTCCAAAACGACCAATAGCGAACAATATAGCTGTAAAAAGGGCTCCTGCCTTTACAGGCCTCCAGCTGATGGTCACATCGGGTAGCACCTTAAAGATCACGGCAAAGAGGATAAAAGTGATACCGAAGGTCAATGCAAAATTGATTAAATCCATCACATAGACCGTCATATCCGGGAAAAATCGTAATAACCTATCGGTAAAGGCCAGGATAATACCATTGACAACCAAAGTCACGACCAATAAGAATCCCAATCCAATGATCAAGGAAGAAGAAAGCAAACGGTCCATAATCATCTTTAACCAGCCCTTTTTGGGTTTAGCCTTGACATGCCAAATCTTATTGATGGAGTTTTGCATATCCCCAAATACCGTAGTGGCACCGATGATCAAGGTCACGATACTGACGATAAGGGCCAGATTAGATTTACCAGAAAGACTCAGGTTCTTGATTACGTCCTGAATCTGACGGGCAGCGGTCAGTCCAACAAGCTCATTCAACTCTGAAAACAACTTACCTTTGATGGCATCCTCTCCATAAAAGATCCCTGCCAGGGAGATCATCAAAACCAATATGGGACCAAGGGAAAATATCGTATAATAAGCTAGTGATGCACTGTACTTCATACTGTCCTCATTCATAAACCCCATGACAGTATTCTTTAATATTTGAAATGTATCCTTAAAAAATCCTTTGCTTTCTTGTTTTTCCATAAATTATCGTTGCTCTCTATCTGTTAGAAACAGCCATCAAATTAAAATGTTTGCTTATGCAATCAACAATTGTTCCGAACATAAAGCTGCCTCTCTTGTTCTAAGCATAGAAACAATTAATAAACAGATCATGAGCAAACAGAATGAAACAAGACCTGAAGAATTAGAAAAAGACAAACCTGAACAACCAAGGGAGGACAACGAAAAAGTACAATCGGATACCGGAAAGCGTCCGGAAGGTGATACCAATCCGCTCCCTCCTAACCCCAATAAGGTCGATGACCACGATGGCGATTAAAAGAAAACGGAAAAAATTAAACGGCCTGTATCCTTGCGGATTCAGGCCGTTAGCATAATAGTTAGTGTGTGTGATCTTTAAATATCTCGACCCAAAAACCGATTTCAAATTTAATTCGATTCGTTGGAGGAATTTGCTTTGTACCAAGTACGGTAAATTTCACGATAGAAGGATATATTTCTAAAAAAAGTAAAGGTTTTATCGGTCTCAAAAAATCATAAATCTGTCTTAAAACCACAAAAAACAATGATTTTACCAGAAATAAATTACATGTTTAACCACCTGCTTTTCCGTCGATTTCCATCAATTTCTAATCCATTTCCAGCAAAAATGAACGCTAAAATTTACCTATTATCAATAAAAAAGGCCTGAAACGAATTCCAGGCCTTTAGTATTTAGAAAATTAATTGTTCAAGTTTAGTTATGCTTAACTTCCATTTCGTCAACATAATGTTCGTTTGGAACATAATCCGCTTCCATCAATTCAGCATAATCCGTTTTTTCTTTCTTACCCCAACGACGACCGAAACCATCGAAGATCGAGTAAACTACCGGTACGACAACCAAGGTCAATAATAGAGACGATAAAAGTCCCCCGATAATTACAATCGCTAAACCTCTGTTGGTATCCGCACCATCACCTGTTGCCAATGCAATCGGGATCATACCGAAAACCATCGCGATGGTTGTCATCAAGATCGGACGTAGACGGGCATGGTTGGCAGCAACCAAAGCGTCATGTGTACTGTCCCCATGTTCTTTTCTATGGTTGGCAAAGTCAACCAATAGGATCGCATTCTTCGCCACCAAACCGATCAACATGATAATACCCAAGATGGTAAAGATGTTCAAGGTCTGGTTCGTTAATGCTAGTAACAATAACGCTCCGATGAATGACAATGGAATCGAGAACAATACCACAAATGGAGTAGAGAAACTATCGTAAAGAGCAACCATAACCAAGTACACCAATAAGATGGATGCAATCAAAGCTACTCCTAAGGTACCGAAACCTTCAGTTTGACTTTCCATGTTACCACCCCATACATATACTACACCTGGCTTACGCTCCAACTTAGAGAATCCTTCTTCCCATTCAGCAGCTACGGTACCCATTGGGCGACCAACTACCGAACCTTGGATAGATACCGCCGGTGATTTATCACGACGTTCCAATAATGTTGGTCCTGAGCCGTAACCTACGGTTGCAAACTGATCCAGTGAAATGGTCGCCCCTTGGTTATTGATAAACTTCAAGGTTCTCACATCATTGATATTTGCTCTTCCACTCTCAGCGAAACGGATATTGATATCATATTCGTTATCACCTGCACGGAATTTATTGTCCGTGTTACCCGAGAATGCTGTCTGCATGGTCATACCTACAGTAGCCACATTCAATCCAAGTGAAGTCATCTTATCACGGTCCACTTGAACACGGATCTCAGGGTTACCATCTTCCGAAGTCAATTTCACACCTGTAGCTCCAGGGATATTGCGTAAAATCTCTTCCGCCTTGATCGCAAACTCACGTGCATCTTCCAAATCTGAACCCATTACGGTCAATTTCAAAGGTGCCTGCTCTGCTCCCATCAAGCCCATGTTTACGGCCGTAACCTTGGAACCGATCAATTTATTCTCCAACTCACGTTTCAAACGAGCTGAATAAACCTTCGAGCTTTCTGTATAGGTATCTTTTAAGATCACGTGGATCTCTGACTTATAGCGTGAACCTGCTGTAGACATTACCCCATCAGAGGATTGACCTACTGTGGTAATGATACTTTCCACTTCTGGTTTAGACTCGATAATCGATTCTGCTTTTTGTGTCAGGAAGTTGGTTTTCTCCAAAGACGCATCTTTCTCCAATTCCAACTGGATCATGAATTCTCCCTTATCTGATGCCGGGAAGAAGTCAGTACCGATATATCCAAGTCCTACCAATGCGAATGAACCAAAGAATAGAACCAAAGCGATAAACAAGGTTGCCAATTTGGTTTTCCAGTTTTTCAAACACCATTCAAGGATACCTGTGATCCAGTGCGTGAATGCTGTCAATCCTGCTTCAAAACCATGTACAATCTTTCCGATAAAGGAATTAGGATTGATATGCTCTAATTTTCCGAAACGTGAATACAACCAAGGCACCACGGTAAAGGAAACCAATAAGGATAATAAGGTCGAAATAATTACCGTCACACAGAACTGTGCTAGGATGTTAGCTACCAAACCGGTTGACATCGCAATAGGCAAGAATACCACCACGATAACCAAGGTAATCGCCGATACGGTAAATCCAATCTCTTTTGCTCCATCATAAGCTGCACGAACCTTATTCTTACCCATCTCCATATGGCGGTGGATATTCTCGATTACAACGATCGCATCATCGACCAAGATACCTACCACTAGGGAAAGACCTAACAAGGACATCAAGTTCAAGGTATATCCCATCAATAACAGACCGATAAAGGTTGCCACCAAGGATAACGGAATCGCAATCATGGTGATCGCCGCATTTCTCAAACTGTGCAAGAAGAACAACATGATAAAACCTACCAAGGCAATCGCGATCATTAAATCGTGGATTACGTTGTCTGCTGCATTCAAGGTATAATCCGTTGAATCGTTCGCAACTTTGATCTGAATATTATCTGTTTTGTAATCTACCTGAACAGTTTCAATGGTTTCTTTTACCAATTTGGAAACCTCAACCGCATTCGCATCCGACTGCTTGAATACCTGTAATAGAATGGTATTCTTACGGTCCAAACGAGCGATTTTTTCGATTTCCTTGATACCATCCTGAACATCGGCAACATCTCTCAAGAAGATCGTTACACCTGTAGGCGTGGTAATAGGCAAGTTTCTCAACTCTTCAACATCCACAACTTTACCTGCCAAACGGATTGTCGTTCTAGACTCACGTGTGCTCACGTTACCCGTTGGGAAGTCCAAATTGGACTGTGCAATTACGTTCTGGATCTGGGAAATGGAAACTCCATAACCCTCTGCTTTTTGTGGATCTACGGAAACCTGGATTTCACGTTCTTCACCACCGACCATGTCTACTTTTGCAACACCAGAGATACGCGCAAAGATCGGCTGTATCTTGTTGTCCAACAGGTCGTACAATTCTTTCTCCGATTGGTTGGAAGTCACCGCCAAACTCATGATGGCGATATCATCCAGGGAGAATTTATTCAAGGATGGAGCCTCGACATCTTCAGGGAGGTCATTGAGGACCGCATTGATCTTCCGCTGGGCATCTGTGAGCAGGAAGTTGACATCCGCTCCATCATTCAGGGTAATCATTACGATCGAAACGTTCTCCAAGGAAGTGGATTCCAATTTCTTGATATTTTCCAACGAGGATACGGCATCCTCAATTTTCTTGGTTACAGTACTCTCAACCTCGGAAGGTGAAGCACCTGGATACACGGTCTGGATGGTAATTACGTTTACCTCAAACTTAGGTATCAACTCATAACCCAATTGGGTATATGAGAATATCCCGCCTAATGTCAATAGTATGAACAATACTATGATTAGACTCGGACGTTTTATCGATATTTCAGTAATCTTCATTTTATGAGTTCGTTCTTAGCACAAATTATTTAATGATTTCAACAGGTGAGTTGTTAAACAAGTTGATCTGACCTGAAACAATAACTTGGTCACCAGCTTGTAAACCGCTAAGAACCTCAATATTATCACCAAAGCTTCTACCTGCTACAACCTCTGATTCTACTGCTTTTCCGTTTTTCAAAACGAATACTTTGTTATCCGAAATACTACCTACGAATGCTGTTCTAGGAACTACTAATACGCTTGAAGTACCGCTTGCTCCGAATACAGCAGTTCCGTACATACCTGCACGCAATTCATTGTTCGGGTTGTTCGCAATCTCGATCTCCACTGGGAAGTTTAAGCTTCCATCGGACTTAGGTGCAATGAAAGTAATCTTTCCAGTAAACTCTCTGTCAGCATATACACTCACTCTTACGTTTACAACCTGTCCCACTCGTAGGGTTGCAACATTCTTTTCGTCAACATTCACACGCAATTTCAAAGTGCTCACATTCACGATATCAAATGCCGGAGTACCTGGGCTTACATAAGCACCTGGTTCAATCTTACGGGAATTCACGATACCAGCAACCGATGTTTTGATCGTTACGTCACCAGCAGTCAATTTTGCACTTTTCAAGTTATTTTTAGAACTTTCAAACTGAAGGCGCATTTGATCCACTTGTTGTTGAGTAACACCACCAGTGCTCAGGGCATTCTCATAACGTTGTAGGTTCGCTAGCGCATTATCATAACTAGCTTGCGCATTAGCAACATTCACGTTCAGCTTATCGCCTTCCACGATTGCCAATGTCTGTCCTGCTGAAACTCTTGATCCTTCATCAACCATAACACGAACCACACGACCACCAGTTTCTGCTGCTACCGTTACTTCTTGTTTTGGCATAAAAGTACCGTTCGCTAGGTATTCTAAGCTCATATTGCTATTCTCAGCCGTATCGATACGAACTGCCACTGCAGCATTCTTCTCAGCTACCGCAGCTGTATCTGCATCATTTTTTGCTTTATTCTTTTGGAGGATAAAGTAGATACCTGCTCCAGCAGCAATGATAACAATTAGGGTAATTAATGTACGTTTCATTTATGTGGTTATATTATTCGTTTACTAATGTTTTTAACTGTCCGTTTGCTTTGATCAACTGGATCTCGGCAATTTTATAATTCAACAATGAGGTATTCAGGTTGTTCTCTGCCGTAGCCAGTGCATTCTCTGCATCCAAAAGCTCGGTCAAGGTTGCCAAACCGTTACGGTAGTTGTTCTGGGTATCATCCAAAACTTCTTTTGACAGGTCAACGTTTCTTCTGTTCGCATCCACGGTCAATAAACTGTTCTTGATCTGCGCTTTCGCATTTTCATTGGCCAAGTTCAGACCAAGACGAGTATCTTCAATATCAACCTCCAATTGTTTGATCTGGATGGTTGCCTGATTGATCTTTGCTTTGGTAGAACCACCATTGAAGATTGGAATGGATAGGTTCAAGCCTAGTCCTGATGTTGGGAACCATTTGAAGTCATTGCTTCCCGGTATCCCTTGACCGAAACCTTGGTAACCGATATCACCACCAAATGACAACGAAGGATAATAGGCCGCTTTCATGCTCTTCCTGTTCAGCTCCAATAATTCAGCTTGTTTTTCCATCAACTTGATCTCGGTCCTACCTGCTAAATCCATGGTTGATGTTGCCATTTCCAGATTTACATCAAATGTTTCTTCTGGCAATTCAATATCTGTTTCGATTGGCATACCGATCGCAAACTTCAAGGCATTTTCCTTTAGTTCCAATGCATTGACAACGATCTGTCTCTGTGCAACCAAGTTATTGATGTTTACTATGATACGATCTAAGTCGATCTGTCTAGCGATACCCGCAGTAACCAAACCTTCAATTACCGTCTTGGTCTTATTGGTATTTTCCAAGTTATTGTCAATGGTTTCCAATTGCAGTTGCGTTTGGAAAACATCGTAATATGCATTGGCCACTTTCTCGATCAAGGATTCATCGGTCAACTGTCTGTTGATTATATAAAATTCGCGCGTGGTCTTTGCTGCTTTCAAGCCAGTGAACAAAGATTGGTTAAAGATCTGTTGGTTCACTGAAAGTCCAGCAGTGGAGTTCCAAGGCTGACCCATTTTAAGATATTGGGTCTGTCCACCAACTTCCAAGGGCATACTTGGGATGATGGCATTGTATTTTACACTTGCCGAGCCGTTGATTTGTGGTAAAGCCCCTGCCCTAACCTCGTCGATTTGGTACTCCGAGTTTTCTAGGTCCAGCATCGCCTTTTTGGCTTCAGCTTTATTCTCCAATGCAAATTTTACCGCTTCCTGCAAGGTTAAGGTCTCTTGTGCATGTAACAATGATCCGGATAGCATTCCCGCTACCATAAGGGCCATAAGTTTTGTTTTATTCATTCTATTTGTTGCTAGCTATTCGTGCTTCGAAAATTAGTTTTAGCGCTCTTTTTTGACTCTCTACGATCTTGTCTACATTCGACTCATTCGGAATGCCTGTAATGACATCCGAAATGGTATGAATAATCCCAAGGCCTTTCTGTATTTCTACTAGAGTCTGTGCACATCCTTCCACATCATCCATGATCAATTCGGCAGCTTCTATCGAACGTTGGAAAAGCATCTTGATCAAGGCCACCTCACGTTTATAGAACTCCTGCATCACCTCGTTCAAGTCCAGACCTTTGATCCAGTCCAGGTTCTCACAGATATGCAACACATAATATTTGCGGGTATAAGCAGCCCTATATTCCAATACATCCGTCATCGTCTTCATCAGGTCGCCTGAATAGGACTCTACAATCTCCTTCTCTCCTGCATACACATCATTTCCAATCTTTATCAATACATCTAAAATAAGAGTTGACTTATCTGGGTAATAATAGTAAAGATTGGCTTTTGTAATTCGCAGATCATCGGCAATTTCATTCATTGTGGTTTTATGAAAACCAAAATGAGAGAAGCGTTTCAACGCTGCATCAATGATTTGATCCTTACGGTTCTCCATTTTTATACCTTTTTTATTTTTGACTTTTTCTAAAAATTGTTCAAAAGTATAAAATAGAAAATAAATAATATCATCCCTTTGTCAAAAAAGTGACGATTAACACTTTTTTAACATAGGACCTACGTTTAGACAAAAATTTAAGGAAGTTGTTTTTAGTCCTGGCTAAAGATTTTGTGGAATTTTTTCTTGTCGAATGAATACAGCTTTGCAGCACGATAGGATACTCCTTTTTGGAATTCATTCAATTCTTTGAGATAACCCAGATTATTGATTTTTTTCCTAAAGTTCCTTTTATCTAGCTGTTTGTTGAGTAAGGCCTCGTAGACTTGCTGCAATTGGGTCAGGGTAAACTTGGCTGGCAATAACTCATAGGGAGTGGTAGAAAAAGTGACCGTTTTCTTGAGTCGGTCCAAGCTCAGCTCTATAATATCTTTGTGGTCAAAGGCCAGGTCAGGCAATTCTGTTACAGGAAACCATTTCAGCTGACGCATATAGGTACCGCCCGAGGAAATTTTATTCTTGACCTCTTCCATCTGTACCAAAGCCATGTAAGCAACCGTCAGGATCCGCCCTTCGGGATGTCGCTTGACCCCGGCAAAGGCGGCCAATTGATCCATGTAAATATCCTTTAACCCAGTCATCTCGAATAGGATACGGGCCACAGCATCGGCCATTTCCTCGTATTTATTCACAAAATAGCCCGGTAGAGCCCACCAATCCTTGTAAGGATATTCATTTCTTTCCGCTAACAATACTTTTAGTTGGCCCTCATCAAATGTCAGAATGACACAATCTATGGTAAAATGTGTTTGCAAAATCTAAATTTATTTTAATTGATCAATTGTTTCCCCTAAAACCTCAACAATAATAAGAATTACACAAACAAATTACTAAAAAAATTTAATAGTGTAAGAAATACACATTATATTCGTATTTCTAAAAAATAAGAAAGACCTAATGAACAAGATACGAAGGATTGGCGTTTATACATCAGGAGGAGACGCTCCAGGCATGAATGCAGCCATTCGCGCAGTAGTTCGAACAGCACTTTTTAACGACCTCAAAGTAACAGGTATATTTAGGGGATATGAAGGAATGATCGAGGGAGATTTTACCGAAATGGTAAGTCGCTCGGTAAGTTCTATCCTTCAAAAAGGTGGAACTATTTTGAAATCTGCTCGCTGCCCTGAATTTAGAACTCCTGAAGGACGTAAAAAAGCGTACGAAAATATTAAAAGAGTGGGGATTGACGCTTTGGTGGCAATCGGTGGAGATGGAACCTTTACAGGGGCCGAAGTGTTCTCCCAAGAATATGATATCCCGGTGATGTGTATCCCAGGAACTATCGACAACGACCTATATGGTACGGACTATACCCTTGGTTTTGACACGGCAAACAATACTGTCATTGATGCCATTGACAAAATTAAAGATACCGCCGCATCACATAACCGTTTGTTTTTCGTTGAAGTAATGGGTAGAGACTCTGGATGTATCGCCCTGAATGCTGGTGTAGCTGGTGGTGCAGAAGCCATTATGCTCCCTGAAAAGGATACCGCAATCGACGAACTCATCGAAATGTTGGAAGTTGCAAAAGATCGAAACAAAACCTCCATGATCGTTATTATTGCTGAAGGTGATAAAAATGGTGGCGCCTACAATGTTGCCAAACGCGTGGAAGAAAAATTTGATTTTTATGACACAAAAGTTAGTATATTAGGACATTTACAACGTGGAGGATCCCCAAGTAGTTTCGACAGAGTACTTGCAACCCGAATGGGATATTTCGCAGTCAATGAACTAATAAATGGCAATAGAAGCGCTACAGTAGGAATACGTGGTAGCAAAATGGTAAGCACCACTCTGGAGGAAGCTTTGCGTGGCAAGGAATTCAAACTGGATGAAGAGCTCATCACTATTGCTGAAGTAATGAACATATAAACTTATGATTGCAGTCGTTTTTAGTGGATCAAGATACGCCGATTGGCGACTTGCCGAAAAAGGCAGGATCCTTCATGGATTCCGCACTACCGGTATCAACCCTTATATCCAAGATGAAAGGTTTATCTTTCAGCTGCTCAATAAAAACACCCAACTGATCAACAATGCCGAAAAGATCCGCAAGATCTATTTCTTCGGCGCCGGTGCCTCTTCCAAAGAAAGACAGGAAAAGATCGAAAAGGTATTTTCCAATTTCTTCAAGAATGCCAAAGTCAAAGCCAGCCACGATATGCTGGCCTCGGCAATCTCCACCTTCGGAAACGAAAAGGGGATCATTGGCATCATCGGCAGTGGGTCAAATGCTGCATATTATAACGGACGTAAAGTCGTCGAGAACAATTATGGTCTGGGCTACATCCTAGCGGATGAAGCTTCTACAAACTGGCAGGCACGTCAGATCCTCAAGGATTTCCTGACCGAGTCCATGCCCCAGGGATTCCGCGAAAAGTTATTGCACAAGCACAACATCGACCGCAAGGTAATCCTGGACAAAACGTACAACAGCCCAAACCCTAACATCTTCCTGACCTCTTTCGCCGACTTCATCCTGGAAAACAAGGATGACCCTTACATGGAAGGGATCATCAAAAAAGGTCTCGAAAAATATGTGAAGACCTATTTGGTCCCCCTTTCGGAGACATACCCTGACTCAACCTTAAATTTCACAGGTTCAGTAGCTAATAATTACGCCGATTGGTTGCGCGAAATCGCCAAAGAAAACCATCTGGCCGTGGGCACCATTATTAGGGAACCTGTACAAAACCTTGTTAAATATTTTATAAATAAAAATTAGTAAAAATGAAAATTGGAATTAACGGATTTGGCCGTATTGGCCGTTTAGCATTCAGAGCTGCTGTAAAACGCAGTGATATCGAAGTAGTAGGTATTAACGACTTAGTAGAACCTGATTACTTAGCATACATGTTGAAATACGATTCAACACATGGTCAATTCGACGGCACTGTTGAAGTAAAAGACGGTAACTTGATCGTTAATGGAAAAACTATCCGCGTTACAGCTGAAAAAGACCCTGCAAACCTGAAATGGAATGAAGTTGGTGCTGAAGTTGTGATCGAATCTACAGGTTTCTTCTTGACTCAAGAATTAGCTCAAAAACATATCGAAGCTGGTGCTAAGAAAGTAATTATGTCTGCTCCTGCTAAAGACGACACTCCTACTTTCGTAATGGGTGTAAACCATAAAGATCTTAAACCAGAATACAACATCGTTTCTAACGCTTCTTGTACTACAAACTGTTTAGCACCTATCGCTAAGGTATTGAACGACAAATTCGGTATCGTAGAAGGTTTGATGACTACAGTTCACGCCGTGACTGCTACTCAAAAAACTGTGGACGGTCCTTCAGTAAAAGACTGGAGAGGTGGACGTGGTGCTTACCAAAACATCATCCCTTCTTCAACTGGTGCTGCTAAAGCGGTTGGTCTTGTTTTACCTGAATTGAAAGGTAAATTGACCGGTATGTCTCTACGCGTTCCTACTGCTGACGTATCTGTTGTTGACTTAACGGTACGTCTAGAAAAAGGTGCTTCTTACGAAGACATCAAAAAAGCAATGAAAGAGGCTTCTGAAGGCGACTTGAAAGGTATCCTTGGATACACTGAAGATGATGTAGTTTCTACTGACTTCTTAGGTGACGCCCGTACTTCTATCTTCGACGCTAAAGCTGGTATCTCCTTGAACGATAACTTCGTGAAAGTGGTATCATGGTACGATAATGAGTGGGGTTACTCAAACAAAATTATCGACCTAGCTCAAGAAGTAGGTAAATTATAAGTATAATTTGATTTGTTCCTGGAAACAGGAATAATTCCTATATGAAAAACAGTAGTGGCGAAGAGCTGCTACTGTTTTTTTGTTGTTACTTTTTGCGAAAAAGTAAGCAAGTTCATGTTTGAACCAGGATGGAAGGGATGTGAGGATATTCCAAGATCTGGGTTTTGAACCAGGATGGAAGGGATGTGAGGATGGTCCAAGATCTGGGTTTTGAACCAGGATGGAAGGGATGTGAGGATGGTCCAAGATTATGCTTAATTTGCCACTGGAAAGGTAGCCGATTTTGTAGGGGCTTATTGCATAAGCCCGCCTTCTGCAATCCTAACATCAACATCGCTTTCTGATTAAAGAAATTCCTAAATTTTCAAACTCTCGCGCCTACAAATCCACAGCCCAAACTCCCATGGGGAACATCTTTATAAAAAATGGAAATCGATCAACGACCAATCCACAGCATGGCTGAAATATTTTTCAAAACCTTTTATGTGTCACCCTGAGGGCTCCGCCGAAGGGTCTCGGGACTATCTATGCCCATATTTTTTTTGAAAACCCCTGGAAGGAATGAAATATTTCCCTACCCTTCTCTTCCTTGCTTATCCCTGAATAAAAAAAGAGCATTTTTTAGAATGCTCTTTATCAATATGTCCATTAAATAATATTTTACTATTTCCCCCAAAAAGCATTTTCAGCTTCTTGGTCATCTGAAAACAACCAAACTTCGGTAATCTTTTCATTTTCCACTTTAAACAGATCAACACCTAACATATCCAATTTGCGTTCGTCTATCGAACCGCTGAAACGCAAAGGCATTGCAACCAAATCACCATTGACCATTAAATTACTGTTTGGCGTTAATGCAAAGGTCCCTTTGGAAACTTCCATCATACCAGCAATCATTTTACCGATCTCATCAGCACCGTTTTTCAATCCAGAAAATTGATTGTCGCCTGGCTGATGCCATTTAACGCCTTCTGAAAAATACGAAAATGCTGTCGGTACATCACCTTTTCCCAGTGCTTCAGCATATGCAATTACTACTTCTTTTGCTGTCATAATAATTTCTTTTAATGTTTATTGTACAAAATTAGAACATTACTTACCTTTGTACAAGTACCTACCTAATGGTACAGTACTTACCTATTTGTTAGAAACACTGGTTATCAAATGGAAGAAAATAAAAAAATAATTAAGCAGTCCGACGAAAACTGCCCTGTACGGAAATCTTTGGAATTATTGGGTGGTAAATGGACCTTATTGATACTGTTTCAAATAAACGAAAGGGTAATCCGTTACGGCGAGCTCAAACGCTGCATTCCCAAAATCAGCGAAAAAATGCTGATTCAAGAACTAAACTCCTTGGTAGCAAACAAATTAGTTTCCAAAAAATCATATCCCGAAATACCCCCAAAAGTGGAATACAGCCTTACCGATTTGGGCTTAAAAACATTACCCATCGTGGATAAACTGGCTACTTTTGGATTGGAAAATTTGAAATAGAATAATTAAGGTCAGAAAAACAGATAAACTTTTCGAAATAAAATCATCCCTTTTATCTTAACCTTTTTTGACCGAATTAATAGCGTATCCAAAGAATAGGTGATTTCCACAAACAAAAGCAAACCAAAACCCAAGTCAAAAATAGCAATTAAGCTACATCCAATTTGGGTTTTGGTTTTATCTATTTTATTTATTTCATCAACTGATTGAACAACAGCTTAAATGTACTATGAGATTGTCCCCTGTTTGTTATTTCAGGACCGATCGCTATGACCTTGCCCTTACCTAAAAGAGCTACCAGTCCAATATTTGTATCTTTAAGATATTCTTGGCCATGTGCCCAACCACTTAACAATGGTTTTTCAGAAGTTATCTTACCCAATGAGTACAAGGTGCTACTTGGTTGAAATTTGAAAACAGGACTATTGTTGAAAATAATCTTAGCATCTTTTTCCAGTCCAAAATTCTCTACCAAGGATGGATTAAGTTCTGCTGCCAAAATACTTGTAGGAATAAAATATTTTGAACTTGGTATTGGTTTAAGGACGCCTTCTTTATTCGCTTCTAGCAATGGATTTGTAATATTCAATCCTAAGTCATAAACCCACCCACTAGATTGCCCAACGGTTAAAATCCTACCTCCATTTTCAACATAGCTTTTCAAATTATTAATCGATGTTTCTTTATTTAATGAACCTAACCAATGTTGGAACTCCTGAGGAACCAAATCTTTTTGAGGATCTCTGCTTCTGTACCCAGCTCCAGTTTCTATACTCGATGGAATACCTTGACCAATAAACAACAATACATCAAATTTCGAAACATTATTATTGTTTACATCTTGTGGATAGAACAGTTCATAATCAAATTCATATTGTTCCATTAACCAACGAACCCAACCTGATGGCATAGAGCCTCCATAGATATCAAATAAACCAATCTTCATTGAATTTACTGGCAACAATTCACTTGGTTTTTTATCAGTACTCTTGACCTTTATTCCAAATGTTCTATTAGCTTCCTCCAGAATTGCCTTTCCTTTGCTGTCCACAAAGAAATCAGTAGAATTCACATCTCTGAATACCTTAACATTTCCTTTAATCAACCGATTAACAGCGATATATGCATCATTCGATTTTCCGTTGATCAAATACCCAACCTTACTGGTAGGGAATGGCTCAGAAGGTGTGCTCAGCAGTTTTCCATATTCAGTTCTTTCAAGATCAGCTGAAATATCCTCAAACACAGGTTCATATTTCACTCCCATTTGCATGGCTAATGTCCAACCAGCGGCATCATAAGGTTTGATTGGGGGACCTCCAGGATATTCTAGATCGTGTGGATGATCCTGTGGTTCAAACATATCCAGAACCTGAGCACGGAAAGCCTGGTTAGTTTTAACAACAATAGTGTTTTTTGGGTAATTCCTACCATTGTGTGTAAACCCATTCTTGCTAATTTCAACATACAGACCTCCTTTGATCAATGTATTGACAAACTTGGTTGCGGTACCAAAATCTGCTTGATCTGATGGAATGATATAGGCCCTAGGATCTCTATTTTTAGAGTCCTTATAAATTGATTCATAATACTTATAAGGAATAACTTTGGATCTATAGATACTTGTCAAATCTTGTTTCTTTTCCTTCCCCGAACGAATAGCTTCATCATAATCTGACTCCAACTGTTCAGCAAATTTCGGTGACATGGTCCAACTGTCCTTATTTCCTTTGTCAATAGAGTTTTTACCCATTTTATAGAAATTATATAGTAATTGGTCTCCGTTTCTAGAAGCATAGTCCAATACAGCAAAATTCATGGATACAGAATAATCAATTGATTGTTTGAAATGCCATTCTCCTGGGAGAACCGGATTTGGGAGTCCATTTCTAGGCACTAACCTTTCTGCCACCACAGGTATAACGGATGGAGTCGGATTACCTGTTGTTTCTGTAAGAATTCCGATCATGTTACGGAAATAAGGAGCTGTTCGAAGTCCACCATTCCACCAAGTGGAAAACATGGATTGATCCATCCGTACATAGCCTCCCTTTCCTTCTTCATTTAACCTATTTATCATAGCAAAACCTACCCCATCAATTCCTGTCACCAATAAAGGGTCATAAACGTAATTAAAAGGATCTCGATATGGAGGACCAGCTACGATTGTTCCATCAGGTGAAGTTTGATGATGGTTATATACAATCTGAGGTAACCAATCAACATACATCACCTTTGCCAAATTAGTTGCCTCCTTCATATTGAACATATAGAAATCTCGGTTGTTGTCATGACCAACATATTTATGATAAAGCCTTGGAATTGACATATTTCGCTTTTTCTTTTCGGGGTATTGCATGTACCAGTCCGCCAATAAGTCTTGGCCGTCTGGATTTACATGCCACATCAAAATGACAACCTTATCCAAAAAGTTCAATATCTCTTCATCTTTGGAATTTGCAAGTTGATAGAAAGTTTCAATTAATTGATGGGAACCAACAGTCTCATTGGGATGCATACCACCATCAATCCATACAACAGGTTTCCCTTCTTTAGAAAGCTTTTTAGCCTCAGCTTCAGTTAGGTTTTCGGCCCTTCCCAATCGCTGCGAAATAGATCTATATTTCTCCACATCTTTTAAATTCTGGGGAGAAGAAATTATCAATAGATGCTGTTGCCTACCTTCTTCGGTTTGTCCTCCATCCTGAATCAGCACACGATCAGATTGTGAAGCGACCTTTTTAAAATAGGATTCCATCTGCACGTAATTAGCAAGCATATAATCATCTCCGATATTAAAACCGAAGTGTTCCTCGGGACTTGTTACTTGTTGAGCCATTAAGGCATTTGAAACAGCAATCAATAGGATTGCCAATTTCATTTTAATATTATTTAAAATCATAAACCATGGTTATAAAGAGTTTCCGATGTTGGCAATGGCCAGATATAGTTGGGATCCGTAGGCTTAACTTCAGGAACTGGGCTACCTCCTGAAGGTATTTTTGCTGGAATTGGCTTCAATTGCCTAACTAGATCTATATTTCTCATTCCTTCTCCAAAGAATTCAATATTCCTTTCCTGTAAGATGAGTGAAAGCAATTGGTCCTTAGTCGTCGGATTAAAAGTGGTTGAAGCATCAGATCTTTGGCGGACAGCATTTAGCAACATAACTGACCTGGCGTCTACTCCATTCTCATTCGCCAAAGCCTCTGCTAAATTGAGCATGACCTGAGCGTATCGAATAACAGGAACATAGTCTGCAAATGGAGTCCCCATTTTGTATTTTACGCACCAGCTTCTTCCCGCATTTACACCACTTGGGGTCTTAAAAATAAAGTTTCTCCTGCTATCTGTTAACTTCCAATTAGGGTCAGCAATCACTCCAGTTTCTAAAAGATAGTAATCACCTGTACCTGCAGCCCCAAGTCCAACTGCATTTGCACCATCAGGTAAATACGCGTTGCCCAATGACGTACCTGGCACATCATTTGGTGTAAATGGCATCGAAAATATTGATTCTAAAGAAGTATAGGGAGCTTCAAATACAGATACAACATCATCCATTAATTGATTAGGCACCCCATTGACAGCTACAAAAGGAGACGAAACAGGGACCAATTTATTAGCTTCTATGATGACAGACTCATGATCAGCTTTTGCAATAAAAACATTAGTTTTCATTGCAATAACAGTGTTTTTATGAGCTCTTGTTGTATTTAAAAAAGCTGTAGAATAATTTTCAGGCAAATTATCTTCTGCAAAATTTAATTCATCAATGATAAAGTCATATACCTCTTTTACGGAAGATCTTTTTAAGTCATAATCTTTTAAGCTAGTATTCGAAACTGTACGTAAAGGTAGCCCTGGACTTGCACCATTGTCTTTTATAAACGGTTGAGCATATAATTGCAAGAGATAATAATAAGTAATAGCCCTAAGAAATCTTGCTTCCGCCAGATAATTATTATACTGATTCGCATCCAATAGATCTGATCCATTTAATTCCATCCTTTCCAGGAACAGATTACATCCATTGATCAATTGATATCCTTGAGCCCAAATAACAGCAACATCACTAGAACTCGCGTCAACACCCATTTGATATGATAAGCCTCCTCGAGTCGGATTTAGATTGGTTGAAACAAAATTTCCAGCTCTCGCTTCTGAAAAGTAAATATATTGAGAACCCCATAAACCACTTTCTTTAAATGATGCATACAGACCGTTTATTTGATTGTGAACCCTTTCAACATTTTCAAAGGCAGTAACCTCAGAAATCAAAGTGGAAGGTACTGGGTTTAATTCTTTTTCATAATCGCAACTAACGACCATAAATAAAAAGATTATTAATAAATATTTGTTATTCATATTTTACGGATTAAAAAGTGGCTTGAATTCCAAAAGTAAATGTTCTAGCATTTGGGGTTACATTTTTATCAAACCCTTGAGTGGTGGTTGCATTTCCTGAACTGGATACTTCCGGATCTGACCCATTATATGGTGTAAATAGCAATGCATTTTGGATACTGGAATAAACACGAATTCTATCAATCTTTGCTTTGCTGGTTATACCATTAGGTAATGTATACCCTAATGCTAAATTTTTCAACCTAACGAAATCTGATTTATAAACGTTTGCAGTAATCGGAATTGAATATCCCCAAGAAGTGATATCTCCATCTTGAACTCTTGGAACATCAGTAAGATCTCCAGGCTTTTGCCATCTATTTAAAATCAATGTACTATTGTTTTGAAACCTATAATCCATTAATTGAGATTGGGTACCATTATACAAGTACCCTCCATATTGGAAAGTCCATAACATATCCAAATCAATCCCTTTATATGCAAAATTATTAGTCAACCCTCCAAAGAATTTCGGCTGTGTAACCTTGTAAGGCACGGCATCTTCAGCCATATTTACTGCACGAGCAAGACTTCCGTCTTCATATTCCCACTGATAACCACCATTCTCAGGAACTTGTTGGTAAAGAACCCTTCTATTTTCTCCATCAATAAATACCCTTCTACCTGTTTGAGGGTCGACTCCATCAGTCCTAATGGCATAGATCATTCCAATAGGGTTTCCTACCTGAGTAATGGAAGCCATACCAGCGGTACCACCAATTGCATCTGACACTAAGGAGTTAATTCCTTCAGTCAATGATAAAATCTTATTGGTATTATGGGAAAGGTTAAAATTAATATTCCAGGTAAAATTTGAATTAGCTATCGGGCTAGTATTAAAAGTGAACTCTACCCCTCTATTATACATTTCCCCAACGTTTGCCAAAATCTCATTTCTTTTCCCTGATGATGGGTTCGGGATCCCTGCAGATGATGGAGTCGGCACGCCAAAGATCAATCCATCAATCATATTATTATAGTAGGCAATATCAAAATTAAATTTATTCAACAATGTAAAACTTAACCCAAAATCTGCTTTCTTACTCGTTTCCCATTTTAGGTCCTCATTTCCTGCCGTAGAAAAATAGAGACCTGCCTCTGGACCATATAAAGTGGCTGAATAGGTAGACAAACTTGCATAGTCTCCAATCCCAGTTAAGTTTCCAACTTTTCCATAACTTGCTTTAACTTTCAGGTTTTGAATTACGCTTGAAATGTTGCTGTTTTTATAGAATTCCTCTTTAAATATATCCCATGCACCACTAATCCCCCAGAAAGTACCGCCTTTATTATTTTTTCCCAAGACTGAGGATTTATCCCTTCTCAGGTTCCCAGAAAAATAATATTTATCAAATAGACTATATTGTACCCTGGAGAACATCGATACTAAAAAATTATTGGAGATGTTATTCTCTGTATTTGACAGGGCTAAATCTGTAAATCCTCCTTGGACATTATTATATAAACCGTCTGATTGATTTGCTCTAGATAATCCAAACCCATCCCTCTTTGACCGCTGTTCCTCATGTCCTAACAATATATCGATATTTTGGTCATCAGATATTTTCGGATTAATCGTCATAGTATTTGTCCAAATACTCATTTCACGACTAGCTGTAATTGCATCTGCACGACCGTTCCTGCTAATTCCTTCATTAGTTTCTGGGGAAAAGTAACGATAGGTTTTACTTTCCATATTGTTCAAGGCATATACTGTACGCAAGGTAATCCAAGAAACTGGGTTGATGTCAACCGATACATTTCCTTGGATAAATTGATTTCCTGTATAATCATCGTTTTTATCTAATGAAAGAACTGGATTTGTATAACCCATTCTAGCAGTAGACTTCAAATGTCCTTGGTTATCCATGATCCCAATATTTGGGCCTATTACATTATAGGTTCCATCTGCATTGAAAGGAGAAACAATTGGAGCTGAAATAAACCCTAATCTATAGGGATTGGAATTGGAAGCAACACTGTTGATCCCTGTCCCCATGGACATTATTGCCCTAGTATTATTATTTGCGTAATTAAGTTTAGAACCTACTTTTAACCAATTATTGACCTTATGGTCTAAGTTGTAGGCAATATTTTTCCTTTCATAGTCATTACCCCTAATGATACCTCCTTGATTTGTCAGACCTGCAGAGAAAAAATATTTTGTGGCATCATTTGCCCCACTCACATTAATTGCGTGATTATTGATCGTTCCTGTTCTAAAAATATGATCATACCACCTGGTATCAATCTTATTGCCATTTTTGTCTAATGAATAATCATAATAATTAGTCACAGGATCAAAGGTTCCAGCATTTCTAAGACCTTCATTTTTTATTTCTAAATATTGCTCAGCATTTAATACTTCTGCCATTCTAGATGCTTGATTAAGCCCTAAGTATGCATCATAATTGACTTTTGCCTTGCCTTTCTTTCCTGACTTTGTAGTGATGAATACAACCCCATTTGCTGCTCTTGAACCGTAAATACTTGTTGCAGCCGCATCCTTCGCAATATCAATACTTTCTATATCTGAAGGATTTATTGAAGAAAGTGGATTGTTAGAGGCATTTCCTCCCACGCTCACATCTTCTGTATACATAGGGATACCATCAACAACAATCAACGGATAAGAACTTAAGGATAAAGAATTCGTTCCACGAATCCTGAATACAGGAGCTTGATTGACAATTCCACTGCTTGCTGTCATATTGACTCCAGCAGCCTGGCCACCTAAGGATCCTTCAAAACTCAATGTTGGTTTTTCAGCAATTTTTGCTCCCTTAACAGATGTAATAGATCCAGTATTTTCACTTCGTTTTATAGTACCATAACCTATCACCACAACTTCGTCTAAACTTTCCCCTGAGGATTTTAAAGTGATGGTTATTTTTGTACGATTATTTACCTGTACTTCTTGAGTGTCAAACGTTAAATGACTCACAATCAAAGTGCTTGATGCTGGAGCTGTCAAAGAGAAATTTCCATCTCCATCTGAGGAAACAGTCTGTTTTCCATCCTTCACTTTGATAGAAGCGCCTTCCACTGGAGAATTCGTCTCATCAACAATTTTTCCTGTGATTTTTATGTCCTTCTGGACATTTATTTGTATAGGGCTAAAAGAGATTAAGGTAATAGGACTTGAAAGTGCCCCCAAAATAAACAATAGTTTAAAAACTTTCGATTTTGGGATAATTTTTGAAAATAGGGCTCCACTACACCCTTTTGTTTGGTGTTTTTTCATAAATTAAGTTAATGGTTGGTAAATTATTTTTGAATTTTGTGGTTTAGGTAGTTTTAGGTAAATCCTGATTTAATACTCATAATAAATAGTTTTTTTTGGTTATAATTAATTTACTTACATATTAGGCTTGTAAGTTTTCATAAATATAATATTACTTTCCAAAAATTTTTGTCATGCAATTCTTAAACAAAGTCTAATAATTGGAACAAAAAAATCATGAAAAATAATTTAACCGACCCTTCCCAAAACAACTATAAAGATTTAATTAAAACCTATATTCGTATCAAACAGCGATATTTTAATCTCGGATTAGACAGCCTTTCTGCTAAAGATTTCTTTGGCAACCATTGCAAAATTGTCGATACATTTTCCTTTTAGGTAGAAATAATATTATTTAAACAGTAATCCATTACTTTCATACTGCCTAATTTCAGAATCAATAGAGGAAATTAATATCATTCACATCTGGCAATTCACTAATTTCCTTCAAATTTATATTGTCAAGTGTTCAGAAATACTATATCGGTAATTAAAGAAATGGAAGAGCCTAACTGAACTTTAATAAATTTATATTCCCTAAATTTTTCAATAAATCCCATCCGGTTATCACCCCCCATCCCCTTTCCTTTTCCAAAAACAAATACAAAAACCATCCCCTCATCCCCCAGCCCTTCTCAATAAAAAAACTCCAAAAATCCATCAAAATTTGACCACGGCAGCTTACTATCCTTTTACTCTCATTCGAGGCATATTGCGAAAATTCCGAATATGTCTCGAATGAGACCAAAAGCATTCCCGACCTTAAGCTCATCTCCTAATCTAAACAAAAATGGTCCAAAAACAACAAAAGGCGATGTGGAAAACACATCGCCTTTTAGCATTTTTATTAATTCACTTTTTTACAAAAGTGATCTTATTTTATCTCTCTTCTTTCATCAAGAAACCACCACCGATCAAATCATCGCCTTCATAGAATACGGCCGACTGACCTGGAGCAATCCCTTTTACATTATGGACGAAATCCACCTTCATGATATCTCCTTGTTGGGTCAAGGTCGAGATAGCACCAGAATCCTTATAACGGATCTTGGTGATCGCTTCCATCGGTTCATCAAGGGATGCGTATTTCACCAGATTGATGTTCTTGACAAATGCTTGGCTTCTTTCCAGTTCATGTTCCTCGCCCAATACCACCGAATTGGATTCTGGTAAGATCTGGATCACAAACATTGGCTTTCCTAGGGCAATTCCCAAGCCTCTGCGCTGTCCGATCGTGAAATATGGATACCCAATATGCTGACCAACTACAGTACCGTCAGAAAGGATAAAATTACCCGGTCCGATCTCTTGATCCAAGCTAGGGCGTTTATGTCTTAGGAAGGAGCGATAATCGTTGTCAGGGACAAAACAGATCTCATAGCTCTCCGATTTATTCGCCAATTCCTTTTGATCCATATCTAGTGCCATCTGGCGGATTTCCTTTTTGGTAAAACTTCCCAAAGGAAACTGCGTCCTTGCCAAGTTCTCCTGGGAAACGCCCCAAAGTACATACGACTGGTCTTTGTTTTCGTCCTTACCCTTGGAGATCACATATCTACCGTTGTCATGCATGCGGATATTCGCATAGTGACCGGTTGCAATAAATTCACAGTCCAATTTATCGGCACGCTTCATCAGTGCTTCCCATTTGATATGGGTATTGCACAGCACACATGGATTCGGAGTTCTTCCGGCAATATATTCATCAACAAAATTGTCAATCACATAATCTCCAAATTCTGAACGAATATCAAGGATGTAATGCGGGAAGCCATAGTTTACAGCCAATGTCCTAGCGTCATTGATACTGTCCAGACTACAACATCCTGTTTCCTTTGAAGAGCCGCCAGAACTAGCATAATCCCATGTTTTCATCGTGATCCCGATGACCTCATATCCTTGTTCGTGTAGCATGACTGCAGCCACGGAGCTATCCACCCCACCGCTCATTGCTACCAAAACTCTTCCTTTTTTACTCATAATATTTTATTGAAGTGCAAAGATACCGTAATTTGCCCATTCCCAATGTTTATTTGATGTAATTTTATCTCAATCAAAATCAAGACTTTGAATATTTCAACGAAAATATTTAAGGCAAAAGTTTTAGAATTCGAAAAAGGACGGTATATTTGCATCGCAAGTTCGGTAACGGACATGTCAAAAAAAAGGTGCCATAGCTCAGTTGGTAGAGCAAAGGACTGAAAATCCTTGTGTCGCTGGTTCGAATCCAGCTGGCACCACCAAAAATCTGACAAGTAACAGATTGTAAAAACAAAAACTTGAAGGTGCCATAGCTCAGTTGGTAGAGCAAAGGACTGAAAATCCTTGTGTCGCTGGTTCGAATCCAGCTGGCACCACAGAAAAAATCCTCAATGAAAATTGAGGATTTTTTGTATAACCAATTATTTGAAAAACAGAACAATCTTTACTCTTGATTTCAAATTAATTTTCGATATTTCTTATACTTTAACTATATAAATATTTTATAAAAGATTGGATTGAATTCGGAGTTGTATTAAAAACAGAATTTAAAAATTTTAGTTCAAAAATATGATTGAAAAGTCCTAAACCATGAATTAATCAAATTACTAAAATCTAAAATCAACAATTCAAAAAATAAAGATTTTAGCTTTATTAATTTCCTAGAAGAAATCTCAAATAATATTTCAATTGAAATATCTCAAACTAATATAGATTTTCCAGAATACACTCCTCATGATGAGATAAATCACATTGCAAACCTCTTTGATTTGGCCATATTAGTAATAGATGAATCAAGCCTAAATCAAATGAATGAAGTTGAATTATTTTGTTTGATAGTTTCTTTATACGGACATGATTGGGGAATGGCAGTATCTAATCACGAAAAAGATTCAATCCTTAAAAAAGTGAAAAATTCAGATTATGCATTTATTGATGATGAGTTTTCAAAAATCCAAGAGCACATAGATAATAATAACATAACTAACAATGAGTTAACTCAAGAAATTTGGGCAGATTACATTCGAAAAACTCATGCAGAAAGAAGTGGAAAAAGAATCGAAAAATATTTTAATAATAAAAATAAATTACTTGGAAAAACCATATCAAAAATATGCATTGGTCATTGGTTAGATTTTAAAGACTTATCCAAATATAGCTCAAATGATTCTGTTTTATTTCAAGCTGTAGACACAAAAAGTTTATCTATTTATCTTCGACTCATTGATTTACTTGACATTTCCAATAAAAGAACACCATTTGCATTATGGAAATTTATTAATCCTAAAAACAAAATATCAGAAATTGAATGGCAAAAACACAACTCGATTAATTCTATTAGTGTATTCAAGGAACATGATCAAAAAATATTAAGAATTCAAGGTCAAACAAACTCTTCTGAAATTTACACAACATTAATAGATCTAAAAAAATACATAAAAAATCAATTAGATGAATGCATTAAATTAATGAGGGGCTACAAGCCAAATCATAAAATTAATTTCCATTCAATTGATTGGAGGATTGAAACAGATGGTTTTGAGCCACTTGAATATGAATTTAATTTTGATAGAGAAAAAGTTTTAAAAATATTGACAAGTGCAATTTATGATTCAAACCCATATATATTTATTAGAGAATTAATACAAAATTCAATTGATGCAATAAATCTAAAACTGTCAATTTACAAGACCCTTGGAAATTCATTTACACCATCTATCGAAGTAAATATAACTCAAGAAAATCTTCAACAATGTATTACTATTAAAGATAATGGCATAGGAATGGATGAATATGTAATAGAGAATTATTTTTTAAAAATTGGCAAAAGCTACTTTAATAGCAGTGAAAAAATCATAATTGATTCTAAAATAAAACAAATATCACAGTTTGGAATTGGTGTTTTAAGTTGTTTTATGAATGCTGAAAAAGTAGAAATCGAAACAACAATAGATCCATTTATTAAAGAATCTAAAAATATTGAAAAAATTAGTTTAACTATTAATAACTACAACAAATTTCTAACAGTAAAAAAATCACCAGCATCCGTAAAAAACACAGGAACATCAATAAAAATATATTTAAACGATGAAAATTCATTAAAAGAAAAATATATTTTAGATTTTATAAAAATATATTTCAATTTTTTAAAAAATATAAAATTAAATTTTAACTCTGAATACTTCAATGGGGGATTTAAACTCGATTCGAGCGATAAATCCAATTATCCAATTGAGAAAACTGTTAAGCCTTTTCAAAAAACTATTTTTAATAAATATTTTACGACACAATCATTTGCAATATCAAACAAAGTTGTTGAAGCTTATTTTAATTTTATTATCCCTAAAGATTCTAATTTCGATCTGCAAACACTAAACACTGATAATTTTAGTAATTTTTCCATAATTAATTATAATGATTTTTCAGAAAGATCAAGGATTAGTTTTAATTCCAACCCAAAAAACAATGAAACAGATCCTTACAATCAAATTGGGATAATAAACTTATTATATTGCCAAGGTATCCTTATTGAAGATTTCCAATTTGGTTATACATTCATTGATAACCATTATTATCCAATCGGAAAATATTCTCTTCTAAAAGATTTTCTAAATTATCAATCAATTGAAACTACATTTAAACCAAATATTTTAATTAACATAAAGGATAAAACCAATATCAATATTTCTAGAAAAAATATAGATTTTAATGGCAAATACATTAACAAATACATCATTAAACCTTTAATAGCTAAAATAATTACATCTTTTAGTCAGCCAGATTCGTTAAAAGAAAAATTTCTTAACTACGGTAGAATTATCACCTTTTATGGAGTACCCTATAATTTAATATTAGAACAAATTAATTCATTAAATGAAATAATATTTCCCTATATTAAGAATGGTGATTTTATTTATACGAGATTCGATGAAATTGAAGAATTAATAATTATTCCAGAATCTTCAAATGAAGAAATAAAAACAAGTATTTTTAATAATGTTTTTAAAAACTACAATACCAATCCCAGCGTAATAGATTTAATCAGCAAATCTGACAATTATAATGTTTTTCCTTATTTCCTATATACTCAATTTAGAGATAATATGCCTATTGCCCTAAACAATTCATTTTTATTTGTCAACTTATTATTTGAAAGCTGTTTTTGTTTAACAAGTTTAAACATCCTAGAATTTAATCAAGTACCAATCATTGTCGCACGCAAAAACAATTTATTTCTAAGCGCAATTGAAAAAGGAAAAGATGAAGAAGATTATTTAAATATTGAAGATTTTTTTAATGAATGGATCCCTGAAAAAATTCAAATTGCTAGGCTAATCTTAAGTCATAATTATGATGTTCTTCCTCTATTTGTACCATTTGAAAATCACGATAATATTATTGGTTACGGTTTTAATATTATGAATACAAATAATGATATTTCTAAATTTCTAATAACAATTTTATGGGAATGGAACAGAATTAATCTTGGTTATAATAACAATAAAATTATTAATGAAGATGAATTTGAGGATTTAATTAATACTCTTCCGTTAGTAAATGACATTGCAATATCTATTGAAGATTTAGAAACTAACATCAATAAGTTATTACAAATAGCAAAGTTAAACAATTTGAATTGCCACACAAATATTTCAAAATTTACTATTGAAGGCAATATGTTCTTGCTTGAAGATATTAAGGATCCATTAGGTAATATAGACTTTAGACCATATCAAAGTTATTTTTAATTTCAAACAAACAAAATATTCATGATAATGAAATACGATCAGCGCATTGTGTTATTCTTAGACATTTTAGGATTTAAGAAAATAGTTTTAGAGACTATTGAAAAGCAAGAGCCTAAAGGAAATTTTATAGACAGAAAGGAAAAGATCCTTGATCTACACAACACTTTATCTAAAATGGGGGAAATTGCTGGAAATCAATCAATTTTAAATAATATTAACGTAACTCAATTTTCTGATTCAATTGTTATATCTTTTCTCGAAGAAAGTCCAAATAACGCTCCAAAAGTATTTAGAATCATATTAGAAATAATTATTAATTTAATTAAGAGAGGCATTATTTGTAGGGGAGCTATTTCATATGGGAAATTCATCCATTCTGAAAAAATATTATTTGGGCCTGCATTAATTGATGCATATGAAACGGAATCAAAAGCAGCTATGTACCCAAGAGTAATAATGGATAAAAGAATTTATGATTATTCAAATTCATCAAAAATAAAATCATCAAAAGTAAAAGATAATTCAATTTCTGGATATATTAAAGAAGATTTGGATGGAAAATTTTATATAGACTATATTTCTAACGCTCACTTAATAATACAAGATGAGTATGAATTAATTGAATTTTATAAATCATTAAGGAATATTATTGTTAATGGCAGAAGATACGACCAACCTGATTTAAAGGTAAAATATGGATGGCTTAAAAATAAATATGACAATTTTTTAAATAGCGACATTACCAAAAAGACCAAATCTATCATTTTAGAAGATTATTTTAGACAATTAAAGCCTTTAAAATAAAGTATGATAATTTCACCTGTATAAAAAAAGTATCCGCAATTGCCTCCATACATTTAATAAGACATTAATACTATCACTAGATAAAAAATTATCAATCGAATTATGAATTAAAGTTTATAGGAATTACATCTTACAACAGGTAAATCAAGTGATTGCTTTCCAAGATACTCAGAATAACACCAAAATCATTATTCACTAATCTAATAATAAAAAAATACAAAAATGAAAGATTGGCCTTATATCTTATTTTCATCCCACTCAAAGAAAACACACCACCATTTAAGATTTTAACTTTCTCATTTTCATAAATTTACCACAAATCAATACATTATAAAAAGCCAAAAAACCTATATTTTTAAACCTATCCCTACCCGTATTTCTCCTTACATCCCGTTACAAAGCACGTTTATTTCCATAATTTCAATAATCCCCAACAGCTTTTATTAATTTTATAATATTAATACTCAATAAGTTAACATTTTAAAAACGCGATTACGTAAAATACCTAGCATTAGGTATTCATTTATTGGCTTTTATACAATATATTCGGAAAACAGAGATTTGGAATTCTAACAATTGGGATTTCAATATAAACCTTAATACCGACAACTATTAATTGCAGTAGAAAAACAGAGAGATTCAAGAATTATATTAAAAGTGGAAATCATGTGTTCCCTACACAATTTCTTATATAAGCCGTCCTGGCTATTATTGTTAAACAGAAAAATGGCTAGATATTCCGCATCTAGCCATATTTTTTTGATTGATTTTCAAAGTTCTACCTTGCTCCTACAAATAGCCGAGCAAATAATAGATTATGATAAATACCACTATGGTTCCAAAACATCCGAGGCCCATTTTCTTGGCGCCCCAGCCTGCAATTAGTGCTCTAAAGAATTTGTTCATAAGTTGATCTAAATTGTTTACCAATCCTATCAACAATAATCTGGAATAAATGTTTGACTGTGTATATCTCGAATTGCAATTTCTTCTGAAAAATGAGCATGCAAGGCCCTACCATCTCCGTGCAAAGTCCAGATAGCTTTTGGCTTTACCTTACCCACAAAATATAGGATATCATTCCAGTCCACATGGTCGGACAGAAATAGGCTGATATCGTTCTGAGCCTGCAAGCGCTCCCATCCCGAAGCAAATGCCTTAAGCACATTCTTTGCCCTACGATAACTGTTGAAGGTCAGTGGTGGTACCAGATAGATCTTGTTGTCGCCGGCTTCTTTCATGGATTTTCTGTTGTACTGCTCGTATTTCAAGGGTACATCAATAAATTGATCATAGATGCGATGGATAGGCATGATCTGATAGTGCAATAACACCTCTTTCTGCGGGAGATGTTCATTGAGCAGGGCGGTAATACGCTGGGCTTTACCCAGGGAATAACAGCCCAAGAGGATATTGCTCCTGACATCCAGTTTCATGATCTCGGAAACAGGATCTGGATGTTTGGTTTCTGGATTGGCGAAAGTCGTTTCGGTAATCAAAACTTCTGCCTCTACGATCTGAATAGATTCGCAGGTACGGTCTTCCTGCAACTTATAGTCGCCGGTATACAGGTACCTCACGCCTTTATAGATCATCATGATCTGTGCGCTGCCAAGGATATGACCAGCGGGATATAGATAGATATCGACGCCATTGATCTGAAAAAATTCAGAAAATCTCTTGACATGATAAGAATCCAAAGCTTGTTTTGGGTAGCGGTACTGCATAATGGCGGCAGTTCCCACAGTACAATAGATATTTCTATGGCCAGGGGACGCATGGTCACCATGGGCATGCGAAACGACGGCATGTTTGACCGGATATAGGGGGTCTATATAGAAATCGCCATAAGAACAATAATATCCTTTATCTCTTTTTACTAGAAAGTCTTCAATAATCTGCATTAGCTTGTTTTTCCTTGAATAAATTTCTGATGCAGTTCCATCACCTGCTCAATCAGGCTATGCTCATCATCGTTATAAACGATGCAATCGCTTAGCTTTTCCTTTTCCTCTTCGGGCATCTGTTTATTTATCCTTCTCAGCACCTCTTCTCTGTCCACTTTATCGCGCTGCATCACCCTTTCGATCCGGAGTTCCAATGGTGAAACCACCAGGATGGTGAAATCCAAAGCTTTATAGGATCCGCTTTCAAATAAGAGTGCAGCTTCTTTGACACTATATATGGAAGTCTGGGCTGCTGCCCAATCTTCGCCATCCTTGATCACGGCAGGGTGAACGATGGCATTCAGTTTTTTCAGTTCTTCGGCATCGCCAAAGACCCTTTTACCGAGCCATTCCCTATTGAGGCTACCGTCCTCAAAATAGACCTCTTTGCCGAAAGTTTGCATCAGGGATTGACGGACCGCATCGTTCTTGACCATGATATCCTTGGCTTCCCTATCGGCATCATAGGTCGGTATGCCCAAGACCTTGAATATCTTGGTCACTACGCTCTTTCCGACGCCTATGCCTCCTGTAATCCCGATTTTTAAACCCATATTATCTCCTTACAAAAAAATCAACATTCTGAGGTTCTACGCTCAATACCTTGACATAATCAGGCATTTTGGTAATGATGACCGGTAAGCTGGAAACCTTATGGTCTTTCCAGGCATCCAGATCCACCACCGCCTCAAAATCCCTAGAAGTATATTTATTATAATCTTTTACAGCCAACAAAATGGTTGCGCGAACCTTACTCGGCAATACGCGAACCGAAGTATAGCCCTTGCTGTTCTCCACTTTGATCGGCAGTTCGATCACCTTCTCCGTAATCTCTCCGACCGGTACGATCACTTCTGCAAAGGTCGGATAGATTGTAATGTTAGTTCTTTGCTGCTTATTCAAATAAGCGACGGTACGCACATCGGTATTGACATCTTTGCCCTTGATGGTATCGGTCTCCAGGTATTCAATGCTGGCCACATCTTCCAATGGGCCCGTAATGGTAACATATTCGGGGTTGGTGCGGGTTTCGCCGATCACGCCGTATTGCCTTTGGAAAGTCAGGCTTTCTACGGCTTTGACCGGAACCTTACGCTGGGTCTGTTTCGAGAAATCGAAGTAAAGGGTGTCAGGCGAAACGGCAACGACCTGCTTATCCGTAGGGAACTGCCTATTGATGAAACCGATCTGGTTACCAAAGACGATAAAGTTCCGTGATTTAAGCCCTGAAAGGTCGACCTGAATTTTTGCGGTATCGGGGTGCAAGCGTTCCATGAATACCTTCCAGCCGGACATCTTGATCTTGACGGTTACCGTATCTGATTGAAGGGGATGGAAAGCTTTGTTTTCAGGCAAATTAACATAGGACATGCTCGCCTTTTTGGTGAAGGTATAATCACTGGAAATTGCAAACAAGGTCCAAGCTAAAAATGAAATGATGATACAACGCAGGAAAATGGATAATTTTCGACGTTGCACTTTGTTAATCCGCCTTAAAGCCATTCTACAAATGTAATATTTTGTGAGCAAAAATCACATTTTGACAGTAGCATGAGCTATCCGGCTCAAAAAGCGGAATCCTTAGCAAAAAGATGCCATTTTCAGCCGGTTTATTCTTAAAATATTACGTAACTTTGCAGAATAATTGAAGGACGTTCAAATTCACTTTAATAATGATTCATTTCTTCGTGAACCCATTGAACACAGTTTATGCTGTTCAAACCCAAAATGATTTATCTACTGAAGATATCTCCAAACTAAACTGGCTTTTCGGCAACTCTAAAAAACTCGACGAACAAACGCTTAACGACTACTATGTAGGTCCGAGAGCCGCTATGGTAACTCCTTGGAGCACCAACGCCGTAGAGATTACCCAGAACATGGGAATCAGCGGGATTATTCGTATCGAAGAGTTTCAAAAGGTTACGGAAGATTTCAAGGATTTCGATCCGATGATTTCCCAAAAGTTCAGTGCCTTGACTCAGGATATGTTTACCATCAACATCAGCCCTGAACCAATTTTGGAGATCGATGACATCGAGGCTTACAACCAGTCGGAAGGCTTGGCATTGAGCCCTGAAGAAGTAGAATATCTAAACAAGCTAGCTGAGAAGATTGACCGTAAGCTGACGGATTCTGAGGTTTTCGCTTTCTCACAAGCGAACTCTGAACACTGTCGTCACAAGATCTTCAACGGTACTTTCGTGATCGATGGTGAGGAACAGCCTACATCCCTATTTAAATTAATCAAGAAAACTTCAGAGACCAATCCGAATGAGATTGTTTCTGCCTATAAAGATAATGTGGCCTTTATCAAAGGTCCTAAAGTAACGCAGTTTGCTCCTAAAACAGCAGACAAACCAGATTTCTATGAAGAGAAGGATTTCGATTCGGTTATTTCATTGAAAGCTGAAACCCATAACTTCCCAACTACGGTTGAGCCATTCGCAGGAGCCGCAACAGGTTCGGGTGGTGAGATCCGTGACCGTCTAGCTGGTGGTCAAGGTGCACTTCCGCTTGCTGGAACGGCAATCTACATGACAGCCTATTCACGTCTGTTGAATGACCGCCCATGGGAAAAAGCAATGGAAGAAAGAAAATGGTTGTACCAAACGCCAATGGACATCTTGATCAAGGCATCCAATGGTGCTTCTGATTTTGGAAATAAATTCGGCCAACCATTGATCACGGGTTCTGTCCTTACTTTTGAACATGAAGAGGATGGTCGTAAGTTGGGGTATGATAAAGTAATCATGCAAGCTGGTGGTATCGGTTATGGCAAGTTGAACCAGGCCAAGAAACATGAGCCACAAGCTGGAGATAAGATTGTGATCCTAGGTGGTGAGAACTACCGCATCGGTATGGGTGGTGCAGCGGTATCCTCAGCGGATACAGGTGCATTCGGTTCAGGTATTGAATTGAACGCCATCCAACGTTCTAATCCAGAGATGCAAAAGCGTGCTGCCAATGCTATCCGAGCTTTTGTGGAAAGTGATATAAACCCTATCGTTTCCATCCATGACCATGGTGCCGGTGGACACTTGAACTGTCTTTCTGAATTGGTGGAAAATTCAGGTGGTCTGATCGACTTGGATAAGCTTCCGGTTGGAGACCCTACCCTTTCTGCTAAAGAAATCATCGGTAATGAATCTCAAGAACGTATGGGCTTGGTGATTGCAGATGAGGATATCGAGAAATTGAAGACGGTTGCTGACCGCGAGCGCTCGCCAATGTACACTGTTGGTGATGTGACTGCTGATCATCGCTTTACTTTCGAATCAAAGAAAACTGGTGAGAAACCTATGGATTATGCCCTAGAGGATTTCTTTGGTTCTTCGCCTAAAACAATCATGAACGATAAAAAGGTACAGCGCAATTATGCTGACCTAGAGTATACTGTAAACGAGGTTCCTAATTACCTAAACCAAGTCCTTCAATTGGAAGCAGTTGCTGCTAAAGATTGGTTGACCAATAAGGTGGACCGTTGTGTGGGTGGCCGTGTTGCGAAACAGCAATGTGCCGGACCTTTGCAATTGCCATTGAACAACGTTGGGGTAATGGCCTTGGATTATAAATCTAAAGAGGGTATCGCTACGACAGTTGGACATGCACCTTTGGTAGCTTTGGTTGATCCAGTTGCTGGATCGAGAAATGCTATCGGTGAAGCGCTTTCTAACTTGGTCTTCGCTCCTATCTATAATGGCCTGAATGGTGTTTCCCTTTCGGCAAACTGGATGTGGGCTTGTAACAACGAAGGTGAAGATGCAAGATTGTACCAAGCGGTACAGGGATGTTCTGACTTTGCAATCGAATTAGGTATCAATATCCCTACTGGAAAGGATTCACTTTCCATGAAACAGAAATATCCGAATGGTGAGCACGTAATCGCTCCTGGAACGGTTATTATTTCTGCTGGTGGTAACTGTACCGACATCAACAAAGTAGTGGAGCCTGTATTGAAGAAAAACGCTGGTTCTATCTATTATATCAACCTTTCTCAGGATAGCTTCAAACTTGGAGGCTCTACATTCGCTCAGGTATTGAACAAAATTGGTTCGGATGTTCCGACCATTCAGGATGCACACTACTTCAAGAAAGCATTTAATGCGGTTCAGGAATTGATCAACAAAGGTCAGGTAGCTGCAGGTCATGACATCGGTTCTGGTGGTTTAATTACTTCTTTATTGGAACTATGTTTTGCAGATGTGGATTTAGCTGCTGAATACGATCTTTCAAGCTTGAACGAAGCAGACAGTGTAAAAGCATTGTTCAATGAAAACATCGGTCTGGTACTACAGGCGAAAGAAGATGCGGCATTTGAAAAAGCATTGGCTGAAGCGGGTGTTGAAGCTTTCAAAATCGGTAAGGCGATCAACGGTACTTCCGTGAGCATCAAAAACAATACGGATTCATTCAGCTTTGATGTGGCTGAAACCAGAGATACTTGGTTCAAGACTTCGTACTTATTGGATCAAAAGCAATCGAAAAACGGAACTGCTGACGAGCGTTTCAAGAACTATAAAAATCAGCCTTTGAGATATAACTTCCCTGCTCAATTTGATGGTAAAAAACCAGTGATTGACGGAAGCAAAGCTCGTCCTAAGGCAGCGATCATCCGTGAAAAAGGATCAAACTCGGAAAGAGAGATGGCGAATGCGATGTTCCTTGCAGGATTTGATGTGAAGGATGTTCACATGACGGACTTGATCTCAGGTCGCGAAACATTGGAAGACATCCAGTTCATCGGTGCTGTGGGAGGTTTCTCGAACTCTGACGTTTTGGGTTCGGCAAAAGGTTGGGCAGGTGCTTTCCTTTACAATGAAAAGGCTAAGACTGCTCTTGAAAACTTCTTTGCACGTCCTGACACCCTTTCTGTGGGTATCTGTAATGGATGTCAGTTGTTCATGGAGTTGGAATTGATCAACCCAGAGCATGAGGTTCACGGTAAGATGCTGCATAACACTTCCCAAAAACACGAATCAAATTTTGTGTCGGTGAAGATACAGGAAAACAACTCGGTCATGTTGTCTACCCTTGCGGGTTCAACATTAGGTGTTTGGATCTCTCATGGTGAAGGAAAATTCAATTTGCCAAACCAAGAGGATCAATATAACATCGTAGCGAAATATGCTTACGATCAATATCCACACAATCCAAACGGATCGGATTTCAATACGGCAATGATGAGTGACAAAACAGGTCGCCACTTGGTAACCATGCCACACATCGAACGTTCAGTTTTCCAATGGAACTGGGCAAACTATCCTGATGGTCGCAAAGATGAGGTTTCTCCTTGGTTAGAAGCTTTCGTTAATGCCCGTAAATGGATTGACAACCAAAGCAAATAAGTTGGAATAACGTAATAGTTAAGAAAAATCCCGATGCCTTCAGCATTGGGATTTTTTTGTTATCTTAAAATCTGAGGAATTACCCATGAAAGCAAGAGATGAAAAATTTGCAGCAATCAAGGCTTGGACCAGAAGCAATGAAGACATTCGAGGAGCATTGCTGACGAGCTCCTTGGTCAACCCCTTGGCTCCTGTTGATGAATTCTCTGACTTGGATATCGAACTTGTTTTCCTTAATCCTGCACCCTATCTGGAATCTAAGGATTGGATTAAACTTTTTGGAGATCCCCTGAATGTTTACGAGGAAGGAATTGAAGCCTTTGACGGGAAGCATGCCATGAAGATGGTGCAATATTGGGATGGGGTAAAAGTTGATTTCAAGATCTATAGTGTGGAGCAATTTAAAGCTGAAGTATTGGCTGATGAACTTCCTGAGGATTGGGATATCGGTTATGAAATCTTGATCGATAAGGAGGGTCTTTGCAAAGGTTTACAGCATCCGACCTATGAGGTCAGTATTATCAAAGAACCTACTGAAGAAGAATTCCAAAAGATCGTTGCGGATTTCTTTTGGGATGTGACCTATCTTCCGAAATGTCTGGTCCGTGGGGACTTGTTCTACCTCAAGTTTATGGTTGAAAAGATCATTCGGGTTGAATATTTTATTCCTATGATCGAATGGTATATAGGCAGCAAAAATCAATGGGACGTGACAACGAATAAGTATGGTCGACTGTTCAAGAAATACCTGAACACAGCGGAATGGGAAGAATTGGAAGCAACTTTTGCCGGGGCGGATATGGAAGAAAACTGGATAGCCTGCGGCAAATTGATCGATATCTTTGATAGGATGGCTCAAGCTGTTTCAAAGGTCCAAGGATACTTCTATGATCTGGATAAAGCTAATGCTACAAAAGAGTTTTTCAACATCCATAATCCAAAAAAATAGTGCAAATAACTACCCTTATGTATCATAAGAGTAGTCATAGCCTATAACTTTCCATTTTCCATCAATCAATTCGAGAAAGTATACAAAACCATGCCCGCACATTATTCCACAGTGGTAATAGGTGTGGATCAAAGCTTTTTTCTTATCAGCAGTGAACAGAGGCTTTTCGAAAGAATAGAATTCAATGAGGTATGCCAAATTGTTATGTTTGCCGTTCTGTATTGGTTTCAAGATTTTGGACAACTTGGTATAGTTGGGGTAATCTTCAGTATCCAATAATTGGGTTTGATAGGCATTGAAATCTTTTATGTCACTGGATAGTTTCTCGGATGCCAACTTAAGAACAGATAGCTGAGACTTCATATCAAATTCGCTGCCTAAGCTGGAATTGTAGTATCCTCTCCCAAACTTAGGATCGTAGAATTTAAGATCTAAATTTTTATCAAGAACATACCTTGCTGTATCAAATTCAACCACCGCATCCACAACCTTGGAGAATTCAGCTCCAATTGGGGAATAAATCGGAAATACGCTTTCTAAGAACTCTTTCCCTGAGATATTATTTGTTTCCTTTTTCTGCCTACATGCCACCATCAATATGATTAGCAATGTATAAATCCCGAACCTTTTCATAATCCTTACCTTTTGTATTGATATGATGAAAAAGTAAACTGGATTGCATAAAGTAAACGATGGATAAAAAGGAAATTCTATCCAACAGGGTAAAAATCCTTTTCTTCTTTTATCTCCTATTCAACCTGGATTCCTCTAAATCGAGATTATGTTCCAAGGACTTCAATATAGATTCGTCATAATTCTTTTCGCTGACCAAGGTATAGATTACATCCCTCCTCACATTGATCAGATCCTGCATCACCTGCTTATACAGCCCCCTTTCATTCGCAATCTTGATTTTCGACTCGCTGTTCAGGTTGGTGGCTGTAGATTCCAAGCTTCGTTTTAAGGATAGATTAATTGCTTTGACGGTATTGCTTTCTTCAAGCTCCTTAGCATATTTAGTTTTCAGCAATTCCATTTCTTCCTTCACTAATCGATATCTGATGGCCTCGATCTGTGCCTCTTCTGGGATCTCTGATGACTTGCCATCGAGGTTGACCAACTTGATCAGCCATGGCAGACTCAAACCTTGCACGACCAAGGTTATCAAAATGACCACGAAGGTGATGAATAGGATCAGGTTACGGTGCGGGAAATGCTGGCCACTGGAAGCATAGATCGGAATCGCCAAGGCAGAGGCTAAGGATACCACACCGCGCATTCCAGCCCAACCTAAGATCAATGGCATTTTCCATCCTGGTGATGGTTCTTTCTTACGGACCTTAGGAAATATCCGGGGAACATAATTGACGATATAAATATATGCGATTCGGATTACAATGATTACCAAAGTGATGATCAGTGCTATTTCAATCGCCCAAGAGGTGGATACGCTTTCTATACCATCAATGATAATGGGAAGTTCCAAGCCAATCAAAATAAACACAAAACCATTCAATAGGAATCCGACGGTTTCCCATACCTCACGCGTCTGGATCCGGGTATTATAATCCATATAGTCTTTGGATCGATAGGAAAGGAACAATCCGCCGGAAACCACGGCCAATACACCTGACCATTCGAAGTGCTCCGCAACGATGTACATTATGTAGGGCGCGATCAGGGTGATCGGAGTAGTTATGCTGGATGCTTTGGCAATGTATTTCAAGAAATAGAATAGGATATTGGCGATGACCAGTCCCACGAATACTCCCATAACGGCGAGTAAAAAAAATCCAACCACTGCTTCCTGCATGGTAAAAGCTCCGGTCATAATGACCGCCAAAGCCATCCTGAATACCGTTAGGGAAGCTGCATCATTGACCAAGCTCTCTCCTTCCAACAAAGTGACCCCACGCTTTGGCATGCTCACTCCCTTGAGGACAGAAGTTGCCGCAACAGCATCGGGAGGAGAAATAATACCGCCTAATAGGAATCCTAATGCAAGCGTAAATCCCGGAATTAAATTGACAGATAAATATGCAACAGCTATGGAAGTAACAAAGACAAGTCCGAAGCCCATGGTCAGGATAGACCTACGGTTACTCCAGAAACTATTCCATGAGGTATACCATGCTGCTTCAAATAATAGAGGCGGCAGGAAAACCAAAAACACCACATCGGGGTTTATACTGAACTCGGGTAACCCTGGGATCAAGGAAATCGCTAATCCACCGATTACCAACAAGATAGGATAGGATATCTTGAACCGCTGAGAAACTACAAATAACATGGACATGAAAAAAAAGAGAATCATGACCAATAATATATTGGATTCGATCATATTATCTTAATTAATAGATATCTTTGTGCACAGTAAAAATAATGGAAAAAAACTCAAAAAATCTACACCCGCGCAATAAGTTCAATCAGGATTATGACTTCAAGAAACTGATCAAACATGTTCACCAATTGAAGAAACACATCGTTGTACTTCCTGATGGCCGTCAATCCCTAGACTTCAGAGATCCTGAATCTGTTTTCCTTTTGAACAAAGCTTTATTGGAATCGGAATACAAGATCAACAACTGGGACCTATTGAACGGCAGCCTCTGCCCTTCCATTCCGGGTAGATTGAATTATATCCATTATTTAGCTGACCTCATCCAGCCTAAAAACCCTAAGAAAGTCAATGTGCTGGATATTGGCACTGGCTCTAGTCTTATTTACCCTATTCTAGGCTTCTTGGAATACCATTGGAATTTTGTGGCATCCGATACCCATATCCCTTCCATACAGCATGCCCACAAGATCCTGAATGACAATCCTTATCTGAAAAAAGGAATCAAGATAAGACAGCAAGAAAACAGTGACCATATCCTCAAAGGAATTATTCAACCCAATGAATATTTCGACGCAGTACTTTGTAATCCCCCATTCTACAAATCGCGTGAAGACTATAGGCAAACGGTTCTGAAGAAAAACCAGAAGCTCCATCAGGAAGCTGAAAGCACGAAAACCAATTTCCAAGGTCTTTCGAATGAGCTTTGGTTCCCAGGTGGTGAAAAGAAGTTCATTAGCAACATGATCTATGAAAGCTTTGACCTAAGAGATCAAATTGGTATATGTTCAGTTCTAGTTTCAGATAAAGACAACCTGAAGCCGTTAAAAGCTATCCTCGAATATCACAAAACAGAGGGGGTAAAAGTGACACAAATGAATCAAGGCAACAAGATAAACAGAATTCTTTCTTGGCAGTTGAATAAATAAGACCAAAGTTTAGTTTAACTTTTCTATGTTACAATAGATCTAAATCCACTTTAACGTTAAAGCAGATTTGGACAGGAATCTTTATTTTTTTAAAAAAAATTTGCTAAAACGTTTTTAATTTATAAATTAGTCTTAACCATTAACAAAACTAATACTAACAGTCACTTTATGAACTTATTTTTACTTACAACAACCTGCAATTTATTTTCCGGCTAATTAAAGGAAATCTTGTTTAATTTTTACCCAAACTAAACACAATTAACCATTGCTGTACTGGAATCCTATTACCCAAAAACTTTAAATTATGAACCAAAAAAAATTGCATTTAAACTTTATGAGCAGTTAACGGATTTAAAGCAAAGCCTTCTATTTCCCTTTTACTGACCGAATAGCTCCCTTCTGGATTTGCTATCCGAAACCTACTAGTATCTACTATTTTACTAACCTATAAACAGCACTACAAATATGAGTGTATTATGGAAGTTTAAATCGTTATTGATTTTTATGTCTATGTCCGTGGGGCATGCGCATAGTCATAACGTTGATTTTGCCAACCTATCCCTGCAGGACACAACCGAAACGGATTCTATTCCTACAGTCGATACCTTGGCGGAGTTAAAGCCACTTTATGAACTGGACCTACCTAAGTTCAACAACCTTCGGAACATGAAAGCCAATTCGCTGATTACTGCCAATAGTTTGCAGCAGTATATCAAAGGTGAATTACCAGGCGTCTATGTTTCTGAATCAAGCGGTGAGCCTGGAAGTAATATCCAGATGTTCGTGCGCGGTATCAGTAAACCTATCCTGAGCAATAGGGATATTTACAATACCCAACCCTTGGTCGTTCTAGATGGTGTTCCCTTAATCGGAGAACATCCTTTTGCGTTTGATGTGCAAAACTATGACATCGAACGTATCGGAACCGAAAACAACCTCCTGGGCAACATTGATTTCGACAACATCCAAAGCATCAAGGTATTAAAAGACCTTTCGGCAGTTGCAACCTATGGTCCGCTTGGGGCTAACGGAGTCATTGAGATCACATCGAGGAAGACTGAAGGTGATGGCGACAAAAGAATAACGGTAAACAGTTATATCGGAATGTCTCAACGCCCTCGCGTCACTACCATAAACGGTGCCTATGAAAATTCCTTTAGGAAGCAATTTTATGACCTCTACACCACCAATGGTAAATACAACCAGGACGATGTCTATCCAATCTATTTAAGTGACTCCTTAAATAACGATTACTATGGACCATCAAACTGGTCTGATAGCTATTATTCCAATGGACTGAACCATGGTGTCAATGCCAATATCTCGGGTGGTCAGCCTCGTGCTACCTTCCAGTTCTCTCTGGGAAATGTGAAAACCTCAGGAGTAGCGGATGACACTAAATTTGACAAGTACAATGCTCGTTTCTTCTTGAACCTGAGACCTTTCAAATGGCTAAACTTTGAAACCCTTTTCAATGCTTCGCGATTGAACAGGGACCGCAACAGAAACTTGCGCAACAGATTTGCCATGATGGGTTATCTTCCTGACCTAGGTGCTCCACTTGCTCCTAACAAGGAAGTTTATGATTCCTATCTAAAGGAATTCGACAAGAGCTTTGACAATAACTTCAGCAATATCCTGGAAGGATTCTTCCGTTTACAGGTAAATGTTGGAGCTTTAAAGATCCGTAGCAAGTTCGCCGTTGATTATAACGAAGGCTACCGCGACCTTTTCTACCCAAGCACCATCTTGGAGAAAAGTAATTTCGCTTCTAACTACTATGGTTACAACCAACGCTTATTGGTGGACAACCAAGTTTCTTACGATATAGAAAACGATGCAAACTATTTCTATTTCGAAGCTGGGAACACCTTGATGTGGGATACCTATAAATACAACTATGCCTATGCATACAAAGGTGTCAATGACTTCATCAAACTTAACCTATTGGAGTCTGACCCAAACAACGGGAACTATCTAAATCCTACTGCTTTCCCTAGACAATTGGTCTATAAGTTCTTGGACAGAACCAAGCACAACATGGTCAATCTATACGGTAAAGCATCTTATACCTATAATGAATCCTATACCGCTGCATTGACACTTCGTTACGATGCATCATCAAATGCACAACCGACTACAAGATGGTTCTTCTCTCCTATCCTAGCCTTAGGATGGAATGCGAAGAATGACTTCATGAAGGACAACGAATCCGTTAGCCTATTTAATATCAGAGCCAGTGTAGGCAGGATGGGTCACTATAATCTGTATGATAATTACGGACAAGGACCTAGCTATACTTCAGAAATTGGCTATACCGGTAATGCAATCGTTCCGGGATACAATGGTTTTGCGGCATTGGTTCGTCCATATAATATAGGCTGGGTGGGATATGACCTTCCTTGGAGCTATTCGGATAACCTGAACTTAGGCTTTGACCTAGGTTTCAAGAACCGCGATATCCAAGTTTCCCTTGATGCTTACGTTCGCGATAGCAAAGATCAGTTGATCATGTTGCCAGGTAAGAAAGACTTTGGTTATGACTATCAATATGAAGCTGGAATGGATGTCCGCAATATGGGTATCGACCTTACTGCTTCAGGAAATGTAGTACAAAATGACAAGATCACCTGGAACACCGGGTTAGTATTAGGCGTAAACACAAATAAGCTATTGGCATTGCCAAATAACCTGGATGAAATCGAAGTGAACGACCGATTATTGAAAGTTGGTGAGAGAATCGATGCCTTCTGGTTATATGAAAACAACGGAATGTACCAAACAGACCAAGAAGTTCCGCAATCAGGGGGTCAACGAATGACCTACAATGGTATCATCCTGAAAGCTGGTGATCCTATTTGGTCTGATACCAATGGGGATAACCAGATCAGCAAAGAGGATAAAGTCCTACAAGGCAACATCATCCCTAAGCTTAGCGGTTCATGGAACAATATGGTTGCTTACAAAAACTTTGACTTGAACCTGAACTTCTACTTCAACCTTGGAAGAAAGATTGTCAACCAAGAGATGTCAAACCGTTTCAACTTTATTGAAAATGAGAATGCCAGCAGCATAAATTCCATCAAAGAGATCACCTACTGGGAGAAAAGAGGGGATTATGATCAATATCCACTTTACAACCCATGGTCATCCGTTGCGCCATTCCAAACCAATCAATCCCTATTCCTTGAGGATGGTTCTTTCTTGAAACTTAGAACAGTAACCTTAGGCTATAATTTCAGGGATATCGTTGGAAACCGTTTAGGCCAAAAGGGAGATTTATATGTCTATTTATCTGCCAACAATTTATTTACTGTCAGCAAATATTCTGGAAGGGATCCAGAACTGGTGAATTACATGGGTTACGACCAAGGTTATTCCCTTCCGATTCCAAGAACATTTGCCTTAGGATTCAAACTTAAACTGTAACCGATCATGAAAAGAATATTAATCATTTTAATCGTATTGAGCCAAGTTTTCGTGTCCTGCAAGAAAATGCTGGACATCAATTCCACTCGATTGGTTTCAGAAGAAAATATGTGGCTTAGCATGGAGGATTCCAGAGCGGCCTTAATGGGAGTTTACGGATTGACCAAATCCGCCCTGAATGATAACAATGCACATTGGATCTATGGCGATGTACGTTCCGGAGAGTTCTCCGTGCCTATCCGCCAAGACTTGAAAGCTATCGCCAAACACGACCTGAATGCTTCTTTCGGTGTAATGAACGACCTAAAGAGCTGGAGACGTTGGTACGCAGTAGTGAATGCTGCCAATATCTTCCTAGAACGAATCCAGGAGGTAAAGGACAATGACCAACGCTATACCAACAATAATATGGTGGTGGATATCGCGCAAGCCCGTTTCCTACGTGCCTTTGCCTATTTCTATATGGTACGCATTTGGGGTGACGTTCCATTGATCGTCTCTTCTAAAGAAGGTACTTTTGATGATCAACCTCGCGAAGATCAGAGCAAGATATTGGCCTTTGTAGAACAGGAATTGCAAAAGGCAGCAGATGATCTTCCGTTCCTTTTTAGCTCCAATGACCCGCAGCAACAAGGAAATTACTACAACGAATCCAACAGCAGATGGGACGGCGCCTTAGCTCGTAAAACTACAGCTTATGCCATTTTAGCCCATGTTGCAGCCTGGCAGAGTAATTACCCTGATGCTGCAGCATACGCTAAATTTGTTATCGACAATCAACAGAAAGGTAGCTTGACTTTACTCCCTACCAATAACCTAACAGATCCAAATGGATTCTTCTACGATAAAAACCGGAATCAGTTATTAGGTTTCGGACATATCTACAACCATGTGGAAGGTTCCTTTACAGGGCACATTGAAGAGTTAACCTTGGCATCGCCCGTGGTAAACAAAAGTATCCCGGATATGTACATGTCCAAAGACAAGATCCTTTCCATCTTCAATGAATCTACCGATGAACGCTTCTCTGCTGATACCCTAGGAAATCCTGTAACCGAGGTTTATTTCAAAAACTTCAATGGACAGTATCCTATCTTCAGCAAAGTGAAATGTATCATGGGTGGAGTAACAGACCCAACGTTCAGGTTCTATTCCAGTGCCACCATTATCACCCGTCTTGAAGACATGTACCTATTGCGTGCAGAATCATTGGCGGTAATTGGTGAGCAAGCAGGAGCAATCGACCTATTGAATACCATCCGCGAAAGAAGAGGGCTTACGAACTATTCAGCAGCGAAAAATGGAGACTTGATCGATGCGATCTTCCAAGAAAGAAACCGGGAGCTGATGGGTGAAGGGCATCGTTGGTACGATATGGTCAGACAGTACAAGATCAAGAATGACAATTCAGATCTGAGCAATCTGATCCGTTCCAAAGGACAATATTGGCCGATCTCTGCCCAAGTCTTGACCCAGAACAAATTATTAACCCAAAATGAATATTGGAAATAAACCGTATAACCATGAAAGTCAACAATCTATTTTATAGTTTACTCTCCTTGATTTTGGTTAGCGGATGCACCAAAGACAATGGATATTACAACGAGACGGTAAATAAGGTGACTTATGATGGTACTATTTTGGAGTACCTTCAAAGTAAGCCCGGCGTTTTTGACTCCCTACTGAAAGTATTGGATCGCACAAAAATGCAAGCAGTGCTCGCTTCTAATGATAAATACACCTTCTTTGCACCAACCAACCAGAGCTTTCAATTAGCAATCGAAAACCTCAACAATACCCGCAAAGAATCGGATAAACCTTTGGAATATTTATCCAATGTGGACCTCCTACAATTGGATACCATGATGGCTCAATACCTGATCAAAGGCTTCTACCCTAGTGATTCCATGATGATGAAAGATGGAATCCAACTGCATGACTACAAATTCAAAAGAACGATGAACGCTAAATTAACCACAGCGACCTCATCAGGATTTGAAAGCGGCGGCCCTAAGGTCATTGAATACTCGGACACAAAGAACAGTCAGTTCACCAGAAACTGGATTACCGCAACCACTGCTTCCATCAACATCGAAGCAAAGAACGGGATGATCCACGTTGTTTCTCCGAACCATGTTTTCGGTTTCAACGACTTTGTGACCCGATTGACCTACATCCCACCTCCACCAAACTTATTTGTAACCGTAGGAGGTAAATTCTCGGTATCACGCGAAAACGATGGTGGTGTAAATGCCGTTGAAGCTTCAAAATATGTGTTTGATGGCAACCCAGAAACCAAGTACCTGTTAGGTAGCTTCGGTGGTAACTGGATGCAAGTAGAACTAAACACAGCAACTGCAGCTAACTCCTATACCCTAACCTCAGCCAACGATGCGGTTGAAAGGGATCCAATTGACTGGACCTTGACAGCATCTGATGATGGAGAAAACTGGGTAACACTGGATTCTAAATCAGGCGAAGAATTTACATCGAGGTTCCAACAAAGGGTCTTCTGGATCAATAACACCAAAGCATACAAGTTTTACAGGTTAAATGTACAACGCGTTCGTTCTGGAGATCTATTCCAATTGGCCGACTGGAGCGTAAATAAAGGAACTAAATAATCTATTAACCTTAATTGAAGAAAAATGAAAATCAAAAATAGTATCCGATTGCTCTGTCTCTTTATAGGGAGTTATGGATTATTTACTGCATGTTCGAAAATGTACGACCTTCCTGAAGACAGGGATTTTATAAGCGAAAACATCAATTATATCATCAAGATCATTGAGCCTACCCTAGGCAGGAACAATGTCTTTACCTCCCTATCTGAGGACAACTCTACCCTACCGATGAAGTTTGAAATTGTCAATGCTAGGTATGGAGACGGTCGTCCAGTGACAGACCTATTTACCAAAGTCCAAACCTATGAATGGATCCAGGAATATGATGGCAAGGAAAAATCCCTAGCTGAAATTGAGGCAAAGAGAAGATTGGTTGAAAAACCAGCATTCGAAGTAGACAGCAATGGCCGAATGATTTTATGGGCAGGGGCAACAAATGCGATCATCAAACCAAGACCTGTCGATACGGTCTTGAAAACACAAGATATCCGTTTCTTTGACCTGAAGGTTCAGAACTCAGGCGGTACACAGATCATCAAGGATTTCCAATTTATCCCTTGGCGTGAGATCCCTTATTTTCCATCGACGGACATCAATCCCTATACAGGAGGAAAAGCTCCAGATCCACTGCGGCCTAAGGATACCACCAGACAGGATTATATCATCCCAAGTTTCTTAAACAATGTAATTGGCGAAAGAACCCAATTGCCTTTGGTCAACAATAACATCCAAAAAGATGTGGTAGTTTACATCCGTCCATTTTCCGGCGGCAAAGGCAACAGCTTACGTTTCAAGTTCATGGGTGCTGACGGTAAGTTTATCAATCCCGTGAAATTCAATGAAACCAGATGGGACTTCTTAGTTCATGGATTCAATAAAGTGATGACCCCTGAATATGTGCAATATGATGTGGCTTATCCGATTCCATTGACACCTTACCGCACAGACTTTTCAGATGCGGGCGGGGCACATGTGTCATTCTCTTATTCTCGATTGGGATTTGGAGGCGGGCGCACAGTGGGTCAATTTGGACTGAACTTCGCGATCTATAAAAAGGGAGATTGGGAAATTGTTTTCCATTTCCGTAATCAGAACCCAAAATTCGAGGATGAATAAACCTTAGCCTTATGAAATTACAGAAACTAATCATATTAATCTTAAGCATTTTTAGCCTACAATTTGCTTATGCTCAAAACCAAAACCTGCGTGGTCGAGTGGTTGATGAGTCTAATAACGGTATTGCCGGCGTAACAGTAGTGAATGCGGCGACCAATAGGGCTATTACGGCAACAGACGACAACGGTAACTTTGGCGTGAGTGTAGCCCCGAACACGGCTTTAATTTTTAAAGCTGTAGGTTTTAATCAAAGAAGAGTAACGGTAAGAGCCAACCAAACGACTCTAACCGTTCAGATGAGCTCTACACAGGACCAGGTAGAAGAAGTCGTGGTCCGTGGATATGTGGCCCGTAAAAAGGAAAATACCACAGGATCTTCTTTCACCCTTGGAGAAAAGGACATCCGTGACGTCCCTACTGCCAACCTTGAGCAATTGATGCAAGGTAAGGTTCCGGGACTGAACGTACAGGTAAATACCGGTGCTCCAGGATTTAGGGGCTCTACCCAAATCCGTGGTCTATCGACTCTTTCCACAACAGGTTCTGGTAGCGAGTCCATCTTGATGCCTACATCTCCCCTATATGTAATCGATGGGGTTCCGATGGATGCCGATAGAGCTTCAGAATTCGGTCTACAACAACAAGGGCCGGGTATCTCGCCGCTGTCCTTGATCCCACCTGAGGATGTACAGAGCATCGAAATCTTGAAAGATGCCCAAGCAACGTCACTTTATGGTTCTCAAGGTGCCTACGGGGTAATCATTATCACCACAAAACGTGGTAATTCTCCCGTGCCTAGAATCAACTATACACACAGTACCTTCTTGAAGACTCCACCAAAATTGAGAGAGACCTTAGGAGGTAATCTAGAACGCCAAATCAAAATCTGGCAAATTATCAATAACGCGAGAACACAAGCCGAAATTGACAGGATCATGCAAACCCCAATGCTTGCAGATAGTTTGAATGCATTCTTCAATAACTCGACTAACTGGCAATCCCTTTATTACCAGAATACATTCAACCAAAACCACAACTTGAGTTTGGATGGTGGTAATGAAATCCTTTCCTATAAATCCAACTTGGGTTATTATGGCGAAACTGGGGTAATCAAGAATACAGGCTTCAACCGTTATTCAGCCAACTTGAGAATGGATTACCGTCCTACAAAACGCTTTGAGTTTACAGGACAGGTATTTGCTCAGTTAGGTAAACAGAATAAAGGTGATGGTACAGGTATCCTTCAAACAGGGGTATCAACAGGTGGTATGAACTCTACCCTATTGCCTCCTCCAGGATTCTTCTCGGCAGACAATGATTATATCGCGGCCATTAGAACCAAAAATGATAACAGTTCCAAATTGATCCGTCCATATGTGGAAGGTAAATTTGAGATCCTTCCAGGACTAAGATTACAATCGGCCATGAGTTATGAATTCGCTTCTAACAATGAAGACAAATTTACTCCAGCTGCTGCTGCAGGCCAGTTCTCAGAAGTGTATTCATTTGCAGGTCGCGAATCAAACCTATACAACAGGAATATCCTGAACTATACCAAGGATATCAATGAGGACCACAACATCTTTATCAACTTGTTCAATGAGGTAAGACATAACCAACGTCAAAATACCATCACTAAACAGGCTAGAACTCCAAATGACCAATTCGAAGGTCCTTTAGGTTTCGATGGTTATTTCTCTAGAGGTGGTGGTGTTCTGTCCAACTTCAGAAATGAGAAAGCGCTATCCTTTGCCCTAGCGACTACCTATAGTTACAAAAGCAAATATATCCTAGATCTATCCTATCGTTTGGATGGTTCCTCTGCCAATGGTTTCAAGAACCTATATACCAAGAATCCAGCAGTCGGAGTTCGTTGGAATGCGCACCATGAAGAATGGATAAAATCCCTTCCATGGATCAATCTTGCATCCCTTCGCTTTACATGGGGTGTAAACGTAATGCCAACCAGTACATTGGAACGTATCTATGGTAAATATGATATTTCAGGTCTTTATAATCAGATCAATGGTATCGGTATCAACTACGAATTTATTCCAAATCCAAACTTGTTACCAGTTACCTCCATGCAGTATAACTTAGGGGTAGACCTTACCTTCCTGAACAACAAAATTGAGATTATTTACGATACTTATTACAAGAAAGTGGACAACCTTTTGTTTGAATCTTTCTTGAACAATACTTCTGGATTTGACAAGCTTAATTCCAATGATGCTGGACTAGCAAACTATGGACATGAGATTGCCTTAAACTTCCGTCCTCTTTCTGTAAACAGTCCTTTCAACTGGACCCTGTCCTTCAATGGTGCTTACAACCAAGACATCTTGTTGCAGTTGCCTTCAACCTTTAGAGGACAAGCCATCAAATGGGATACTCAATCAGATAAATTGCACATGGTAAACCGCGTAGGTACCTCAGCCCTATCAAATTACTTGTTAGAAAATATCGGTGTATATGCGACAGATGCTGATGTACCAGTTGATCCTGCTACTGGCCTTCGCTATCGTACTGCTGATGGAACATTCTTCCAAGCTGGAGATCCAATCTATGTAGATAGGAACGGAGATTATATCTTAGACAACCGTGACTATGCACGTGCTGGCAATACACAACCATTATGGACTGGTGGTATGCAAAACACCTTGAATTACAAAAACTTCCAGTTATCTGTCTATGCTTCATACACAGCAAAGAGAACCATTTTGAACTATGCTTTAGCACAACGCCTAAGCCTATACAATAATCCTTACGGAGGTAATTTGGTGGGTGGTCAAAGTAATGGAGCCAATTCCATCGTCCCTATTGAAAACCTAGATATCTGGTTGAAGGACGGTGATATTGCCAAGTATCCTTACCCATACGACTTCTCTAGAAATGCCAGCGTTCAACCTTTCCGTTATGATCAAACTCTATGGGAAGAAAACGGTAGCTATTTCAAGATCAACAACATCATCTTCGCTTATGTATTCGATCGTGATCTGTTGAGGAGATTTAAACTAGACCGTTTCCGTATCTATGCTTCTATGGACAATGTGTACACCTTCTCTTCGTATTCTGGGCCAAACCCTGAAAACGTAACGAGCTTAGGCCGCGATGCATCAAACGGATATCCAGTACCAAGAACTTACACCCTAGGCTTCAACCTTTCATTCTAATGACTATGAAAAAATTGATAAAAAATAAATTAGCTGTAATTGGACTTGGGATTGCCTTAGGGTTCAGTAATTCCAGCTGTAATAAATATCTAACCGTAGAACCCATAGACCGATTGACAGGTAACAATTATTACCTATCTCAACAGGATGTGGAAGCTAACATGGCCTTTATGTACGCAAAGTTCTTTGAAAAGATCAATGAAACATGGGTAATGGGTGCCATTGGAGAAGCAAGGTCTGGAGAAATATTTGTTTCCGACGGTGCCAATAACTTCAGTCAGCGTAAGGTCGTAGAGGCATTGGGCAAAAATCAGTTACCAACAGCTATGTATTCCACGCAGTTCGATTGGTATAAATTATATGTGATCACCGATTGGAAAAAGTATTATCAAGTGATCCAAAGTGCCAATATTTTAATTGAAAAATTAGAAGAAGGTATCCCTGGAGTTACCGGATCAGACCAGAGCAGATACATTGCTGAAGCAAAGTTCATCCGTTCATTCACCTACTTCTGGATGGTCAGGTTATATGGTGATGTTCCATATTATACCGATGCTTACCATACGGAACCACTTCCTCGTGAAAATATGGTATCTGTATTGAATAAGTGTATCGCAGACTTAACACCGCAAAAAGATCTAATGCCTTGGTCATTGAATGATCCAGGACTTAGGGGAGCCAGACCAGCAAAAGGTGCCATTATCGCATTATTGATGCACATGAACATGTGGAATTCTAGCTTCGATCCAGGCAACAAACAAAAATACCTAACCGAGGCTGCTGCTTTAGGAAAGCAATTGATCGACAGCAAACAACATAAATTGGTTGCTCCATTCACCGATCAGAACTGGGCAGTGGTTACTAAAGGTAGAAGTGAGGAATCTCTTTTTGAGTTCTACAAGAGTATCAACTATGGCGACAATGTGGAAGCATTAGCTCCATTTTGGGATCACTTCTTGCGTTGGCCATATAAATTCCCTCGCTTTGACAACCAGTTGAGTCACTGTTATTTTATTTCCTCTTACATGAACCAGATCTTCCCGGAAGGCGATGCCGATAAGAGAAGAGAAATGTGGTTTGAAGATATTACTTCAGACAATGGAAGATTTGTGTTAAGGAAATTCGGAACCAACGTGTATGCTTCTGGAAACGAAGATAAAAACCCAGACAATACCTTTAGTATTTTCCGTTATGCAGATGCGATCTTACTTTATGCAGAGGCTTCTGCTGAATTAGGCAAAGATGCAGATGCAATAGCAGCAGTGAACATGGTTCGCGATCGTGCTCAAGCTGCCCGCTACGGCGGTGGCGGTGGTGCTGACCTGAAGAACTTCATATTCCTAGAAAGAGAAAGGGAATTGATCGGTGAAGGCATTCGTTATTTTGACCTTATCCGTACCCGAAGGATCTTAAGCTCCGAGTGGACCATGTCCCCGCTTACACTGGATCAATACAACCGCGGTGGTTGGACTTGGCCTATCGACCCATCGGCCCTGAACAACAACCCGTACATGAAATTAAATGAATACTGGACTACAATTGGACGATAAGATGAAAAAGATATTTAAACCCCTACACATCGCTCTTTTCCTTTTCGGAATCCTGTTTATAAGCGCCTGTAGTAAAGACGATTATTACGAGGATGGCGGATTGGCAAAGGCTGAATTTAATGGAACCATATTGGAATACCTGGAATCTAAACCGGTATTATTTGATTCCCTAGTCCAAGTAATCAAACTTGCCGGACTGGAAAATGAATTCAAGACCAAAGAGTTTACCTTTTTTGCTCCCTCGGATCCGGATATCAAGCAATTGATCGGAACTATTAGAACCGGTGGTTCACTCAATACCTACCTATTTAATATGGGTTTGGATACCATCCAAAAGTTGAGTGATATTGATTCTGCTATCTGGAGAAAAAACTTGCTGCGCTATATGTTCAACGGAAAGAACAAACTGGCGGACTACCCACAGATCGATTATTCGCTGATGGGTACATATCCAGGTCAAAACTACATTTCGCAATCGGGTAATGTATCCAATATTGGAGTGGTATTCAATGATATTATTCAGATGAGTGGAACTACGGAAGTATCCAGATTGAAATATAAAGGCTACAGACAACTGCACCTCTCTTATTTCCCTGATCCTTCAAACCCTGATGTTTATGTGACGTATCCCGTGGCGACCTCAGACATACAGCCCAACAATGGCATAATCCACGTCTTGGATTATAATAAAAGCTTTTTTGGATTGTATCCTGGATCGCAAGAAATGATAGAAGATGTTGCTCAAAGTAAACGATAAAATTATGAACAAGTTAGCTAAATATTATATATTCATATTTGCGGTCTTCGGATTGTTCTCATGCTCCAAAGAAGTGGATTACCATGCTGAACCTTATCAGGAAGGTAAACAAGCTTTGGGCATCGTGATGGAACGTACGCAAAAACCATCCCCTGAAACTGGTGGACCTGGAACCCAAGTAAAAATCAAAGTGTCGGGTCTGGCTGCCCATAAAGATAAAGCCGTATTTAACTTCAATGGTCAGAAGGCAGAGATTGTATCCATCACTGATTCTGAAATTACCGTTAAGGTGCCGGAATTCGCCAGCACGGGTATTACCAGTATCCTTATTGATGATATCATATTTTATGGTCCCAATTTCTCGGTTCAAGGAAAGGTTAAGATAGACCCTTCTTGGCAAGCAACATATGGTGCCTCTGGCGGTGGTGTATACGATTACCTACAAACCGTAGAAGAGAAAAATATCCTGATCGGTTCCTTTAACAACTATGAAAACAAAGGAAATATCAAACCGATCAATAGAATTGTCAGAACCTTTAAAAATGGACAGTTTGATGCGAGTTTCCGTCCTGGAAATGGAGTACAAGGATTCTTGAGCAGTATCATACAGATCCAAAATGCTTATTACATCGCCGGAAATTTCTCTGGTTATGATCAGCGGACCGACAATATCTCCAATTTGACCCGTATCAACTTAGTAGGACAGATCGATACCATGGCTGTAAAACCTTATCGCCCACCTCACCTACCTGATACCATCAAATACTACGCTAAATTCAATGGTGGTTTCAATGCTATGGTGAACAATATCAATGAACATAATGGCAAAATATTGGCAGTTGGTGACTTTAGATATCATATCCATAGAACTTACGGTAAACCAAACTATCTAGAGACCAGAGACTCTGTAATCCTAGATAGTACCGAGATCCGTTCTGTTGCTTTATTGAACCTGGACGGTACGCTTGACAAGACTTTCCGTTTCTCTGGAAACAAAGCATTTGCAGGTGCTAATGGACAGACCAAAGGCTTCTACCACAAAACCGGAAGCTTAAAAGGCAAAATGGTTGTCTTTGGTTCTTTTACCAGTTTCGACTCTGAACCGCATGGTTATGTCGTTCGCCTAAATGCGGATGGAACCGTGGACAAAACCTTCAATGTCGGAAAAGGTGCCAATTATAAAGTGGAGAGTGTGACCTACAATGAAAAAACCGGAAAATATATGTTGGCAGGGGAATTCAACACCTTCAACGGCGTAAGTACGCCAAAATTAGTGATGCTAAATGCGAATGGATCGATTGATACCAACTTTAAAGTAAAAGCATTTAATGAAGGTGGTACCAGCAAATTTGCCTTACAGCTAGAAGATGGATTGATTGCCGTTTCAGGTTACTTCCTTACTTACAATGGTATTTCAAGGACCAACTTCATGATCATCGATGCGAAAGGCGATCTAGTAAGTGGCATGAACAATACCGGTATGGTTGGCGGTTTGATCTCGAGAATGTATGAAACGCGTTCTGATGACGGTAAGCGAGCGCTCTTGTTGTTGGGTGATTTTTACAAATTCGACAACATAGATACTAGAGGTATAACTAGAATAACCATTGAATAAACTCCTAATTATGAAGAAACGTATTTTAAACTCCATTTCAGCCTTCATGCTGATCATTCTGGGCCTTAATATCACTTCCTGTCAGGAGGAATTCTCTAAGGTTATTCCAGAAAACAATACGGATACCGTAGATGTAATCTACGGTACGCCAAAGGTATTGTTGTTGATAGCAGATGGTGCCCGCGGCGAATCCGTACGCACCTCCAATGTCACAACGATCAATGCCCTTCTGCCCCACTCCATTTACTCTTGGGTTTCTCTGAGTGAAGAAAACGCAGCAGGTATATATTCCAACTGGGCAAATTTGTTCACTGGTGTAAACTACAGCAAACATGGGGTAAGGGAAAATGATCTGGAAGCCAATAAATTTGATGCATATCCACTATTGGCTGCCAGGATCAAAGAATCTTCTGGTGATTCCATTAAGATGAGCACCATCAGCCCGAATGCTACCTTCCTCAAATATTTTGGGGCCAATACCAAAGCGCAGGCTGCCCAAAATGATGATGATGTAACCACGAAAGTAATCAATGACTTAAAGGACGAGAAGCTATCTTTCATTACAGGTCATTTCACAGCCATCGATGCCGTTGGTAAAACAGCTGGCTATGATGTTTCTAAACCTGCATACAAGGCTGCAATTGAGAAGTTCGATGGACAGGTTGGTCAGATCATCAAAGCCTTGGAAGCAAGACCTAATTATGCCAAGGAAAATTGGATGGTGATCATTACTTCAAGCCAAGGTGGCGATTATGAAATCCCACCAGCGCAAAATGACAATACCATCTTTAGTAATGCGGCTTTGAACACATTTACCATAATCTATTCACCAAAATATGCAACCAAATTTATCGGTAAACCATTTATTGGGAATAAATTCATCGGTGATTTTATGCGCTTCAATGCTGAAAACTATGCCCAACTGGATGTTGGTGACAACAGTGTTTTCAATCTGGACAACGACGATTTCACAATCGAGTTAAAAATCAAAAAGAACAAAGGCCGTGACAATAACTATGCATTCTGGTATCCTTCCATTATTGGCAAGAGACAACATTGGCAAGGAGGCTGGGGTGAAGATCCAACAGGCATCGGATGGGTAATCCACCTAGATGGCGAGTCCTGGATTTTCAATGCCCGTGGTGATAAAGGAACGGGTGAGGTAAAAGCTGACCGAAACATGAACCGTGGTACCTGGAACTCGATCGCTATCACAGGACAGATGGTAGATGGCAAGAGAACCGTAAGGTTGTTCACCAATGGCGAGCAAACCAAGGAAGCTGACATTACAGGTTGGGGTTCCATTACATCGGATGCCAAATTCCGTATCGGTTTCCTAGAAACACGTGAAGGCTGGCGTTCTGATGCCTATATAGCCGATGTGAAATTCTGGAAAGAAGCTCTTTCTCCGGAAACGATCAGACAATACAGTTGTGATGTAGGTATTGTATCAAACCATCCGAACATCAATTTCTTGGCTGCCTATTGGCCAATGAACTCGAAGGATGCTACAACCATCGTGGATGAAGGTCCTTTAGGTGCAAACCTAAAAACAAACGGAACTTACCCGATTACCACATTGAACGATTTCATTTGTGCACCGACATCGTCGACATTGAGTTCAATGGTACCTAGAAATATCGATATCTCTACGCAAATTATCAGTTGGTTGAAAGTACCAAGACAATTGAGCTGGGGTCTTGATGGTCGTGTTTGGATTGATAAATAAACCTATAGATTATGAAAACCATATTGAAATTATTCAAAAATATATACTTGCCCATCCTTTGTTTTTCAGTCCTTTTTGGATGTAAGGATACGGCTCTGGAGGATTTCTCCATCAAACCGGGCTCCGCTACGACGGTAGGTTCGGGGGACATCGCCGGAGGGATTACCAAAACCAATGAACAGATCACCGTTCCGGTAAGTATCAAATTGAGCAGTCCTGCTTCAAAGGCTTTTGATGTCAACCTAGCGGTGAATCAAAAAGCAGCGGCTGACCATATCAAAAGCAAGAACCTGGGCAGCAATTACATTGCTGTAAAACCAGAATCAATCTTTTTACCAAACAGTACCAAGGTAAATTTCGGAGCTGATTCTGCCGTGTTCAATGTGACCATCACCCGTACCGAGGTGGAAAAATATTTCGGAAAGAACATTGTCATTGGATACAGCATTACCAATGCCGGAAAAGGAAACAACATTGATAAAAACAATGCAACAGGTGTTCTTATCCTGAAAGTCAATGATCTGATCACGGAATCAGACATACATTTCATTTCCCTAACCAATGGCGCAGGAGCGATCTTAGAAGCTAAAAACCAAGTAAATTATGTCAGCTCCTCCTCGGGATTGACCATGCCATTGGGTATTAGCTTGGCCAGTTTCCCTGGATCTGCCTTTACCGTGGATGTGGTAACCTCGACTGATACCATTGCGCAATTGATCAAGGACGGTAAGCTACCAGCAAATACGGTTGGTCTTACACCTGAGCAATATACCATACCTTCTAAAGTACAGGTAGCGAGCAATGCGAAATCTGCAGGTCTTGAAATCAACGTTCCTTGGTCGGTAGTCAATGCTAATCTGGACAAAAAATTAGCGGTTCTTGTAGAACTGAGCGCTCCTACCCTACATGTGCTTAATCCTCAGAAAAACTATAGTATCATTCTGATCGATTCAGAAAATGTGGTGGAAGTAGATGTGACCAATGATGCTGAATATTCTTACAGCAGAAATAATGATAATCAAAATGAAAATGCTGTCAAATTGATTGACAACAATTACAACAGCAAATTCCTATTGTTTGATTTCGTAGACCTCGAATTAAAGCTTGTTTACAATGAGCCGCAGAAGATTGGGGCTTATACCTTCACTTCAGGAAATGATGCTCAAGAAAGAGATCCAGCAGAATGGGTACTTTATGGATCCAATGATGGAACTACTTGGGAAGCTTTGGATACACGCAGAACGGAAGTTTTCAATAACCGTACAGAAACCAAACGCTTTAACATTGAATTCCCTAAAGCATACAAACAGTTCAAGCTACATATTGAAAGAACTAGAAGCAGTAGTTTATTCCAAATGGCGGAATGGAGAATGGTTAGAATTCCTTAACAATTACAATGATCAGAACGATGAAAATAATGAAATATGCATTTTTCTGCTTGATCTTGGCTTCGATCAGCAGCGCATGTACAAAGGATGAACAGGGGGTTCCTGAAATCATAGAGAAAGAGCCGAAGCCAACTGCTGCTTTTACCTATGCTTTGGCAAATGCCAATGACCCCTTTACCTATAAATTCGACAACAAGGGAACCAATTTCATGGAAACACGTTGGTCCTTCGGGGATGACAGTACATCCTCTGTGGCGGCACCTTCACATACCTTTTTGAATACGGGGACATATGTCGTGAAAATGGTAGCCCTAAATGGAGAAGGATATTGGGCACAGCGTGAGGAGACGATCCGGATCTCTGCAGCCAACCTGATCAAGGTAAATACCAAGACCCTTGGAGCAGGCAAACTGAACCTTTCCTTCACTACCAGTATGGCGGTGAGCAAAACGGAATGGCGTGATGGATATAAATCCTCTGGAGCGATCCTGAGTACCGACAAAACTATTGACCTGACCTTTGACCCGGGAACCTTCAAGGAAATCCAGCTTAAGCTGACGACGGCTAAAGGATCGGTAGCACTCATGAATCTTTTTGTGTCCGAATTGGGACTGATCAAAGATGTGACTACCTTTGAGAATATGTTCTCGGTATCTCATGAGAACAATGGTGGCCCGGATGGTGGAGAAGGATCCAAGAAAATGATCGACGGTGATATCACTACCAAAATATTTGTGGGTGGTGTGGGACCAAATATGAGCTGGCAGTTCCTATTTGACTCGCCGCAAGTCGTGAATGGCTATAGCATGACCTCAGGTAATGACTCGCCAGACCGTGACCCAAGACGTTGGAAAGTGGAAGGCTCCATTGATGGTAAGACTTGGGTAGTGGTTGATGAAAGAGGTCCAGAATACTTCACGGAAAGAAGGCAGTCTAGAACCTTTAGATTCACCAATACCACGGCCTATAACTATTACAAATTCTCCATGACTGAATTGAATGGAGGAAGCAACTTCCAGATCTCGGAAGTCCGTATCCTTGAATTCCCTCATTAGAAATTCCACATTAGAATTTAATACGTTAGTGAAAACCTGGTTGCTGATTCTGTTTACAGAAAAAGCAATCAGGTTTTTTTTAACCCTTCCCTTTTAGGAATTATTTTTTCAGTTTGACCTCATTGGAGACACATTGCTAAAACTTGCAAAATGCGCTAGAAAAATCTAAGGGAAATCCCGAAGCATTCCTAAAAATGTCTTGAATGAAACCAAAAAAAATCTCGCTGCATCTTTTGAAATGCAGCGAGATTTTTTTGAAGTATTTAGTAATTAGTATTTAGTATTTAGACACCGATTGAAATAAATCAAGACCTAAATTAACCGATTAAACTATGTAGTAAAGTCTAAATACTAAATACTTTCTACTAATTACTATTTAGCTTCAGTATTCAAAGCCTTAGAAGCCTCTAGCGAGATAGCAGTTTTGTCAAAGCGGATTTTCACGCCATTACCTACGTCTACCAAGAAAGTTTTGTCACTTACTTCAACGATACGGCCATGGATTCCAGCAGTAGTCACTACTCTAGAGTTTACACCAATTTCTTCGATATATTTTTTGTGTTCTTTTTGCTTTTTCATTTGTGGTCTAATCATAAAGAAATAGAAAACCACAATGATTAATACCATAGGAATTAACTGTGTAAAGCCACTTCCTCCTACTTGTAATAAAATTGTTGAAATCATTTGTATATTATAGTTTATAGTTACTTATTAGATTGCTTCTACTTCACCTTTCAGTTGAACGGTGCTGATGTTTGCCTCAGCGTTGGAAGCAATGGTGATAATTTTTTGTTGTTGTCCTACCTGCCCACTGCTATTGAATTCCACAGCGATTTCACCAACTTTCCCTGGCAATACCGGAGTCGTGGTAAAGGTAGGTGTGGTACAGCCACAGCTCGCAGAAACTTGGGAAAGGATTACTGGGCTAGTTCCGGTGTTTTCGAATTTGAAAACATGCTTAACCACTTCGCCTTCTTTAATCTTTCCGAAATCATAAACGGTTTCCTCGAATTGCATCTTTCCGATTCCATCGTTTCCTTCACTTGCTACTGTTTCGGTAGTATTTTGCGCATCAGCATCTGCTTTCTTGCCTTCTTGGTTACAAGAAGCAAACAGAACTGTTGCTGCAACAAATGATAAAATAAGTTTTTTCATGTTAATATGATTTAAGCGATCAATCCCCTACCTTCTTTTTTGATTCGTCTTTGCGCGTTCAAATCAGCAAGGATTTTATCTAAGATACCATTGATAAAGGTACTACTTTTCAAGGTACTGAATGATTTAGAAAGTTCGATGTATTCGTTGATGGTAACTTTTACAGGAATTGTTGGGAAATTGATCAATTCAGTGATCGCCATACGCATCAATAGATTATCTACCAAAGCGATACGGTCTGACTCCCAGTTCTTGGTTTTCGCAGCGACCATATCCTGGTATTCATCCGTATATTTGATGGTCAACTTCAATAGATCGATGATAAAATCTTTGTCCTCTAACCAACTTGGTGTCAGATCAGCCAGTTTGTTTTTTGCAGGAACTTCGGAACTAAAATTCTTGAAGGTCTTGGCAATCATAGCTTGAAGAACCTCTTTGTCCACTTGCCAATTGATGAAACGTTCATCTAAGGCTTGCTCGATATCTGGAGACTTAAGGATAATCTTTTTGAAGATGTACTTAATGATATCTTTTTCAGCTGAGATGGAACGGTCTTCAAGATTTAGGTATTCCAGATAGGCCTCTGAGTCCTTGAGTTGGGAAAAGATAGAACGAACAATTTCTGGATCGTAATTCCAATCAACTTTATAGCGCTTTACCTTTTCAAGGTACTCACGGTTTTGGCGCAAGGAATCAATGAAGGTATTGCTATTTAATTTTGTAGAAGTAAAGGTCTTATCTTTATCGCTTGGGATCCACTTATTTGCGATTCCTTCCACATCGACTAGGACATACTCAGCCACTTCATCTAGGAGATTCAGTGTCCAGATGTACATTTCATCGACTTCCTCCACACTTTTGAGCAGACTTTTCTCAAAATTGACGATGTTCTTGTCTTCCGACAAGCTGTAGGCATACAATGTCTGCATGACCTTTACCCTAAGGTGTCTTCTATTTAGCATAATTTATTGAAAGAACGAATATTTAATAAAGAACGATATTATACTATATTATTTTAATTTTCTCATGTCCTGAATACGCTTTTCAGCTAATTCTTTAGCGGCCTGATGAGTTGAGATATTTTCTTCTTTTGATTTTTGGATAACGTGCCTTGTTGCTGTGTAAATGTAACGGATCAGGTGATCAGTGCGGTCAGCACCATAACCTTCTAATTCTGAGAAACAGCTGATCAAAGCACCTGCATTGATTAAGAAATCTGGTGTGTATAGGATGTTGTTTTCCTTCAGTAATTCAACGGTTTTTTCCTCTTCCAACAATTGGTTGTTTGCAGAACCAGCAATGATTTTACAGCGCATACGTGGAACTGTATCCGGATTAACGGTTCCTCCTAAAGCACATGGAGCATAAACATCAGCATCCAATTCAAAGCTTGTAGAGTACGTAATAGGTTCAGCTTTGTATTTGGCTGCGATCTTCATCTTACGCTCTTCGGTCATGTCGGAAACATATACCCTAGCATTCTCAGCACGTAATAGAGAAACCAGATGCTCTCCTACACTACCTACCCCTTGAACTGCGATCTTTCTTCCGGCAAGGTTATCATCGCCATAAAGCTCTTTGATAGCAGCTTTGATTCCGTAATAAACACCTTTGGCGGCAAATACAGTTGTATCACCAGAACCATTCAATGAAGTTGGCAAGCCAGCAACATAATTAGTTTCTGCGTGAATGTATTCTAAGTCTTTTTGGGTGGTACCAACATCGATGGAAGCGATAAAGTTTCCATTCAATCCGTTGATAAACCTTCCAAAACGACGCATCAAGACTTCTGATTTTTCGGTTCTGTTGTTGCCAATGATAATGGCACTACCTCCACCTAGGTTAAGACCGGCAAGGGAAGCTTTGTAGGTGATCGCTTTAGATAAACGCAAGGCATCTTCGATAGCTTCAGCTTCGGTTGCATAAGGCAACATACGAACGCCACCGATAGCAGGTCCTAAAGTGGTGTCATGAATAGCTACAATAGCTTTCAAACCAACTTCCTTATCATTACAAATGAAAATATTTTGATGGTCTGAAACACGCATCAAATCAAATAGCGAGGTAGAATCTTTTTGCATAAACAAACAAAATTAACAGGTACAAAATTAGCAAATTATTTAGTTCTTTAGCCAAAAGCCTTAAAATATTCGATTTAAGGCAAACTATTGACATTATCACAACTTTACTGCATAGTTTATTGAAAATTATCCATTATTTTTGTTCAAATGAAGGAACTATCATACCTCAATAAATTTTTCTATAAATATCGTTGGCGCGTAATCCCAGGTGTGATATTCGTAATTATATCCAATTACTTCGGAATTCTGCCTGCACAGGTCATCCGTGAAGCTTTTGACTTGGTCAAAGAGAACATCGACCTGTACCGATTGTACGATGGCTTTGATAGGCAATCCATCATCTATGAGGTATTCAGTAAATCCCTTCTGTTTTTTGGTATCGTCGTCCTGGTCTTGGCCCTGTTGCGCGGGATATTCCTCTTCATGATGCGCCAGACCCTGATCCTGACCTCAAGACATATTGAATATGATATTAAAAATGAAATCTACCAGCATTATCAGCAGCTAGATTTCGCCTTCTACCGTAGGAATAATACGGGTGACCTGATGAACCGAGCGACGGAAGATGTCAATCAGGTCCGTAACTACCTAGGTCCAGCGATCATGTACGCGATCAATACGGTTGTATTGTCCATCATGATCATCTATGCCATGTACAATGTCAATGCGACATTGGCTACCTATGCCCTACTGCCTATCCCGATCATTTCGGTGATAATCCTGTTTGTAAACAAGGTGATCAATAGACGGAGTGAAAGGATCCAGCGTCAATTGTCGCAACTTTCTTCATTTGTGCAAGAGACTTTTTCTGGTATCCGCGTTATCAAGACCTATACCCGCGAACAGGACAAGATGGACAAATTCAAGGTGGAAAGTGACCGCTATAAGGACATCAACCTGAACTTGGTTAAGGTCCAGGCTGTCTTTTTCCCTTTGATTATTTTCTTGATCGGCTTCAGTACCATCATTACGGTATATATCGGTGGCCTTGAAGTGAACGCTGGTAACATCACTGCGGGAAATATCGCAGAGTTTATTATCTATGTCAATCAATTGACCTTCCCGGCGATGTCCTTGGCTTGGGTGACTTCGCTTATTCAACGTGCTGCAGCATCCCAGAAGCGGATCAATGAATTCCTGGATACCAAATCTGATATTGCTACCGGCCAACTGACGCATGAACTGCACGGTGATATTGAGTTGAAGAACGTCTCTTTCACCTATCCGGAGACAGGCATCAAGGCCATAGACAATGTCAGTTTCCATATCCCTGCTGGTAAAACCATGGCCATCATTGGAAGAACAGGTTCAGGTAAATCCACCTTGGCCAACCTATTGATGCGCATGTTTGATGCAGACCAAGGTGAAATCCTTTATGACAGGCATAACATCAAGGAATATGAACTAAAATCGGTGCGAGAGCAAATCGGTTTTGTACCACAACAGGTTTTCCTTTTCTCGGATTCCATTGCCCGTAACATTGCATTTGGTCTGGACCAAGTTGATACTCCAAAAGTGGAGCAGGCAGCTAAGGATGCCGTGGTGTATGACAATATCATCGGTTTTGACGAAGGCTTTGAAACCCATATAGGTGAACGTGGAATCACCCTTTCTGGAGGACAGAAGCAAAGGGTTTCCATTGCAAGGGCACTGGTGAAAGACCCTAGGATCTTGATGTTTGACGACTGCCTATCGGCCGTGGATACCAAGACCGAAGAAGAAATCCTTCATAATCTCGGCAAAATCATGGATGGCAGAACCTCCATCATCATCGCACACCGTATCTCCACCATTAAAAACGCGGACCATATTATCGTACTGGAAGATGGTAAAATCATCGAAGAAGGTACCCATGAACAGCTCCTGAATATGGATGGTGAATACGCCTCCCTCTACGAAAAACAATTGTTGGAGGCTTAAAAATTATCCTCAGAAAATATTTTCAAATAATTCGTTTCCCCTCCTGTTAAATCAGATGTAAAATATTTACATTTGACTATAATTATTACCAAATCATTATGAAATCTATGTTGTTAGGCCTCTGCATGGTATGTGTATGCCTATTGGGGAAAGCTCAAGACAATCCTTTACCAAAATTGGACTTGGCATTATTCTCTACTGACCACAAGCAGAACGATACTTCTGCACATGCAATTGTATTATTTGAACATGGAAGAACTGAACTGGAGTACAGCGAAAGCGACCAAGCCTTGATGGTGGTCCACAACGTGCATGTTCGGATCAAGATCTTGGACAAAGAGGGTGCTAGTTCAGCCAATATCAATATCCCACTCTATAAGTATGGGTCTGATATGGAATATGTGCGGGACCTCAAAGGTAGAACCCATAATTTTGAAAACGGCAAACTCGTAACAGATGACCTGAAGAAAGAAGCCATCTTCACCGATAAAGCCTCCCAATATAGACATGAATTAAAATTCACCCTTCCCAATATTAAAGACAACTCCATTATTGAATATTCTTACAGACTATCATCTCCAGGTGTAAGAACCTTCAGGACTTGGTACTTCCAATCGGATCTGCCAAAGCTGCATAGTGAATATGTTGCAGTTATTCCCGCGACATTTGTCTATAACACTAACTTGAAAGGCTATTTGCCGTTATCGGACCAGAAATCTACGGTTTTGAACAAGCATTTCCTTTTGGGTGGTGATAGACAGGATTGTTCGAAAATGACCTATATCATGAAGGATGTTCCAGCTTTCAAGGAAGAAGATTATATGTTGGCTCCTATCAACTATATTTCGTCGATCAACTATGAGCTCAGGACTTACCTCGACCCAACTGGACCACATACCAATTATGCAAAAAACTGGTCCGATATCGACCAAGACCTGATGTTGGAAAAAGAATTTGGTGGACAGATTAAAAATAAAGGGGCTTTTAAGGATATAATGCCTGGGATATTGGCAAGCAAAGAAAACAAATTAGACAAGGCTAAGGCCATTTACTATTATATCCAGAAAAACATTACGTTCAATAATGTCTTGGGAAAATTTGCTGAACAAGGAATAAAAAAAGCCTTAGAAACTAAAAAAGGCAATATTGCTGATATTAACCTCGGCTTGGTAGCGGGATTGAATGCTGCTGATATTGAGGCTTACCCTGTCATAATCTCTACCCGTAACAATGGTATCCCAAACTTTCTGTTCCCTGCGATGACGGATTTCAACGCAGTTATCTGCATGGCTAAGATTGATGGAAAGGATTACCTTTTGGATGCCTCTGAAAAGTTCCTTCCGTTCGGTGAACTGCCCATGAGCTCCATCAATGACCGCGGTAGGGTTATATTTTCGAGAAGCAATTCGGATTGGGTTCCGTTAAAGAATGAAATATCCTCGAGGAAACAGTATAATATTCTTGGAAAATTGGACAGTACGGGCAAGATTACAGGAACTATCCGTATCCAGTACTCAGGATTGGACGCTCTTTATAAGAGAAATGAGATAGACAGTTATAATAGCTTTGAAGAATATGAGGAAAAACAGATGGAAAAAGTTACCTCCCTAAGGCTATTGAGCTCCAAAGTGGAAAATATTGATGACATGGAAAAACCTCTTGTTGAACAGTTGGAATTTGAAATGGACCTAAGGGAAAACTTTAGACCTGATGCGATCCTCTTGAATCCGATAATCTACGAGAGAATGAGCAAAAACCCGTTCAAACTGGAGGAAAGAAATTACCACGTGGATTTTGGCGCGCCAAGAAGCGAGACTTACAATATCAATATCAGCATTCCAACTGGTTATACCATTTCAAACAAACCTAAGGATTCTGCCATGTCCTTACCGGAAAGCACAGCTAAATACACCTTCAGGTCCTTGTATGACAACAACATTTTGATGTTGCAGCAAACAACCATGCTGAACAAGGCCATTTTCACTCCCGAGGAATATTTTCACCTGAAAGAATTCTTCTCTAGGATCATCCAACAACAAATGACTGATTTTCAATTCAAGAAGATATGATCAGAAAAATAGGATTTATACTTACTTTCCTCCTGTTGAGCCAATATGATTCATTTGGCCAATACGAGGTTTCCAACATACCGAAGGAATTGCTGAGCCGTGCGTCGGCAACAGTCCGTGAGGAACATACCACTTACGATATCAAGAGTCCTAGTGAGATGATAGAAACAGGACGACGCGTGATTACAATCCATAACAGCGCTGGAGAAGACTACAACAGTATCACGATGTCTTATGACAAGTCCAAACAGATCAAGAACATCAAGGTAGAGGTCCTAGATTCGGATGGCAAGACTGTAAAGAAATATTCCATGAAGGATTTTAAGGACTATAGCGCTTCTGACGAGGGAACCATGTTCACTAACACCAGAATAAAGCACTTATCCCCTTCACTGCCTTCTTTTCCCTATACAGTAGCAACAGAGTATGAGGTCCGTCATAACCAAACACTGGCCATCAATTCTTGGCGCCCTGACTTTGCTGTTGACATCTCCGTTCAAAAGAGCAGTTATGAGATCTTGGCGGATCCCAACTATACCTTGAGGATCTTGAAAAAGAACCTCAAAAAAGAGGGCAAAGAAACCATGAAAGGGAAACAGAAATCTTACTATTGGGACATCGAGAATATCAATGCGGTTCGTTCCGAACCCTATAGCCCAAATAGACATGAGACTGGCATGCGCGTTTTTGTAGTTCCTGAATCTTTTGAATACTACAAACATGCCGGAAAAGCCAATGACTGGAAATCTTATGGAGACTGGCTGAACAGCGCCTTGCTAAAGGACAAAAGAGACTTGCCTGCAGCAACCGCAGCAAAGGTTAAGGAGATCTGCAAGGACCTAAAGACCGATCAGGAAAAAGCCAAGGCTCTCTACGAATATCTACAGAAAAAGACAAGGTATATTTCCGTTCAGGTTGGTATAGGTGGACAGGAACCTTTTCCCGCATCTGATGTAGACCGCTTAGGCTATGGCGACTGTAAGGCTTTGGTAAACTATATGCAATCATTATTGGATGTAGTCAATATCCCCTCCTACTATTGCATCGTGGAAGCGGGCAATCGAAAGATGAATATCGAACCTGAATTTGCAAACCTCATCGATGGAAACCATGTAATCCTTTGTTTGCCGTTTCAAAATGATACCACCTGGCTGGAATGCACGAACCAAGATCTTCCATTTGGCTACCTAGGCGATTTTACCGATGACAGGCTGGTATTGGCCATGACCGAAAATGGTGGTAAGATCTTAAGGACTGACAGCTATCCCTATGATGAGAGCCTACAACATAGAAAAAGTATCTTTAAGCTGAATACCGATGGAAAGATAAGCGGAATGATCAAAACTGAATTTTCAGGCTTCCAGTTTGAAAATCACTTCCCTAACGTAAAGAAGATCAAGGATGAGCAGATCAAATCGCTAGCTAGGCAATATGACATCAACCGTATCCAATTCAAGGACATTAAGTATAGTATTAACAACAACGGCAAGCTTTCGCTTACTGAGGACCTAAATATTGAAGCTGAGAACTTTGCTATCAAGAACAATGACAACGTCACGGTATTTCCGAACTTCCTGAACCGTAGCGCTTCGATCCCTGACATTCGAAACAGGATGAACGTCGTTCGGATCTCAAGGGGCTATACCGATATCGACGAGACAGAAATCGAATTACCGGAGAATCTTTCCAACAATATTATCCCGATCAACAAAAAGTTAGAAGTCCCCATGGGTACTTATGAGTTTCGTGTGGATATCAAGGACGGCAAGATGATATGCTATAGAAAGCTGCAACTCCGTGAAGGTGAATACCCTGTATCGAGCTATGCGGATTTCAGCAAGTTCATGTTGGATGTATCCATCACGGACGGCACAAAATATAATTTAGCATTGAAATAGGAAATATCGGAAATTCCAGTATATTTGCTGCGCTAAGGGGGATTAGCTCAGCTGGCTAGAGCGCTTGCCTGGCAGGCAAGAGGCCACCGGTTCGAATCCGGTATTCTCCACAATATAACGCAAGAGGCAGGATCAAGCATGATCCTGCCTCTTGCGTTAAACATAAGACAATAGACACAAGACAGCAGACCTTTCCATTCGCGATCTTAGAACACTACTTCATTAAGCTATATCTAATAAAAAAAATAGACAAAGAAAAAACAATAGAACTTTCTTAGTGGCCATGCCCAGTCTGATGTCTGATGTCTAAAACAAGAAAAGGTCTATTTGGAATTCCAAACAGACCTTTTCTTGTTTTTTAAACTAACCTTAGTTGTTTTCTTCTACTGGAAGAACTGAAACGTAAGATTTGTTGTTTGCTTTTTTACGGAAAACTACTGTACCGTCGATTAAAGCGTATAAGGTATGATCTTTACCGATACCAACGTTAGCATCAGGATTGTGCTGAGTACCACGTTGACGTACGATGATGTTACCAGCGATAGCTTGTTGACCACCGAAAATTTTGATACCTAATCTCTTACTGTGTGACTCACGGCCGTTCTTGGAACTACCCGCACCTTTTTTGTGTGCCATTTCTTTATTCTAATTTATGACTTGCGTCAGATTAAAAATTCGATTATAAACTGATACCAGTGATCTGGATTTTAGTGAAGTGTTGACGGTGACCGTTTTTCTTTTTGTAGCCTTTACGACGTTTTTTCTTGAAAACGATAACTTTTTCACCCTTCAAATGTGACAAAATAGTAGCTGAAACTTTAGCACCTGAGATACTTGGCGTACCTACAGTAAACTTACCACCGTCTTCTGCTAACAATACATTGTCAAATTCAATACTAGCGCCCTCGTCTCCTTGTAAACGGTGTACAAAAAGGTACTGGTCTTTTGCAACCTTAAATTGCTGTCCTGCTATATTTACTATTGCGTACATTGTTATTTATTAAAATTGTTAATATTTAATGAGTCGCAAAGATAGAATATATTTTTCATTTCAACAAAACTATTTCATCTATTTTAATACTGTTTTGTTAACATACCTCAAGCAACCTATTCCTCTGGTTTCAGTAGATCCAAGGTCTGCTTTATTTGCTTCAAATAACGTCCATACATCTTTTGGATCACCCAACGGAACAGAAAAGTTCCTCCAACAATTATGGTGCCCATACTCCCAAAATAAATCAGCTTGCCTGTGAACCCAAATGTAAGCGCTCTACCGATTGCATCTTTACTGCCCTGATCCATTTCCAAGGTCGCGGTCATCAACCCTATTGATAGACCGAAAGCCAAACTCATGACAAATCCCACAAAGAAAAAGGTATGATAAAATTCAATGAAATACCGCAGTTCATAGTAAAACCACATCAGGTTATCCCGGCTATCATAGCTCAGGTTATAGGAATGTTTATAAAACTTGAAAAATTTGAAACAGAAGAAAAACATCAGACTGAAGAACAGGAATGCAAAGCTGACTATTGTAAAAAAGACGACCGGTTGAATATCAACCTTCAGACCTACATAACTGAGCCCGACAATTGCCAATACCCCTAACACGAGCAGCCCGTAAAAATCCAGCCTCATATTTGCGCGCACCTTATCAATGGCATTATTCGCATGTTCGACGGACAGTTGAACTTCTTTCAAATCTTTCCCTTCTCCTTCCTCTTCCCATGCCTTCTTTAAATCGTCAAAATTCATATCCTTGTTTTTTAATGATTTCCTGTAATTTATCTTTGGTCCTATTCAGCTTCACCCGTGCATTTCCCTCTGAGATCCCCAACTGTCCCCCAATTTCGCGATGGGAAAACCCTTCCAAGAAAAGAAAGATCAAGGCCTTTTCCACTTCATTGAGCTCTTTGACCGCTCTATAGAAATAAGTTAAGCGCTCTTCTTTCACTGAATGATCAGAATGATCCACAACATCAAGATCCTCGATCAGACTTTCCGTCTTTGGGGACTTTTTGTCCTTCTTCACAAAGACCAATGCCGTATTTAAGGCCACACGGTACATCCATGTAGAAAATTTGCTCTGTCCTTTAAAGTTTTCATAGGATTTCCATAGCTGATACAGCATTTCCTGATAGAGGTCCTCCCTATCAAATTCATCGTCCATATAAATCTTTGAGAGTTTATATAGGATGCCTTTGTGCTGTTCAATAACTAATAAAAATTCCTTTTCTTTAATTTTCAAAGCCAATAGTTTACCAATTCCATAAGTTAGTATAGATTATGGCAATACGTTACAGAAAAAATAAAAAAATTGGGAAAGGTTAGGTTAGATGACCTTGATTTCACCTTTAATAGGCACCTGTTGTTTCCAACGGCCTTTCAAGGTGCTCAGATATCCGGTTTGTTTGTTCTTGATCTTAAAAGTAAATTCGCATTCACGGTTTATCACTGTAACTTCAGCATATACCGTTTTCATGGAATTCGCAGGTACAATGATATCTACAGGTTGAGTTGCATTTGCCATATAAGGGGTAGATTGTACTCCTCTGACATATTTGACCTTTTCGTCCCAGACCTTCGCACCTTGATGCTCCAATGCGATCATACTGATCAAACTATCAGGTGCTGGAGTCCAATCGAAAACACTGAAAAAATTCGCGCTGAATTCTGAAACAACATTCACACTCTTATAATACTCCTTAATAGGAGTTTTAATGGTCATGGGATTGCTTGCTTTGTTATCAATGATAGTACTGTTCAGCTTAAGAACAGTTACCTTACGTGCATCAGTCTTTTCGGTAATGATCTTATCAACCAATTCATAGTCGCCACCTCTCTCTTGGATGATCTCAATTTCCTTGGTAGACTCTTGGTCCTTAATTCCAATCAACAACCTTCTCGGTTCTGCGCTGAAGTTTTCGGTCATGGAAATAAATAACTTTCTAGGGTCATTTCCTTTTTTCTCCAAAGTAATGAAACCTTGTGAATTTTCCACGCGACCTACCCCTCCTAATCGCATGATTTGCAAACGGGAATCTAATAGATATTTAGTTGGATTAATATTCCTGACATGAACCACCTCCCAGTTGTCGGAGGCCATAGGAACTTCTTTATCAACAAAACCGGTATTGGTCTGGATATTAGCCTTTTCCTCCTTTACGAGTGGCTTCTGGAAATCTGGTGCTTTCTCGCAAGATGAAAGACACAAAACAGACATCAATAATAGTGTGCTTAAAAAGCGAAACGGGGTCTTCACTGGCGAAAATTGTTATAATATATCGCCAAATTTATTAAATAGTATAATATGTTGTAGACAAATAGCTATAAAAATAAAAAAAATACCGAAAATAAATACTACATATTGATTTTGGCATGATAAAACACCTTTTTATCGATCAAATTATAGTCCTCATCATAAACTGGCTCATAGACAACGACATAAACTGGTCTCACCATATCTTCCATCTTGAAGGATTCACTGAACTCAGCCAGATAAAAAGCATTTACAGTGCGTTCTGCCAGCCATTCCTGCGGGGTTCCATAAGGGTCCTTATCAAAACGATGGTCATCGATAGCTGTAAAGTACCAATAACTTGGCGCTTCATCCGAAATCGTGGTCGTCAGGTCTTCATTGAATCGACCTTCAGCCATGCCCGTATTCTCAAACCACATGACTTCCATATCGGCCTCTCCTATTGCAGAACGGTAAATATCTTCATCTTGGGTAATCCCAATACAAAAACCATCTGTATTCCTCACATGAAAAACCAACTTGAAAGGTTTTCTCTGGATATTGAACACCCCATCCTTGGCAGTCAATGTTTGATAATCCTGCTTGATCTTGATATTTACAGACTCTTGAGCCTGTAAGCTCAAATAGCTCAAGGAAAATAGACAAAGAAGGATCAGCTTGATGTTTTTCATAGTGCAAATAAACAGAAATCCCCCAGAACAATAAATAACTGTTTTGGGGGATTTTTATTCCGTCCCTACAGACCTTATCCTACGATCTCTTGGATCTCGTTCATTATTTTTTGAGCGATTGCCTCGGCAGCTTCAGCCGTTGGGCCTTCCGAATAGATACGAATGATAGGCTCGGTATTGGATTTACGAAGGTGAACCCACTCATTCGGGAAATCTATCTTCAGTCCATCAATTGTAGAATGTTGTTCGTGGGCATATTTTGCTTGCATTTTCGCCAACAGATTATCGATATCCAAATCAGGAGTAAGCGTAATCTTATTTTTTGACATATAGTACTGCGGAAGCTCAGCACGGTATTCCGTAACCTTCTTACCCAATTTTGCTAAATGCGTCAAGAACAATGCAACCCCAACCAATGAATCACGACCATAGTGAGATGCCGGATAGATCACACCACCATTACCCTCGCCACCGATTACCGCATCTACTTCCTTCATCTTGGTCACCACATTCACTTCACCTACTGCAGCTGCAAAATATTGTCCTCCATGTTTCTCCGTAACATCTCTCAATGCACGGGTAGATGAAAGGTTAGAGACTGTATTTCCTTTTTTCTGTCCCAAGATAAAATCTGATACTGCCACCAGGGTATATTCTTCACCGAAAAGCTCACCGTTTTCCATCATGAAAACCAAGCGGTCCACATCAGGGTCAACAGCAATACCCAGATCAGCCTTGTTGTCAAGCACAGCTTGGGAAAGATCAGTTAAATGCTCTTTCAAAGGTTCAGGGTTATGCGGGAATTGCCCATTAGGCTCACAGTGAATCTTATAAACCGTCTCCACACCTAAAGCTTTCAACAGCTCAGGGATAAAGGTACCTCCTGTACTGTTCACTGCATCAACTGCAACTTTAAAGTTGGCTTTTTTGATCGCTTCCACATCCACGAATTCCAACGCCAATACATCTTCTATATGTTTCTGTAAAAACGAATCGTCTTTAGTAACAGAACCCAACTGGTCTACCTCAGCAAAATCAAAATTCAGGCTCTCTCCCAACTCCAAAACCTCTTTACCTTTGGCATCATCAATAAATTCACCCTTCTCGTTCAACAGTTTCAGTGCATTCCATTGTCCAGGGTTATGGGAAGCCGTTAGGATAATCCCACCAGCAGCCTTTAACTTAGGCACTGCAATCTCAACGGTTGGTGTAGTTGACAAGCCTAGGTCGATTACATTAACCCCAATACTCTGCAAGGTCCCAATCACTAGATTAGAAACCATCTCCCCAGAGATACGGGCATCTCGGCCTACGACAATAGTCTTGTTCTCTGCATTTTCTGTAATGATCTTTCCGTAAGCAGCAGTAAATTTCACAATATCAACAGGTGTTAGGTTATCTCCAGGTCTTCCGCCTATTGTTCCCCTAATTCCTGAAATAGATTTTATTAAAGCCATAAGTATAAATGTTATTAATGCTCGTAAAAATAACGGAATAAAATAATTATTAATGTTTTTTATTCTTTTTTTCCTTCTTATGCATATCTTTGTTGCAACTTAGTTTCGTTTACTATAATAAGTAAGGTATTACATCTTATTTTTTTAGATTTGGTTTAATTAATGAAAATTGACCATTCTACAACAAAAATATGTTAGAGAAAATAATCCATTTCGATCAAGATTTATTTCTATTAATCAACCAGGGCTTGAGCAACATTGTTTTCGACTGGTTACTGCCTATCTTACGTAATCCTTACACTTGGTCCCCACTTTATTTATTTTTAATCATCTTTTTCATCAAACATTACGGCAAGACCGGAATTTTGATCGTTGCCTGTACATTGGCAACTTTTGGGATTTCAGATGGTGCCTCTTCGCATTTGATCAAAAAATCGGTTAAACGAGTTAGGCCCTGTAATGATGTAGTATTCAAAAACCAGGTTAATTTGCGCGCTCGCTGTGGTTCTGGGTTTAGCTTCACCTCTTCCCATGCCACAAACCACTTCGCGATGGCGTTCTTCTGGATTGTATTATTTCGTCGCAAATGGAAACATACCTTATGGCTATGTATCCTTTGGGCGGCTTCCATATCCTTTTCTCAGATCTATGTCGGAGTTCACTACCCCTTGGATATCCTCTGCGGGGCCATCCTGGGGACACTCATAGGTTTAGGGACTGGCTATTTATTCAAAAGGTTTTATCCTCAGTTTTTTGAACCCAAACCCATTCCAACAACAACAGCTGCATGAGTAGTTTCTTGATCGTATCCATCCTATTTTTCTCCGCATTACTAAGTGGTATTGCTGTATTTTTTGTCAAAAGAGACAATACCCAGTTATTGAAACTGGTCCTTTCCTTCAGTGGTGCATATTTATTTGCCATAACCGTATTGCACTTGATACCTGAAGTGTACCACAGCAATCAGACTCCTGGGGAAATCATTGGACTGTATATCTTAGGGGGATTCCTGTTTCAGTTAGTTCTGGAGCATTTTTCACAGGGTATTGAGCACGGTCATATCCACCATAGCAACGATGGGCATAACCATCAGGCATTTCCCATTGCTATCCTGATCAGTCTATGTCTGCATGCCTTCCTAGAGGGATTCCCCTTGGCTTCAGGACACCGAAATGAACTGGTCTTTGGTATCGCTATCCACCATATCCCAGCTGCCTTCGCATTGGGAAGCTTATTGATCGGAACAAGGCTAAAGAAAGCCACCATCATCGTATTTATTGCCATCTTTGCAGCTATGACCCCACTGGGATTCGTAACGAGCAAAGGGATCAGTGCTGGTGAAATCGGAAACATAGCACAGTATTTCGACAAGATTATGGCAGTTGTGATCGGTATTTTCTTGCACATCTCGACCACTATCCTTTTCGAATCAGGATCGGCAGATCATCATACCTTCAACAAGAAAAAGATGTTGGCAGTGTTATTAGGTGTTTTGGTTTCCATGGCCAACTTCTTATTTGAAGGTCATGACCACTCTCATCATAACCATGGTACTACAGATCAAACTGAAGAATCCCACGATCATGATCATCATGACCATGACCATTCAGATCATGAACATTAGTTAGTACTCGACCTCATTCATCAGGCCTCTGAACTTATCCAATAATTCACTGAGCTTAAAGCAATCTTCGGCTGTAATGTTTTCTGGAAGTACATCATCCAGCATCATGTCAGTCTCGATTTCTTCTAGCAGCTCCAAGCCTTTGTCGGTGATCAATAGATCGACTGCGCGCTTGTCTACGCTGTTCTTTTCCCTAGAAACTAGGCCCTTACTTACGATGCGATCAACTAACCTACTGATATCAGGCGTTTTGGTTAGCAACCTCTCCTTCAACAAATTGTTGGTAACAGGATTGGGATACTGACCGCGTAAGACGCGCAACACGTTAAACTGTTGCAAGGTGATTTGTTTGGCATTCGCTCTCTTCTCCAGCATCACGTTCAACCAGTTGTTTGTGTAAATAATATTGATCGTAGCGCGATGCCAAGGACTTGCGAATTGCTTTACTTTAACCAATTCTTCGATCTTCGGCATATTTAATAATACATTAGTGTGACTTAATTCGCAATTTAAAAGATTTTAATTATTTATCTTTGCTATTGTTGATTTTTATTCAAAAAACATAAAAAATTGTCGTCGAATGCCGCAAAAAATTAGCCTTGATAAATTAAAAATCGGAGACCTTGCCAAGATTAATACCATACAGTCCACAGAAATTCCTGCAAAATTCTATGAATTAGGCTTTTACCCTGGTTCCATTGTTGAAATAAAACATAAAGCTCCGCTTAGTGGACCTATCTGTGTCAACGTCATTGAAAACAATGCCCTTATCGCCATCCGTAAATCCGAAGCCAAACTTATCACTGCAGAATTAATCTAATGAAAGACCCGAATATTGTCCTTCTGGGAAACCCCAATGTTGGTAAAACCTCTCTGTTCAATAGACTTACTAAACTTAACCAAAAGGTTGGTAACTATCCAGGGATTACCGTAGAAAAACGAGAAGGAACTTTAAAAGCAAATAGCAAGACTTATCATATCATTGACCTCCCTGGTACCTATACCCTATTTCCTAACTCTTTGGATGAAGAAATTGTTTTCAAAATCCTAAGCCAGCGAGAAAATAAACTCAGTCCTGACCTTACCGTGGTGGTGGCAGAACCCTCAACACTAAAAAGAGGGATCATCCTGTACCAACAAGCGCGTGAACTGGGACTTCCAGCCATCTTCGTAATCAATATGATCGATGAAGTGGAAAGTAAGGGTGTAACCATCGACTTCCATAAATTGGAAGCCTATCTGAAAACCAAAATCTATCAAACGAATGCCCGTACCGGTAAAGGATTGGAAAAACTGATCAGTTCCCTGGATGAAAAACCATCCTTCTACCAAGGCACCTTCCAGATTCCGGAAAAATACAGCAAGGCACTCAACGAAGCCAAGAAACTTTTCCCTTTAGCAACAGAATATCTTACTTGGCAATATCTAGCTCAGGAAAACGTAAGTTACCTACCGGTAGACCAACAAGAAGAATTGGCAGCAATCCGTGCTAAACACCAATTGGATCCGCACGAGATGCAGAAGACAGAGTCGCTTTTCAGACAGGACCAAATCAGCCTGGAACTCGATAAGATCTTGATCAAATCCAAAAACCAAACCTTGGATACTACATCCAAGATTGACAGGATCTTATTGCACCCTGTACTTGGCTATATTATCTTTTTTGGTCTATTGTTGTTGATTTTCCAGGCCATATTCAGTTGGTCCGGACCGTTAATGGACTGGATTGACGGCAGCTTCGGAGATCTAACGGCCTACCTATCCACCGTCCTTCCAGAGGGTCCATTATCTTCCCTGTTTATTGAAGGGATCGTAGCTGGTATTGGTGGTATCGTAATTTTTCTCCCACAGATTGTCATTCTATTCCTTTTCCTTTCCTTAATGGAAGAATCAGGCTATATGAGCCGTGTCGTATTCATTATGGACCGTTGGTTAAGACCATTCGGGCTGAACGGTAAATCGGTCATTCCATTAATGTCTGGAGCGGCATGTGCCATTCCGGCCGTTATGTCTGCCCGTAATATCGAAAACCCCAAAGAAAGGCTGTTGACCATCTTGGTAACTCCATTTATGACCTGTTCGGCACGTCTACCGATCTATATCGTTATCATCGGGCTGATCATTCCTGAGACTACCTATTTGGGCTTTAACGTGCAGGGAATCACCCTATTCTTCATGTATATCTTAGGGATTGTTGGCGCATTAGGTTCTGCATGGATCTTGAACAAAGTGATCAAGAGCGTACGTTCTTCCTTCCTGATCTTTGAATTACCGACATACAAACTTCCAGATTGGAAAAATGTCCTAACCAATGTATGGGATAAGGCCTCTGGTTTCTTAATTGAAGCAGGTAAGATCATCTTGATGATTTCCATCGTCTTATGGGTATTCGGAAACTTCGGACCGAACCAAAAATTCTACAATGCGGAAGAAATCGTGCAACAGAACAACCCTAACCTTTCAGGTGCTGAGCTGGAACAAGAAATTGGTTCATATAAATTGGAACACTCTTTCTTAGGTTACATCGGAATGGGAATCGAACCGATCGTAAGACCGTTAGGCTATGACTGGAAGATGGGAATCGGTCTGATTTCATCCTTCGCGGCACGCGAGGTCTTTGTCGGAACGATGGCCGTAGTGTACAGCATGGGACCCGATGTAGACATCGAAGATGAAGCCCAAAAGGGTTCCCTATTGACCCGAATGCGTTCGGAGATCAATAGCAACACCGGAAAACCTGCATACAATTTTGCATCAGGAATTTCGTTATTATTATTTTACGCATTTGCAATGCAATGTATGGCAACCATTGGTGTAGTTCGTAAAGAAACAGGTTCATGGAAATGGACCATGATCCAAACGTTGTTCATGACTGGCTTAGCCTATGTTGCGGCGCTGATTGCCTATCAAATCTTAAAGTAATGAGCATAATTATACAATACATCATCATCTTTATCCTTTTCATCTACGCATTGTACGTGATCTTTAAACCCTTTTTCAGCAAGAAAAAAGGAAACTCAGGATGTAGCAAAGGTTGTTGTACGGTAGAAGTAAAGCCAAAAAGCTAATAAAAAATCTTAAATAAAATAGAAAGGCATCCCGAAAAAGGATGCCTTTTTTCTTTGGCGAGAGAGCCTTCCCTGTTTGTAGGGACGAATTGCTTTCGCCCGCCCATGTATTTGAACCAGGATGTTAAGGATGAGAGGATGGAACAAGATCATGGAATGAACCAAGATAAATGGGATAAGAGGATGGACTAAGATCATAATTAATATCTAGCTGTAAAGGAATTACGCTAGGTTGGGATGAATTGCGTTAGCCCGTTGTATCTAGGATAAGAACCCCCAGAGGGGGTGAAATGTTTTTCAATAGTTCTTGTTAAAGAAAACAGTTCGTTCGCTGTGCTCACGATGACAGCTATTCTAAAAAAACAAAAAATAGATTCTTCGTTTCACTCTGAATCCCTCTTTAGCGCATTTTGATTCTGAACGATCAGTGAGGAATCTGTACGGTTTTCCTCCCACCGACCCTGTCATCCTTGACCGAAGGTCAAGGAACTGTACGCCAATGCATTTTTTATTAAAGGTTGGTTTGCTGCATTCCGAGACCCTTCCTGCATCAGGGTGACTGTGTGGGGTTAACCTTCGGTTAAAGGGACTATACGCCAATACAATCAAGATGTTTTTAATCTTGAAGGTTTTCTTTTTTAAAGACTTTTAGGATACACCATCCATATTCAAGTTGGAATTCTGAGAACCCCCAGAGGGGGTGAAATGTTTTTCAATAGTTCATGTTAAAGAAAGAAAACAGTTCGTTCACTGTGCTCACGATGACAGCTATCCAAAAAAAACAAAAAATAGATTCTTCGTTTCACTCTGAATCCCTCTTTAGCGCATTTTGATTCTGAACGATCAGTGAGGAATCTGTACGGTTTTCCTCCCACCGACCTTGTCATCCTTGACCAAAGGTCAAGGAACTGTACGCCAATGCATTTTTTATTAAAGGTTGGTTTGCTGCATTCCGAGACCCTTCCTGCGTCAGGGTGACTGTGTGGGGTTAACCTTCGGTTAAAGGGACTATACGCCAATAAAATCCAGATGTTTTTAATCTTGAAGGTTTTCTTTTTTTAAAGACTTTTAGGATACACCATCCATATTCAAGTTGGAATTCTGAGAACCCCCAGAGGGGGTGAAATGTTTTTCAATAGTTCATGTTAAAGAAAGAAAACAGTTCGTTCACTGTGCTCACGATGACAGCTATCCTAAAAAAACAAAAAATAGATTCTTCGTTTCACTCTGAATCCCTCTTTAGCGCATTTTGATTCTGAACGATCAGTGAGGAATCTGTACGGTTTTCCTCCCACCGACCCTGTCATCCTTGACCGAAGGTCAAGGAACTGTACGCCAATGCATTTTTTATTAAAGGTTGGTTTGCTGCATTCCGAGACCCTTCCTGCATCAGGGTGACTGTGTGGGGTTAACCAAAATTTAAGGAACTGTCCAGCAATCCTAATTTTATTCTAGCTTAGGTTCCAATTCCTCCCCACCCTAAAAAACCCACATCCGCCCTAATCCTACTTAACATAAAAAAAATTATTTTCCATAATATTCCGATTAAAACACTCTTTATTTTATTTGATGCACAAAAATTAAAATGAAAAATTTATCTTGTGCCTTTTATCGGTCCTCAGGCCGATGGAGAATATTAACTAGGAACATAATCAGGAATTAACCTTCTTCAGAGTGCAAGAAAACAACGAAAAAGAACTAAAAAGAGGCCTTAGCAATAGACATATTCAGTTAATTGCCTTAGGTGGAGCCATCGGTACAGGTTTATTTTTAGGGGTTGGACAGGCAGCAATTTTAGCCGGCCCTTCTGTTATATTGGGATATGCCATCGCAGGGCTTGTCGCCTTCTTCATCATGCGGCAACTGGGTGAAATGGTCGTTGAAGAACCGATCTCGGGCAGCTTTAGCTCCTTTGCCAATAAATATTGGGGACCCTTTGCAGGCTATGCTTCCGGCTGGAACTATTGGCTACTGTACATCTTGGTCAGTATGGCCGAATTGACAGCAATCGGAAAATATGTACAGTTCTGGTGGCCTGAGATACCGCTCTGGGCTTCTTCCCTATTCTTCTTTTTGGTCATCAATGTCATCAATCTCGCATCCGTAAAGGTATATGGAGAAACCGAATTCTGGTTTTCCATCATCAAGGTCGTGGCTATCATCGCGATGATCATCTTCGGGATCTATCTCTTAGTTTCGGGGAATGGAGGCGAAAGAGCAACCGTAGCCAATCTCTATAATGATGGCGGATTCTTCCCCCATGGCTGGCTCAACGGCAATGGTGATATAGGATATTCGGGATTACTCGCCGCGCTCGTCATAATCATGTTCTCCTTCGGAGGACTGGAATTGGTGGGGATCACTGCTGCAGAAGCTGAAAACCCAGAGAAAAATATCCCTAAAGCGACCAATCAAGTTTTATGGAGAATCTTGGTATTCTATGTGGGAGCCTTATTCATCCTATTTTCCCTAATGCCTTGGCGAACCATTACTGCCGACACAAGTCCTTTCGTTGAAGTATTTGCAACCTTAAAAGGCTTCCAATTTGAACTGTTCGGCAAGACATTCTTCTTTACGAGCATCATTGCAAATGCCCTGAACATCATCGTTCTTACTGCTGCCCTATCTGTTTACAACAGCTGTGTGTATAGTAATTCAAGAATGCTTTATGGCTTGGCGGAACAGGGAAATGCACCTAAGTTCCTTAAGAAATTAAATTCAAACCATTCACCTGTAAATGCGATCCTGGTATCTGCTGGAATTGTAGCCATTACGGTTTTGATCAATAAAGTAATCCCAAAAGAGGCATTAGGAATCCTGATGTCCCTAGTGGTATCCGCTTTGATCATCAACTGGATCATGATTACACTGACCCACATGTTTTTCAGGAAACAGAAGGATAAACAAGGGATCAAGACTAAATTCCCGACCATTCTGTACCCGATCAGCAACTATTTCAGCTTATTGTTCTTATTGGGCGTATTGTTGATGATGTGGTTTACCGGATTAAAGATCTCTGTGGAGCTTATCCCTATCTGGGTCTTGCTTCTATGGATCAGTTATATCTTGGTAAAACGGAACAAAGAAAAACAGCTAAAAAATAAGGATATCTAAATCCAATAAAATGAAGCAGTACAAATTACATATCGCATTTTTGCTCCTTGCACTGCTTCATTTATATGCCGTTTATGCCAACCTTCCCAATCTGAGGTTCTTTACAAAACCACTGATCTGCCTCTCCCTAATCTTTATCCTCTATAAGGAAACCGGCTTAAAAAAGAACATTGAAAAGTTGACCGCGGTAGGTCTATTTTTTGGCTGTCTGGGCGATATATTCTTGATGTTGCATGACATGTTTGTGGCTGGTTTGGCCTCTTTCCTGATCGGACACATCCTCTATGTCATAGCCTTTAGCAAACAGACGAATGCCAAGGCCCTGAGCAAACATAAAAGCTATATTCTCATCGCCGGAATATTGGCCAGCTATTCCTATTATCTCTATGGCATTCTCCAGCCTAGTTTAGGACCATTAAAGGTTCCAGTGATCCTATACATTCTCGTCATTGCAGCTATGGCCTTTTTTGCCTATACCAGGAGGTATCAGACCAATTCCTTAAGTTTTATCATCTCTTTGGTCGGCGCCCTTTTATTTATCTTTTCAGATTCTATTTTAGCAATTAATAAGTTTGTGGCCTACCTGGCCAATTCTGGTCTATACATTATGTCCAGCTATATCCTCGCCCAATATTTTATTGCCCTCGGAATCATATTAGACAAAAAAACCAGGCCGTAAATAATTACAGCCCGGCATTAATACAAGTTGATATGATATGATTTAAACTATGTCAGTAATTCTTCTTGTGCCTTTTTTCCATAACTTTCATTATGCACATTGGCAACCGCCCTACCCGAAGGATCGTTTAGGTTCTGGAAGGAAGCATCCCAAGCCAATGCTTCAGGTGTACTGCATGCAACAGACTTCACTGAAGGAACTGTTTTCGCGGCAGCATCCGAAGGGAAATGTGTTTCAAAGATACTTCTGTACAGATACTCCTCCTTGTTCTTTGGCGTATTGATCGGAAACCGATGCGCCGCTGCTTCGAATTCTGTATCTGAAACTTTTTCTTCCGCTTGCGCCTTTAAGGTATCGATCCAAGAATATCCTACCCCATCCGAGAATTGCTCCTTTTGTCTCCAAGCAATCGACTCCGGCAAATAATCTTCAAAGGCCTTCCTGACCACCCACTTTTCCATTCTGCCATCCCTGATCATCTTATCTTCAGGGTTGATGCTCATGGCAATATCCATAAACTCCTTGTCCAAAAACGGAACCCTTCCTTCGACTCCCCAAGCAGCTAATGATTTATTCGCCCTCAAGCAATCATATAGATAGAGCTTTTTCAGCTTTCTCACAGTTTCCTCATGGAATTCTTTTGCATTTGGGGCTTTATGGAAATACAGATAACCACCAAATAATTCATCCGACCCTTCTCCTGAAAGCACCATCTTTATTCCCATTGATTTGATTACCCTAGCCAATAGATACATAGGCGTTGAAGCACGGATGGTCGTTACATCATAGGTCTCCAGATGGTAGATCACATCCCTGATTGCATCAAGACCCTCCTGTATGGTAAAGTTTACCTCATGATGGATGGTACCAATATGATCTGCAGCCTTTTGAGCGGCAATTAGATCCGGGGAACCCTGAAGGCCTACCGCAAATGAATGCAACTGTGGGTACCAAGCTTCTTCCTCATCATTGCTCTCAATCCTTCTGGAAGCAAACTTTTTGGTTATGGCAGCGATGACCGAGGAATCTAATCCACCAGACAGCAATACGCCATATGGAACATCGGACATCAATTGATGATGGACCGCATCTTCCAAACCTTTTCTCAATTTGGCGATATCCGTTTCATTGTCCTGTACAGTCTCGTAAGACTCCCAATCCCTTTTATACCAACGCTTAGGCTCCAAACCTTCTTTACTATATAAATAATGCCCCGGAGGAAACTGTTCGATCTCTGTACAGAAACCTTCCAAGGATTTTAGTTCTGATGCGACAAACAACTGTCCGTACTGATCTTTCCCATAGTATAGCGGGATAATACCCATGTGGTCCCTAGCAATAAAGAATGAATCTTCGCGAGAATCATATAGGGCAAATCCAAAGATCCCGTTAAGTTCCTCAACAAAAGCAGGTCCTTTTTCCAAGTAAAGAGCCAAAACAACCTCGGAATCGGACAAAGTCGAGAATTGATAATTTGGCAGAGAATTTCGTAACTCCTTATGATTGTAGATTTCACCATTTACAGCAAGGACTACCTGTCCATCAGGACTGTATAAAGGTTGACTTCCGGATTTAGGGTCAACAATGGCCAAACGCTCATGAGCTAACAATGCTTTCGCTGAGCTATAGATCCCCGACCAATCTGGTCCTCTATGACGAATTCTTTTCGACATTTCCAAGACCTGCGGCCTTAAGGACTCTAGGGGTTGTTTCAATTCAAATGCTCCGACAATTCCGCACATACGATTGTTGTTTTGTTAATTATTTTCTTGTTTTCATGAATTAATGAAACAAAGTAAAGTATTAAAAAACAATTTTCATAATCTTTTTTAATTTTTATTGAATATTTAATAAATATTTTAAAG
>NZ_JBSHLH010000017.1:0-105506 GCF_053644255.1 Sphingobacterium sp. NPDC055431
ATAGTTACTTTTGCAGAGGTAATTCCTTTGGGTAGTAGTTAAAATTTATTGCTGATTAAAAGTGCTAATCGCAGTGAACTGAACTGTATATGTACATACGATTCGGTTGAATAGTTTATTGACTAGGAGCGATTACGAACATGATTGGGGAGGAGTAGTAAGCTTTTGAAATATCTTAATTATTTTAATATGGAAATACCAAACAACACCTTGGAAGGGCAGGATCTTGAAAGGAAACTACAGGATGTCGCTGCGAATTGTTTTACCACATCAAAAAACTTGGAGAACTTGAGTGTTGAGCAACGGTCGCAGATTGTCGATTTATTTGATCGCATTAAATATAAGGACATTATCGATCAAGGATTTTGGAGTTTAGGCGGTGGATTGAACCATTATAAACTCAGTTTAAACGAGATCAAATTAACTTTATTGGAAATTTTGTCTTCGTGTTCAGACGAAAAGGAAAGATTGATCCTAAAGGAGATGTTTCTTTTCTTAAATATTCTTGATGAACCAAGTTTCTATCAGTTATTTGCCTTGAGACAATTGATACACTGTCCAGAAGAAATATTTGACGAGAAAGTCAAAGAAATCTCGGGAAATTATTTTGAATAATCATTCAACCCTTTTAGGCATCGGCAGATAGGGCAACCTCTCCATTAGTCCTGGTCTTCTGCTTGTTTTGAACCAGGGTAAATAAAAATCCTCTTATTTAGGGTGGGATTTGCCAGCTGACTGATGCCTTTTGTTTTAACGGATAATTTATGGGAAATTGACCAATATTTCCTAAATTTATCCCTAAAGGAGCAATAATTTATTTCTGTTTAAATAGATGCTCTGCAAAACCAAATAAACTTATATGTTTTTGACACCAATCAGCCCTGAGCACCAGTTTTTCAGGGAGAGTTTACGTTCATTTATTAAAAAAGAGATCCTTCCTCATATTGATCAATGGGAGAGTGAAGGTAAAATTGATAAAGCCATCTGGCGAAAAATGGGTGAGATGGGTTATTTAGGCTTAAATTTCCCTGAGGAATATGGCGGCTTGGACCTTGATTTTTATTACTCCCTTATTTTTTGTGAAGAACTTTCCCATTGCTTTTCTGGCGGATTTACCATTTCAGTCCTAGTTACTGAATATATGTCTGCACCTTATCTATTAAAATATGGCTCAGCATTTCTGAAAGAAAAATACCTCAATAAGGTGATTACAGGAGAATTAATCAGTGCTATCGCCATTACAGAACCTGGAGCAGGTTCCGATGTGCAAAATATAAAAACTACAGCGACTGATGAGGGTGATTATTACTTGGTCAATGGTTCCAAGACCTTTATCACCAATGGCTATTACGGTGATTTTTATATCACTGTGGTAAAAACAGATCCTAAAGCTGGATCTTCCGGAATCAGCTTGTTGTTAATTGATCGGGAATCTGAAGGTTTAACAACCAATAAAATTCAGAAATTGGGATGGCATGCTTCCGATACAGCAGAACTTGCTTTTGATAATGTAAAGGTTCCTAAAGACCATTTGATTGGCGAGTTGGGTAAGGGATTTAAATATTTGATGGGGGGATTGCAGCTGGAGCGTTTGACCGCTGCCATACATAGTCTGGCAACCGCGGAATCTGCAGTCGATTATACCCTACAGTATCTCAAAGAAAGGTCTGCTTTTAACAAACAATTGAAGGATTTTCAAGTTATTCGTCATAGGGTGTCGCAGATGATGGCTGATATTGAAGTGTTAAAAAGCTTTGTCTACCACTGCTGTGACCTGGAGAATCAAAAAAAATATGCCGTAAAGGAATGTTCCATTGCAAAACTGCAATGCAGTGAGCTGGCCATCAAGGTTGTGGGGGAATGTTTGCAGTTGTTTGGAGGCTATGGCTTTACAGAAGACTATAAAATTTCCAGGTTATACCGAGATGTTCGCGTAGGAACGATCATTGGCGGAACCTCCGAAATTATGCTTGAAATTCTGTCAAAGATATTCATTGATGAAGTGGATTATGAAAAACGTTAAATAACCGATGTAAATAAGAGGATAATGAGTAAAATTAAGGAGAGAATCAAAGAGCAAATCAGTGTCAGTAAAAATGCTGATGGGGTCTATCAATTGAGATGGATCAACGTAAGATCGCGCCCACATGATCTTTCATTGGATGAATTTAAGTTCTGTATCGAACTACTGCTTTCTGTCCTTAAAAAAAGTGATTGTACCAGTCTACAATTGATCTTGGAAGGAAAGTTTAGGGATGCAGACTATGAAGAATTGATCTATACGGCCGGAAAGGAAGGCTTTCTGACAAAGTTAGAGCATATCGATGAAATGATCATCGAACTTTCTGAAATCGACAAACCTACAGTTGTATTATTTGATAAAGCTTGTACAGGCTTGGCAGCAGCTTTTTTGTTGCTGTTTGATCAACGAATTGGGATCGGTCCTAAAGCCAAGATGGGATTTCCGGAAGGCGCCTTTGGTATGCTGACCGGAAACGGAAGCTTCACAAAGCTTTTAGGGCTTGTGGATGCAGAGTTGGTTTTTGACCTGTTGAACTCGGGTCGGATGATAAAACCTGAGGAAGCCGAAAAAGCAGGTCTGCTTCAAGACAGGATCAGTTCTTGGGAACAGGTCCAAGCTTGGCTTCAGGAAAATTCAACCTTCAACAGTGAGGATAAATTTAAATGGAAGGTAGATCCTGATCAGTTGTCAGCAGCTATACAGCAATTAAATGCCAAATCGATGAAGCCTTTGTTGATGACAGAGGTGTTGTTGAGTTTGATCCAGAACTCGGAAGGACAGAGTTTTAAAGACTTATTGACCAAGGAACACTTGGCTTATTTAGGACTATTGACCGCAAAGGAAACATTGGCAAGGGTAAGGACCTTCCATTATGCCGTAGAGGATGCAATTGCCATGTGCAAGGAGGTTGAGGAGGAAGAGATCAATAAGGTCGCTGTCATTGGGGCCGGGATGATGGGATCGGGGATTGCGTATGAGGTTGCAAAAGCAGGGATTGACGTGATCCTAAAGGATGTTGATCTGCAAAACGCAGAAAGGGGAAGAGCCTATTCCGAAAAGCTGTGCAACAAGCTGATCGAATTAAATAAAATGAAGGAGGATGATAAGCCTAAGATTTTGGAACGAATTCTTCCTACGGATCAATTAGAGGATTTAGATGGTGCTGAAATCATTGTTGAAGCGGTCTTTGAAGATAAACGGTTAAAAGCGGAAGTCATCAATGAAAGCAAGCGGTTTCTAGCGCAGAGCGGTTTGTTTGCTTCCAATACAACTTCGCTTCCCATCAGTAAATTATCTAAATCATTTGATGATCCAAGTCGATTTATAGGACTGCACTTTTTTTCGCCCGTTGACCGAATGGCCCTGGTAGAGGTTATCCGCGGCAAGGAGACTTCGGAGGAAACATTGGACAAAGCTTTGAGTTTTGTTGGCAAATTGAAAAAGATACCCATTGTGGTGAATGATGGGCCTGCATTCTTTACCTCGCGGATATTTTTCTATTACCTTTTAGAAGGAATCACCATGTTGTTGGAAGGTGTTCCTACGGAAAGAATTGAAGAAGCTGCAAAAAACGCGGGTTTTGGCGTTGGGCCATTAGCGGTTTTGGATGAGGTATCCTTGCCATTGATGGTGCATGTATATGAGCAACTTCCTGATATGAGCTTCAGCCAGAAAAGAGTTTATAACTACCTGCAAAGAATGATCAAGAAAGGGAGAACTGGCAGGAAATCTAGTCGTGGATTCTATGATTACCCCGATAATAAGCCGAAAAAATACTATGCCGATCCAGAGTTAAAGGATCTCGATAGCCAAATCTCGGCAAAGGATATCCAAGATCGATTATTGGCCGTCTTAGCCTTGGACAGTTACCGCTGTTTAGAGGAAGGGATTTTATTTAGCCCGATTGACGGTGATCTAGGTTCGGTCATGGGATTAGGATATCCGGTCCAGACCGGAGGCGTATTTGGATATATCGATATGATCGGATTGGATGAATTCATCAAGATCTGCGAGAACTTTGGACAGTATGGTGATGAATGGGAAATTCCAGATTCATTGATCAAATTGAGAGACGAAGGATTCCAGTTCTATGATGGATTTGAATCTAATTGGGTAGATGAATAGGAGGCTGTTCAGAAAACTTTCAGATAAAGATAGTAGGATTGGGCTTATGAAGATAAGCCCAATTTTGTTTTATAGTCATCCTTCTGAAAGACTCAGCCAATGGTGATTATTAAGATTGCAATTCACCTTCTTTGTTACTTTTTCGTGGAAAATTATCCAAACCGAAGAAGGAGCTGATGGATAACAATTCTATTGTTACTTTTGAAGCCCAAAAGTAACCAAAAGGCTTCGGCTCATTTAAGATGGCTTTTCGCACGTACATCCGCACATGAAAAGAATGCCTTGTTGTCGGGAATATCTTTCAAAAGATCATCCCTTTTGATGGGATGATCTTCTGAAAGCATTCCAAGGCCAATCCCATCGCGCAGGGCAACGGCATTCTTTCCATTTTTCCGCCATTGGAAATGATCCGGGGGCTAAAGGGCTTCCTTCGGAAGGATTATTTCTGTATTGTAAAACCTCCAGGGGGTGGATCTTTGTGGAACCTGAATGTTTGAAAGGGTGAACCCCAGAGTGGGTGAGATATTTTTCCATACCCTTTCTGTGTCACCCTGAGGGCTCGCCGAAGGGTCTCGGAACTATCCATACTTCACTTGAAATGGTTTTCTCATCTTACGATTTCGAAATGACACACTTCTCTAAATAAAATAAAAAATAGATTCTTCGTTTCACTCTGAATCCCTCTTTAGCGCATTGTGATTCTGAACGGTCAGTGAGGAATCTGTACGGTTCTCCTCACAAACTGCTTGTCATCCTTAACCGAAGGTTAAGGAGCTGTACGCCAATGTTATGCGTCATTGATTAAGTCTGTAAAATTCCGAGATCCTTCCTTTGTGCCAATGACACGTCTGTTAAATCTGTGTTTTTCCTGATGAATTTTTCTTTTGGCGGACAACTGCCCATGGATGGGCAGAATTATATTAGGTGGTCTATTGACTAGAACATGGGTGGCTTCGTCAGAAATCTGAATTTATCTAAAGTATGTAAGTGGCAGGCGTATGTAATACGCCCCCCACGAAAAGGTGCTTAAATTTGGTCTAGAAAGCTATGTTCAATTCCACGATCTTGGTCTATCCTCTCATCCTGGTTCAAAACCCAAATCTTGGTCTATCCTCTAATCCTTCCCATCCTGGTTCAAAAAAAGCGGCCTGTTCAGCCGCTTCTTTATTTATACCATTAAATCCACTAATTCATGGACAGGGATATCTTTAATCTTATCGTAATCCAGGGTGTTTTCAAGAATTGTTTTCTGTTGTTTTTCTGCGAAGACCCTTGCAAGATTGATTTTATACTTTTCGATCAGTTTCGGGATTCCTTCATCACGGCGTCTACGGTGACCAATAGGATATTCCACTACCACCTCTTCCAATATCCTTCCGTCATTCAACTCAACGGTCAAGGCGTTAGCGATTGATCTTTTTTCAGGATCGTGGTAATCTTTGCTGAATTGAGGATCCTCGAAACAGGTTATTTTTTCCCTAAGGGCATCGATCCTAAGATCTACAGCAACATTATCTTCGTAGTCAGCAGCTGTCAGTCGACCAAAGATTAAAGGAACGGCCACCATATATTGGATAGCATGGTCACGATCCGCAGGATTATGTAGTGGACCTTTTTTATCTATGATCCGGATGGCTGCTTCGTGAGTCCTGATTTTGATACTCTTGATATCATCGGATGATTTTCCGGCATCTTTTAATTGCTGATGCAAGGTCATCGCTGCCTCCACGGCAGTTTGAGAGTGGAACTCAGCTGGGAATGAAATCTTGAAAAGGACGTTTTCCATAACATAAGTTCCGTATGGGCGTTGGAATTTAAATGCATTTCCTTTAAAGGAGACATCATAAAATCCCCACACCGGAGCGGTCAATACGGAAGGATATCCCATTTCACCTTTTTGGGCAATCAAAGCCAAGCGAACTGCTCTGGAAGTTGCATCTCCAGCCGCCCAAGATTTACGGCTACCCGTATTAGGTGCATGTCTATAGGTCCTGAGTGACTGTCCATCTACAAAGGCAAGGGAAAGCGCATTGATCAGTTCCTCTTTGTTTAATCCCAATAGTTTGCTCACCACGGCTGTTGAAGCCACCTTTACCAAGATAACGTGATCAAGCCCAACCTTATTAAAGGAGTTTTCCAATGCCAGGACGCCTTGAACTTCATGGGCCATGATCATGGATTCCAAAACGTCCAACATGATCAAAGGTTTTTTGCCGGCAGCAACCCTGTTTCTGGAAATCCAATCGGCAACGGCGAGGATTCCGCCCAAGTTATCTGAAGGGTGTCCCCATTCTGCGGCTAACCAGGTGTCATTGAAATCTAGCCAACGGACCATGGCGCCAATATTGAATGCGGCTTGGATAGGGTCTAATTGAAAAGGTGTCCCTGGGACCTTAGCACCATTTGGAACTACCGTTCCGGGAACAATGGGACCCATTAATTTTGTGCAAGCGGGATAGGTTAGAGCTTCAAAGCCACAGCCTATAGTGTCAAGGAAACAATAGTGAGCTGTTTTTAAAGCTAAATCACTATTGATTTTAAAATCAAGGATATAATCTGCAATATCAACCAAAACCTGGTCAGGATTTGGTCTGTTGTTTGGAATATGTGATGACATTCTAATATATAAGTGTTTTTGTATTAATTTTTTCTTTCTGCTATGGGAATAAATTCTCTATTTTCCGGGCCTGTATAATTGGCGCTAGGCCTAATGATTTTACCGTCTTGGCGCTGTTCAATCACATGGGCGCCCCATCCCGAAATCCTGGACATGACAAACAGAGGCGTGAACATATCGGTAGGGATTCCCATTATATGGTAGGCCACCGCAGAAAACCAGTCCAGATTCGGGAACATACGTTTTTCATCCCACATTACGGTTTCTATCCGCTCGGCGATATCGAATAGACGCATATCTCCACTTTCTTCGGAGAGTTTTTTTGCAATTTTCTTTATGACTTGATTTCTTGGATCGGCGATGGTATAGACAGGGTGTCCAAAGCCGATGATGACTTCTTTATTCGCCAATCTCTTTTTGATATCGGCTTCGGCTTCGTCAGCGTTGGCATACCGTTCCTGGATTTCATAGGCTACCTCATTTGCGCCGCCATGTTTTGGACCACGTAGCGCACCAATTGCCCCAGCGATACAGGAATAGATATCAGAACCTGTACCGGCAATGACCCTAGCGGTAAAAGTCGATGCATTGAATTCATGCTCAGCATAGAGGTTTAGGGAAACCTGCATGGCCTCTACCCAAGAATCACTTGGTTTTTTTCCGTGCAATAGATGAAGGAAATGGCCACCGATTGTCGCATCATCTGTTTTTACATTGATTTCCTTTTGATTATGACTGTAATGGTACCAGTATAGTAGGGCAGAACCCATGCTTGCCATTAATCGATCGATAATATTTCTGGTTGTTTCCACCTCGTGCTGGAGGGGCTCGGGCTCAAGATTGCCAAAAACCGAAACCGAAGTCCGGAGTAAATCCATGGGATGCGCAAATTCTGGGATCAATTTCAGTACCTCTTTTAATTGCTGTGGAAGCCCACGGTCCTTGATCAGTTTTTGCTGGTAAGAATCCAGTTCTTTTTGAGTTGGAAGATGTTCATGGATCAACAGGTAAGCTACTTCTTCAAAGCTAGCTTTTTCTGCAAGGTCCAAGATGTCGTAACCTCTATAATGAAGGTCATTTCCGCTTTTACCGACGGTACAAAGGCTTGTATTTCCAGCAGGAACACCCGAAAGGGCAACGCTTTTTTTAGGTTTGAAACCTGATTCATTTGCTTCTTTCATATTATTTGTTTTTAAACAATTGGTCTAGTTCGTTTTCATACCGATAATAGTCGATACTTTGATAAAGTTCTTCCCGAGTTTGCATGCTGTCGATAACTTGCGCTTGGGAACCATCCTTTCTGATATGCTGGTAGACATTCAGGGCAGCTTTGTTGGCCGCACGAAATGCTGATAGCGGATACAGGACGATGGAGACGCGCACATCCTTTAATTGCTGAACAGTGTATAAGTCTGTTTTTCCAAATTCTGTTATGTTGGCTAGGATCGGTAGGCCTGTAGCTTCAGCGAATCGTAGATAATCCTCCAATTTGGTCACGGCTTCTGCAAAAATGAAATCAGCCCCAGCAATTTGATAGGCAACGGCACGTTCCAAGGCCTTGTCCAACCCCTCGGAGGCAATGGCATCTGTCCTTGCTCCAATTTGAAAATCAGGATCTGTCCGTGCATGCACTGCAGCCTTGATCCTATCAACCATCTCTTCAGTAGAGACCAGTTCCTTGCCGGGTCTATGGCCACATCGTTTTGCACCGACCTGGTCTTCCATGTGGATACCGGCGGCACCTGCTTTTTCCAAGGATTTGATCGTTCTGGCGATGTTGAATGCCGAGGGCCCAAAGCCAGTGTCGATATCTACCAATAAGGGCAGCGAGCAGACGTTGGTGATCCGCTGCACATCGATCAGGACATCCTCTAACGTGGTGATCCCGAGATCAGGGATTCCTAATGAACCAGCTGCTACGCCACCACCGGATAGGTAAATGGCTTTAAATCCAGATTGTTCCGCCAATAATGCATGGTTAGCATTAATAGCGCCTACGACCTGTAAAGGGGTTTCAGATTGAATAGCTTCTTTAAATTTACGACCTGCAGAATCCTTCATATATGTGACGGGATAAATAGTTTATAAAATGATAATGGTAAGGGGAAATGAACTAAGGTAACGTCAATTTGCCTCTCTCTTAAAGGTAGGAAAATTTATGGGTTATCGGAATTTTTATGCTGGAAAAGATGAATAAGAAATTGGCCTTAATAGATAGGGAATAAACTGATTTTGAAAGCCATTGAATTAAGGGTAAAGGCTTCTGGTTTCAATAAACAGATCGATTTGGTTCAGGACTTTTTTCAGATCCTTAATTACTTCATGGGACCAGAACCTGAATACCGTATAGCCTAGATCACGCAAGGCCTTGTTGTTGAAGAAATCCTTTTGCATATTTCTTTCGATTTTTGGAATCCAAAAAGCTTGGTTGCTCTTTATTTTCGATTTTACATTTTCCCAATCATAGCCATGCCAAAATTCACCATCGACAAAGATGGCTAATTTGTATCGGTGGATGACGATATCTGGGCTTCCCGGAAGTTTCTTTTGATGGATTCGGTATCGGATGTTTTTATTCCAAAGTGCTTTGCGCAATATAAGTTCGGGTTTTGAGTTTTTGCCTTTGATCTTAGACATTATCTTACTTCGCTTCTTACTGGTATAAAATCCTTTCGACTCCTCAAAGCGAGGAACTTGTATTGGGCTGTCATTGTAAAACTTATTAACCATCTACTAAAATTAAGGAAAATGTGTGATTTCTGAAGTAATAGGAAAGGTTTTGTAAGAATAGTTATACTTATACTGGCTTGACTTTTCCTAGTAATATTTAATTTCCTGCAAAATTTGTTAAGTGTTGTTTTTTTTCTATTTTGAGTTACAGTAAACCTAGATTTCTAACAAAACCTACTTAACTAATGAAAAAACAGAAGAGTTATTTTAGGACCCTGACAAAGATTCTATTGTTCAGTGGCTCCCTTAGTATGGTTCCCATTTCTCCATTATTTGCGAGTCCGGCAGTCTATACGGCCCCTCAGCAAAAAATCACGGGAACGGTCAAAGACTCAAAGGGGGAGGCCCTTTCCGGTGCGACAATCACCTTGAAAGGAAGCAGAATTAAGACCCAGACGGATGTCAACGGGAATTTTGAATTGTCGGATGTGCCAGCAGGATCGACCTTGACGGTCACCATGATCGGCTTTTTAAACCAGGATGTTCCTGTAACAGGGAATTCAGTAAATGTAGTCTTATCAGAAGATGCGCAAGGACTGGATGAAGTGGTGGTGGTTGGTTATGGTTCCTTGGACAAAAAGGAACTGACCAGTGCCGTAACTACCATCAAGCCCAAAGATTTTGTTCCAGGTACAGTTTCGCCGTTACTTTCGATGCAGGGCAAGGTTGCAGGCCTGAATGTTTCATCAAACAACGGTAGCGATCCGAACTCATCGGTCAGTGTACAATTGCGCGGAGTAAACTCCGTTAACGCCTCACAAGGTCCATTGGTGGTAATTGATGGGGTACCAGGAGGTGATGTGAACTCGGTTGCCAAAGAAGACATCGAATCCATTTCGGTACTTCGAGATGCATCCGCAGCTGCCATTTACGGTACACGTGCATCCGGGGGTGTCATCTTGATCACCACCAAAAGGCCACAGATCGGAAAACCAACTGTAAACTTTACATCCGAGTACTTTATGGAAACGGTTCGGAAGCGACCACAAGTTTTATCACCAGAGAAATTTGTGGAAGTTGGCCTTGGAGACGACCTAGGCCATAGAACCGATTGGTATGATGAAGTCACCAATAAGAACCCTTTCAGTCACCGTCAAGTGCTGAATGTCAGTGGAGGTTCGGAAGATGCCAACGTCTATGCCACTTTCGTAAAAAGAGATGCCAAGGGTATTGCACTTGGATCTAAAAGAGGGGAGATCGGCGGTCGTGTCAATACCAATTTCAGGTTTTTTGATGGATTTGCAGAATTGTCAACCAATGCCAGTTATAACCAAGTAGATGCCGATTTTACCAATAATGACATCTTCAATATGGCCATGGTATTAAATCCAACCGAAACGCCATACAATGCTAATGACCTGACCGGCTATAATGTTTTGGTCGGAGGTTATGATTATTGGAATCCAGTTGCTGAAGTTATGTTAAGAGATGATAGAAGGCAATATCGCTACCTATTAGCGAACTCAACCTTGAAATTGAATCTTACTGACTATTTAAGCACCAGTGCTACCGTTGGTATCAAAAGTAATTCAGAGCATGGAAGTTTCTTCCGTTCGGCACAACATCGCTTATCTAGACAGGACGGAATCGATGGATATGCAAGTCAGGCATTCCAACGTAATTTGGATCGTGTTTTTGAATGGACGGTAAATTATACCAGACGTTGGGAAGAACATTCGGTCAATGCCGTTGGAGGTTATAGTTATCAAGATTTCAATGGCCGCGGCTTTGATATGAATAACTCTGATTTTCCAGTTGATGGTATCAAAGAAAACGACATGGGGACAGGTTCGTTTTTGCCGGATGGGCGTGCTGGAATGGGTTCATGGAGAAATCCATGGGTGAAATTGGCTGCCTTCTTTGGACGTGTTAATTATTCCTATCTAGACCGATATATTGTGACAGCTACTGCTCGATATGAGGGCTCTTCGAAGTTTGCTCCAGAAAACCGTTGGGGATTCTTCCCAGGTCTATCCTTAGGCTGGAGAATGTCTCAGGAACCGTTTATGAAAGATGTCACCTTTATTGATGACTTAAAATTCAGAGCGGGATACGGTGAGACAGGAAATGAGGGTTTCGGTGCCGAGGTATCAACACGGATGTACTCAGCGGATACTTGGTTCTTGCAAAACGGACAATGGTTCCGTACCTATGGGGTGAAACATAACCAGAACCCTGGCATTAAATGGGAAGTGAAAAAAGAATACAACTTAGGAATGGACTTTACCATCCTGAACAATAAGTTGAGTGGTCGATTTGATATCTATAAACGTAAGATTGATGACCTGATCTATGATATTTCTGTTTCGCAACCTCCGGCGATCCACGATAAAACAACGATGAACGTGGGTAGTATGGAGAATAACGGTTTTGAATTTGAGTTGAATTACAATGCTGTTCAAAAAGAGAATTTCAGTTACAGAACTTCAGTTGTTGCTTCGCACAATACGAGTAAATTAAATTCACTATGGGGAAGCCAGACGTTTTCTGATCGTAAGGGATTCCCAGCTCCAGGTTCTCCGGGATCTGCTGTTAGGTTGTATCCAGGAGAGGAAATCGGAAGGTTCTTCTTATGGCAGTTTGCTGGATTTACCGATGATGGCTATTGGATGTTATACGATAAGGACGGTAATGCCTTCGACGTACGCGACAAGAACAAAACTGTAGGTGATAAGAAATTTGTTGGACAAGCGATTCCTACCATTCAGTTGTCATGGAACAATGAGTTTACCTATAAAAATTGGGATGCCAATATTTATATGAGAAGCTGGATCGGTCATGATGTTTTCAATATGATCAATATGTACTACAGCTTACCAAATGTAAAGGGACAGAATGTATTGGATGAGGCTTATGAAAAACATAAGGATATCAAGGGTGAAAAAGAACTATCTGATTACTGGTTGGAAAAAGGGACTTTCTTGAAAGTGGATGCAATCAATATTGGTTACACGTTCAACAGGGAAATGATAAAGCCATTTAAGAGCTTGAGAGTTTATGCAACTGGAAGAGATCTTTTTGTATTCACCAAATACAGCGGATTGGATCCTGAGGTGAACATCAATGGATTGGATCCAGGCTTTGAGGAAAGGAATGTTTATCCAAAGACAAGAACCTTTATGATGGGCTTACAACTTAATTTTTAATGAAAACGACCATGAAAAAATATATAATATTTCTATGTGCAGGTTTTGGTTTGTTGACAACAAACAGTTGTACCAAGCTTGATCAAGAGTTTTACAGCTCGGTAACACCAGAGACCTTTTTTAAGAGTGAGAAAGATATTCAAGCGGCCTTATTTCGCCCGTTTACCCATGCTAAATGGTATATGGGGGAAGACCGTTGGCGCTTGCAAGAATATACAGCAGATAATTTTGCCATTACCACCAAAGGTAGGCACTGGTATAATGGGGGTGAGAATGAAAGATTTCACTATCATCGTTGGACACCGGATGATGGATGGATTTGGGGTAGCTGGAGAGGCACACTAATGGGTGTAGCTTTGGCATTGGATGCGAAAAGCGATTTAGAGAAGTTAGATTATACGCAATTTGCACTGACCGATGAAATTAAAGCATCGCATTTGAGTCAATTGGATGCCTTGATTGCCTATTTCTATTTACGGGGTTTGGATTATTTCGGAGGGATGCCAATTTTCGAATCACTTGAAGGCGAGGCTTTACCACGAAATACCGATGTGGAACTGTTCAACCATATTGAAAAATTGTTGAAAGCAGCTTTGGAAAACATTCCAGCTAAAAAGGCTGGTGAGCAGGAAGACGGTGCCATTACCAAGGGAGCGGTTGCTGCCATGCTGGCACAGCTTTATTTCAATGCGGAGTCGTATATCAATAAACCGATGTACAATGAAGCGAAAACCTTGGCCCAGGCCATCATCAATAATCAATATGGCAGTTATTCCTTAGATACGCAATGGAATGGTCCGCATACCTTTACCAATGATAAATCGCCAGAAATCCTATGGTCTATGCCCTCGGAATTCAAAAAACTGGAATATAGTTGGTTCTATGCTGATTTTTATCATTATAACACCCGTCAGTATTTCAACCAAGATATGGGGGCGAACAATGGTGCCCACTTGACACCATCGCGCAAGCCAGACGGAAGTTTGTATACCACTGACTTTAAGTTAGGTGCTCCATATGAGAAATATTCAGCTGGCGATTTCAGAAAGAAGCCATACAAATACAATGGAAGTGGAAATTATGAAGGTATGTTCATTATAGGTCCACACTTGACTCCAGATGGAAAAGCAATCGTTGGAGGAGAGGAGTATAAGGATAAGCCATTGAATTTTGTGGATCAGGTAGGAAGGTTTACTGAAGTAGGAGCAGGCAAGAAATATTCGAGTGTCAGTCAATTACCATCTAAAATGTCAGAGGGAGAAGAAAATACGGGAGTTCGTTTGGTTAAAGTTCCGATTCCAAATCTGAACGACAATACCTTGAGATGGGGCGCAGATATGCCTATCATTCGTTTGGCAGAGGTTTATTACATGCTTGCCGAATGTAATTTCCGTGCAGGGAATGCTGCAGAGGCGGCAAATCTGATCAACCAAGTGCGTAAGCGTAATTTTGAAGGTGGAAAGGATCCTAATCCTGTGACGGTTGCTAACCTTGACAAATACCGCTTGCTGGACGAGTGGAGCATTGAGTTTCTAGGTGAAGGAAGAAGAAGGACTGATTTAGTTCGCTGGAAAGCCTTTACTACGGAGAAATGGTGGGATCATGTGGCCAGCAATTCTGCTCATTTAAACAGATTTCCTGTTCCGAATGAAGCTATTGCAGGTAATAATAACTTACAACAGAATCCTGGCTACGAATAATCATATTTGGATGAAAGAAGAAAGAGTGACTGCATCAGTCACTCTTTTTTTATGAAGCTCTATAGATGTCCTTCTGAAAATTAAGTAGGTTGTACTTATGGAGGAAGTAAGCCCTAAAGGTCATGTAGTAGTATTGATGGATAGCCGTGAATAATAGATTTAAGTTGTCGTCGTGATAGGCTGATCCTTCAAAATATACCAAGTCGTTATTGACAAATCTGGTCAAGCCATCCAATGTATCCTTTGCGAGTTCTACGGTCAAATCTGAATTGCTAAGGAGCGTTGAGATTTCGGTCTTTAATCTCGTTTCCAGGGATTTGTTTTTCATTAAATGACTGATAATTTCAGAATACTCAATCTGTTCATAAACAAAGGCATACCTTTGGGTCAGGTCGTAATAGAATTGGATGCGATTCTCAAAGCATGCTTCCATTTCCTTCATCACTTCATATTTCTTCTTTAATTGGCTTTTGGTCAAATCGTTATCCGCAAGACTATAGAAGGTTTCAAATGATTTTGTGTTTATTTCATTTATCTGTGCCTGTTTAGCTTGAATTTCAATTTCTACGGATTTGAGGATTTGATTAGTATCCGAGCTTTTATATTTTACCCCATCATAATCAAATGATTTGATCTTATAGGTTTTGTTTTTGATATCAGTTAAGGTCTGTTTATCATTCAATAAGGAATTAAGGTCAAAGGAAAGGTCTCGATTATGATCGGAAAATAGTTCAGAGATTGAAATTGGCTCAGCATGGTAATCCAGCTTGGAGAAATCTTCAATTATCGGATTGATGAAGAAATAAAAGTCATTATACATTTCATCAAAATCATTTTTCTCAAAATCCTTCACAAAGTTTTGCTGGAATTCCAGAGTATCTAACTGTTTAATGGGGCCTTGGTGATTGAGGTTGACAAATAGATGGTTTTTTATTTTTTGGAATAAGTTATCCTTATTCTTGAGTATCTCGATAGCAGGAGATTGATTGTTGTAATCAACCTGAATATCCATTTTTGCAATGGCCCTGATGCGGTCTTGAGTTGATGGATGCGACTGCCATTGGTTTTCTATATTCAATTTAGATTTATTGTATTTTGACTCAGCATCCAAAGGTACCATGGGGAAGCCATTGTTGATTTCGTAATTGTTCTTTTTAGCAAGAAATAAATTAACCACCTGTTGGTTTTCATAGATGTCTTTGGGCAACCAGTTTTGGTTATGGTTCTTTTCATAAAAAGAAATGACGCTTTCCAAGGAATGATTTGCGAAGCTCAATCTTTGTAAACTATCTGCCATGGCCTTTGATCCAGCCACATTGGCCGCAATTTCATCAGCATGAAATTCCATTTCCCTGGAAAGGGCAAGATAATTTATGTTGATATAGTCATAGAGTTTCTGGAGGATCTTTTGGATTCCATTTATGGAGAAAATGGAAATATATAATGGTAAGGCAAGATAGGAGCTCAAACCGGCAATGTTTTCATGCATCTTTCTCAAGGATTCATTGTTGTAGAGCATGTTGAAAATAACATTGTTCACATTATATACATAGCTACCGACCTTCATGCTTCGTTGCGAAAAATGGCCGAATTCATGGGCTAGGATAGCCCTCAATTCTTGGTTGGTCAATGAATTTATTAATCCCACGCCAATCTGTAGGTTTTTTCTAACTGGAAAAAACATACTCCAAAAGCTAGAATTATAAAATACGGAAGCATTAACGTTGTAAGTCAAAAAGACCTTTTGAGGGAAGTCAGTTTTTATTTCATTTACTAATTGATGGATCATGGCAAACAATTCAGGTTGTTCTTCTTGGGTGACTTCGATGAACTCACTGGTGTCGGTCTTATTCGTTGCGAAAATAAATTTGATCAAGAAAAACAAGATCATAAACCCTGCTGCAATCAAACCTAATCCGAGTGTGATCGTCAAGAAATTAGGATAATTCACAATCGTCCAGATTCCGAAATAAGAGAAAGAAGCCGTGATTGCTATCGCAGTTAGCAAAAGGATGCAGTAGACTAAAATAAATACGAAAATTGAAAAAAGAGTTTTTTTAACCCGGGATTGAAAAGCTTGGGAAACTTGAATGTCCATAAATGTTAATTAGTTAAGTCTAATATAAAAATTTATACTAAACAAAATTCATAGTTTGTTTTTTAGGCTCCTCTCATTGAGTTGTTTTCTGTTCCATATTGTTCCATATCGTTTCAAACAGTGCCAAACTATTTCAACATGTATTTATGGGCAAAGAAAACTAGAGTTTAGCTGTCGATATCAAAACAGCATTGCATGCAATCGAATGGTTAAATTTTAAAAATTAAAAAAATGGCAATTATTTCAAACGGAATTTTAGGAAGTTTTTCAGGAAAAGTAGGTTCAGTAGTTGGTGGAAGTTGGAGGGGGATAGAATATATCCGCTCACTTCCAAAAAAGGTCAAAAGAGTACCTTCAGAAAAGATGTTGAACCAACAGGCTAAATTTAGCTTAGTCATGAGTTTTGTAAATCCATTGCGAGATTTTTTGAAGGAAAATTATGAGGATGAAAAAATCAGGTACATGACATCGGCGAACCTTTTGTCCAGTCATATTTTAAGGAATGCTGTACAAGGGAATTTACCTGAAATCAAATTGGATTACTCAAAAATTATTATCAGCAAAGGGACCGTAGAACAGATCATTGATTTAAGCGGAAAACAGACAGATCAGTCTATTTTGCTGACATGGGCTCCAGAGTCGAAGTATTTGGTTCCATTAGCGGAAGTTGAGATTAGAGGGGTCATTTTTAATGAGCATAAAAAGCACTTCCATCACCTGTCATTAGGTACTCGAAAAATATCAACTGCAGAAATTTCAATGAATCTATTTGAGAAAGGCGATAAACTGGCAATATGGGTGTATTCTATTGATAAGAAGACCAAAAGGATTTCTGAAAGTCAATTTGTAAAAGAATTTATTGTCTAATGATCGAGTTGGTCAGAGTGTACAGTGCTGAAAATAGTACTTTATCTCATCTCTATATCGACGGTTTGTTTGCATGTTATATTTTGGAGGATAAGATCAGGTCTTCAAAAGTTTTCGGAAGAACCTGTATTCCTGAAGGGAATTATCCACTTGAGCTAAATAGCACGGCAGCGATGAACAGTCAATATGCGCCTAAATTTGGCAGACGTCACCAAGGTATGCTGGAGATCCGAAAAATTCCTGACTTTTCACTCGTGTTTTTCCATGTCGGAAATTATCATACTGATACTAAAGGCTGTCCGTTAATGGGAAGTTATTTCAGGAAGGAAGGTCAAGATTTTATGATTATTCAATCTGCCTTGGCCTATAAAACTTGGTATCCCGTTTTGGTAGAAAAGATAAGGATGGGGTCGGGAAGAATCAAAATTGTTAACCGCTTACAGGAGTTTAAATATGATTGATCCTCAGAGCAAAATTGGAAAATGAATGAAATTAATTTTAGAGGCATTATCCCAAATCCTATTGATGGTGAGGTCATCATCAATCAAGTTTCCTGGGAAAGTCATGATACTGATCAAATACTTAGGTTTGTTGCTTGATATCTTAAAGCAATGGTTTTATGCCAACCGAGATGTTAAAAAAGACGCTAAAGTAAAAAGATTTGTATTTAGATAATTGAAAGAATAATTAAAATGAGATTGGCAGTCCTTCATTGGACTGCCAATTTTATTTTTTTAGTTGAGGTGATAGCTTTGGTTTTGAAATTCCATGGAAGCATAATAGTTGTATTTTTCTTTATTCAGAGGGTAGTCCCAACAACCCATCCGGTGATACACTTGTCCGCCAAAACCTGATTTGAATCGATATAATCCATACATAGGATGTGATTCATCCGCTTGCGGGGATATTCCAAAGAAGTCATATTCAGTACAGCCATTTTCTTTAGCTAACTGCATTGCTTTCCATTGCAGTGCATAAGTGGCCATATAATTTCTGTTTTCGGTAGCAGAAGCACCGTAGAGGTAAGTTCCTCTATTGCCCGCAAGGACTAAAAACATGGCTGCAAGAGGTTGTTCATCTACTTGAGCGACCAAGAGAAATACCTGCGCAGGTGATTGGGTATCATTTGCCCGAGCGCTTAAAACCACCTTAAAATAGTTGATGTCATGCAGGAAGAAGTTGTTTCTCTGCGCTGTTTGGCGATAAAGTTCATACCAAACATCTAGGTTTTCTATGCCTAAGGATCGGATTTCTACACCTTTTCTTTTTGAGAGATTGATATTATAACGGGTCTTGGACTTCATGTTAGCCAAGATATCTTCTTCATTTTTTTTGAGATCCATGAAGATCGTATTGGAAGGGAGAATATCTGTATTAGCTTTACGGAGATTCCAATTTTCAGTATTGAAGTTAAACCTTAGTTCTTGAATTCTTTTTTCTGGAACACCGATCCAGTTTCCATGAATGTCATAGCAATCACCTTCTTTTGCCCATAAGGATTCCCATGATAGGTCATATCGGATCATGATACAGGATGGGGGAAGATAACTTCTGAGGCTTTCGGAAAGTTGTTCCAGGAAATAGCCTTGGTTTTCAGCCTCTGGTTCAATTTCAGGGCCATAAGGAACATAGGCAATACAGTGATCGGCATCAAGGTGCTGAATGATGATCAGCAGGTCGCCAATGATATAGGTGTCATCAGCTGGATGATTGAACAAATCGGATGACTTTACCTTAAAGTTATAGGCTACGCTTTGAACCCCTTGCATTTTCTTGACTTCAGACCAATAAGCGGTCTGTTGGATAATAGAGGTTCTGTAGATTTCTTTTATCTTTTTATCTTCTAAATCTGCGATCATGATGCTCTTTATTCTATAGGAAAGGCTGGCGAGAATAAATAAATCACCGGTCTTTGTGCCAAAAAGAGGCAAACATAACCAATAAAAGTTGGCTAAACGAATTTAATTGTCACGTTGTTGTTAGAAAGCGCTATTTAGTCTTCGTCGATAATTTCAGCGACTCTACCAATCTGGCCATCAGTGAGCCTAACTTTGATTCCCCGGCTATGGTAGGGAGCAGAAGTAAGGATATCTTTCACAATTCCTTCGGTGAGATTTCCAGATCTTTGGTCTTTTTTTAGGATAATATTAACCAAGATACCCGGTTTGATGTTGCTTCTAGAATTTGGATCGCTCATTTTTTGCTTTGTTTATAGAGTTGCGAATTTAGCCATTCTAATGGATTTAGTCGATTAACTTTCTTGCTTTATAATTTTTGAATCATTTTGGATAGAGCGAGTGTATTCATATTTTCCATTTTTGTCCAATAGTATGATGGGCTGTTTGATGAGGTTATAGTATTCCACTTCAAATGATTGGGGGTCTAATCCAATCTCGAAATCGTAATGAAAAATTCGGAATTGATCTTTAATAAAACCCCATTGATCCAGGGAATAATCATCAACGTCGATTGGAAGGATCTGGTCTTCATAATAGATATGTCGATCGTCCTTTCCATACAGAAAATTAAGATATTGAAAAGATTTAGGGTCCACATTTACTAGTGCATTCAGGTTTCCATCTTTTCTGATGTATATTCCGTTTTTATCTTTCCAATAAACGGTGTCGTATTTATCTTGGATATAATTAAATGACTTACCGTCCAGGCCATCCACTATTACAATCTGCCATTTTGCTTCGGGGTTGTTCATTCGGTGTCCGTAGGCATTAACAATGGTATTTGCAGGGGAATCATCTTGTAGGCATTCTCGATAGACATGGTTTTTGTCAGCAAAAAATCCCGAAACTTTTCTGAAAGTATCAGGGTCAGCTTTAGGGACTTCAATGACTTGGTTTGTATAGTCCCTAAATTGTAAGACTTTATCTCTATACTGATAAAAATTATCGAATAGTCTTTTGAGGTCTTCTCTTTTTAAAGTTTTGAAGAGTTCCATGGGTAAATTGTTTACATGGTTAGAAGATAAAGATGTAAAAATAAATATACCAAAAATACCTGTTCTAAGACTGTTCTATTTATTCGCTATTTTTCTATTTCAGCCATAAAAACTTCCTCAAAATTATCAAATGTTTGGTTGGCAATATCAATTGCTGACTTTTCTTGAGAAGGGTCTGAAGCAAATTTGTTCAATGCATCAGTGTATTTTTTCCACATTTCTTCACTTTGATCCCCATAGCCTTCGAAAAATGAAAAGCCTTTTGTGACGCCATTTTTCTTTAACATTTGAACGATATATGGGCCGCCCATGATCGATCCTTCTAATACATAGAATGAACTTAATGCCTGCAATGTATTTTCAACTTTGGGCGCTTCTGCTGGAGGTAGGCTGCTTAAATCGAACCCAAGGCTTTGGATGTCCGCTAGAATATAGGAAGAATCTCTGCGCAAGGCTTTGTCAGGTAATATTTCGGTGTTAATGAATTTTCCGGTTTCTTGTTCTACGGCATGGAAATAAGCGTAGAAATTTTTTAAAAAGGTCGCATATTCAGCTTCAGTTTTAATTTTTTTGATTATTCTAACCATTTTAGCTTCTAGCCTTTGGTGAGACCCTTTAGTTTCTTCCTTGATAATTTTACTTAGCATGATTTTTATGTGTTTAATAAATAAACCAATTTTTAGGGCATTAATTGTATTTAGGATGTAAAAAAAGGATTACGGAGATTCCGCAAGCTACAATTTGGATGCGGAAATTGCGTTCAATAATAATCTTTCATTGCATTCATATATAGATGGCTTAAACAATTTAGCTAAGCCTTGATTGGCTGTGAATTATTTGCTATTTTGCAATTAATCAATACAAACCTTATGAATTACGAACTAACTTTTCAAAGAATATTAGCAGGTATTTTCCTGATTGTTGCTGTTTTCATTTCTTCGCCATTAAGGGCACAGAACCAAGCAAGAATAGTTGGTGATTTTGCAGACCCTAGCGTCATATCAGCCAATGGAAAATATTATGCAGTGGGAACTTCCAGTGAGTGGGCTCCCCATTTGCCCATTTATACCTCGACAGATTTAAGGGAATGGAAACAGGTGGGTTTTGTTTTTGAAAAAACTCCTGACTGGATCGCATCTTCCTTTTGGGCACCAGAATACTTTTATCAGAATGGGACTTACTACGTGTATTACTCCGCAAAGCGTAAGTCAGATGGAGTTTCCTGTATCGGGGTTGCAACCTCCAAATTTCCGGATCGAGGTTTTGTCGATCAAGGGATTGTTGTAGATTATGGAACCGAGTCTATCGATGCATTTGTTGTCAGGGATGGTAAGGATCTTTACATGACCTGGAAAGCCTATGGTCTTGATCAGCGACCTATAGAGTTATTGGGCAGTAAACTGTCAGCGGACGGTATGAAGCTTGAGGGCGAACCATTTTCTATATTACAAGATACTGCAAAAATTGGTATAGAGGGGCAGAGTTTTATTAAGAAAGATGGGTATTACTATATGTTTTATTCTGCTGGAGCATGCTGCGGTCCAGGATGTGATTACCATGTACAGGCGGTTCGCTCAAAAACTATTAGAGGTCCATATGAAGATGTAGGTGAGTCTGTGCTATTAGGAAGCAACGAAAGATGGAAATGCATGGGTCATGGTACTTTTGTGACCGACAAAAAAGGAGATTATTATTACCTATTTCATGGTTATAGCCAAGATGGGACGGTCTTTACTGGAAGGCAAGGTTTATTGGCAAAGTTGGAATGGTCAGATCAAAATAAGCCTGTTTTTGATTTCATAAAAAATGATAGTGAAGATGGAACATCAAGTTTCAGTTTGGATTTCAAGAATATTAAACGATCAGCTTTGTTTGGGCAATGGGATTTTAGGAATGCTATTCCTAAAATAGAATTGAATTCAACGGGTTTGGAACTATCTGCTGCTGAGATAAAAGCAAATGAAGTTGGGTCTGTGTTAACTTGGAGGCCTGCAAGCAAGAAATACGACCTAACTGCCAAATTGGATTTATTGAAGTCGGATCAAGAACTTCTGAAAGGGGTAGTGATCTATGGAGATAAAGATCGTGCTCTTGGTCTATCTGTTCAAGGAAAGAAAGTTATAGTATGGCAGGCAAGTGGAGAGGAGTACAAGATCCTTTCTAGCCAAGAAATTCCAGGGAATACGAAAGAAATTTCCCTAAGGCTTCAGACAAAAGATGATCTTAGCTGTACGGCATCCTTTTCGGTTCAAGAAGATATTTGGAAAGTTATGGAAATAAACGATGCAAGCAGCTTTAACCTTAAGGAACTTGCACCTTGGGACCGCAGTCCAAGGCCAGGCCTGCAAGTCAAAGGTGGTTCCAATAAAAAAGCAGTATTTACTGAACTGTCCTTAACTTATTAAAACATATAAAAACGCCATTCTATCCTAAAAGGTAAAATGGCGTTTTTGTATCCAGATTCCGTACAATTAAGTACAATCTTGACGAATTGCTATTCTGGAAAGAGGGTCTAATTTATGTTATTTTCTTTATCTTAGAGTAGCTTAAACGTTTAATACCTTTATAAACAGCAGTTTAATTTTCAAAATCCATTGCCATGAAAAGAGCTTATTACCTGTCAATTTTGGCCATTACTTTTATTGTTTTAAACAGTCATCCGGCATTTCCGCAAGAATCACAGTATAGTTTTGTTGAGGAGTTGGATAATTTAATCCGTCCTGATTTACTTCCATCCTATAGGACCGGCGAATATATTGAACAAATATCAAGTTATGATCGGACAGGGAAAAACGATGATGGATTTGGAGGAGCCTATTCTTTTATCCGAAAAGAAGGGAATCATTTGGTCATTGCAGATTTTAAGGGATCGGGTGTTGTCAATAGAATTTGGACACCGACCCCAACCGATGATACCCTGGCCTTCTATTTTGATGGTGAAAAAGAAGCTAGGTTGAGGATCCGTTTTTCAGATCTTTTTTCAGGGAATGTTTTTCCATTTGTGAAGGGAATTTCTGGGAATGAGGTCGGGGGCTATTTTACCTATCTTCCCATTCCTTATAAGAAGTCGTTGAAAATAGTTTTTGAAGGGGAGAAAATCCTGTTCTTACAGATCCAGAATAGGCAAATGCCTGATAGAAAAGTTGAATCTTATACCGGGAACTATTCGCCAATCGAAAAGGCCAAGATTGAAGAGCTAAGTAAAATTTATACGGGTATGGATCCAGGTGCCGATCTATTTGCTAAAGGCAAGTCAGCGGGTATTCAGGTCGTAGAAAAGACATTTGTAATCAACCCGGGTGAAGAACTTGACTTTTTTAAAGCAAATAAGGGTGGAAGGATTGTTGGGCTGGAAGTGGATGCAGGGACATCATTTGAAGGGATGGAAAAAGATATAGTATTGTCTGCAAAATGGGATGATGAAAAAATTGAAGCTGTTTATGCTCCGGTTGCTGATTTCTTTGGATATGCCTATGGTAAAAAAGCTATGCGGGGTCTATTAATGGGGAGTAAGGGAAACCTAAACTATAGCTATATGCCTATGCCTTTTGACCGATCTGCTGAACTGAAAATGGTCTATAAGAAAAGAGCCAATCTGGAACAAGCGCCCATATCAATCAAAACTAAGGTTTACTATACAGATGAGGCAAGAGAAAAGGAGAAAGAAGGGAAGTTTTATGCGGTATGGCGAAGGGAAAAGCCAGAGACAGGTAAATATTATGAATTTTTAAAAACTAATGGAAAGGGTCATTATGTAGGGACCATTCATCTAGCTCAAGGCTTAAGGCCGGGCATGACCTTGTTCTTTGAGGGGGATGATGTTACCCATATCGATGGGAAACAAAGGTTGCATGGAACAGGTTCAGAAGATTATTATAATGGGGGCTGGTATGCTTTGTTGGACAGATGGGACCGTGGGATAAGTTTGCCCATCCATGGATCACTGGATTATAGTTTGCCAATGGGAAGGACAGGGGCCTATCGTTTTTTCATGACGGATAAAATGCCTTTTGAAAAGGAGATTGACCATGTTATCGAGCATGGTCCAGAAGGTAATGAGTTTCCAGTGGATTATACATCTATCGCCATGTATTATGCTGCCCAACCTTTGCGTTCAAAAATTGAGCCTACAGATGCACTTCGTCAGGTTTATTTGCCAACGGTTCATGAGTATTTCCCACAGTTGATGGAAGTAACACTTGGTGGTGGGGCAGAAGTCAAGCAAGACCGTGGATTAAGGATGCGTTCTGATGGGCATCATACCGTTCGAGTTATGCTCACTGATGTTCCAGAAGGGGAGTATAAATTGTCGATTTCCTATTTTGAGAAGAAAAATGGGGCTGAATTCGCCATTTGGCAAAGGCAAAAGCTAATTGCAGATTGGAAGTCAAGCCAAGCTGCCCATGAGAAATTGAATGAGAAGGTAGAAATGGGAACTATTAAGATCACGAAACAAACCAATTCCATTACCTTTCACGTCCGGAAACAGGGAGAGAAAGGTAATGAATTTGAGCTAGATCGGATATTTTTGGAAAAAATCGGCGATTAACCTTTTTTTCTGACACATCGGATGCAAGCATTCCAAGTCGCTGTATAATTTCCGGTATTGATATAATTTCTGGACATGAGACTATAATTGAACTGTGCAAATACAGCAGCTTCCTTGGTTCTCCAATAGCCTTTTGTTTGCATAAAGTTTAAACTGTTAGGAAAATATTGGCTAAATCCTTCTGTGCTGATTCTTTTGTAACCCATTGGAACAAAATTAAGATACCCATCAACATATCCGATTGATAAGGATGTAGGATTTTGTGGGATTATTCTCGTATACCAATTTAAGCCTACAGTCTGTAACTCTTTGTTGGAATAATCATCCAATTGATTGAAATCATCTCTTGTTGGTAAATCCCAAACTCCTTCTGGATAGATTCTTTCACAGATGTTCTTGCCACCTATATTGTAGATATCATTGGTAAACATATCGGTCATGTGGGGGACATCATCGGTCGAATTGAAAATAGGGTTGTCATATCGGAATCTGTATTCATAATAATTGCCAGGTAGTCTAGGGCTTTTAATATTTCGGTACACATTTGCTCTAGCCCACATGGTATTACCAATTGGAATAGCAGATTCAACCAATTTGATTGAAATAAAATAACTTTTTCCAGGTTGAGGGATAAAATTTGGGAAACTGAATGCACGATTATAAAACTCTCTTTCTAAATAATAAGGGTTGTCACCATATTCAGAAAGTCGCTCGCTTTTTATTTTAAGGGTGTCCAAAGAAACAACCAAGTTTACAGGTGCAGTTCCATTAGCAACTGTATAAAAGGTGTATCTTCTTTTCCAATCTGCTTCTGGAACAGAATCAGTTCCCACTGGTACGGAAAAACCAGAACCATGATGGTTATAGACATTCAAGGCACTGATCATAGTACTTGGGTTCTGGTAACTGCTATCGATTAATCTGAAATCAGCTCTGCTAAGACCTGAGTTGTCCTTGAATCGAGGGCTGGCATAAGCTATTGCGCCGAACATGCCCCTAGAGTTAATTTCAACTATGATCTGCGCGGTTTTCCTGGTCAAGACAATGTTGTTGATGCTGCTACTGCCATCGATGACATTGCCAGTAGTTATGAGGCCAGTAGCATAAGCAAAGTCCTGCCTCAATAAATTATTGTTTCCAGAAGGTTTTACTGGTAGGCTGTTTTGATTTGCTGTAAATACTTCTAAAGCACTGTTGTTGTTGTAAGTATATGCATACCATCGATAATTCGTGTTTCTGTATGCTTCAATGGAAACATCCGTACCACCTACCTGACCATCAGCTTGGTCAACAAATTCGATTGGCTTGCCATTTGGATCAGCTTTATATAGTACAATTTTATATCGCACACCATTTTTCAGTTGGGAGATCGCGCGGGCAAAATTTCCATTGCCCGAAGTTCTGGACTGTTTGTTCTTTACCGTGAGAGATTTCTTTTCCATCTTATCTGGGTAATGGCTGGGTATTTCCTCTGTTACCATCATAATGGCATCAATACCATCTAAACTTACGATTTCACTTTCTGCTGCAATCTTTCGTCTCCTTGCTGTAACACTATTTGAAGCTTTACTATTATCATGATTCAATTCAGGTTCACTGATGTCTTGGACACCTTGAATTCTAAAGTGAAGTGAATTTTCTTTGGAAGGATTAGGTTTCTCTGTTTCTCCAGTTTGCTTTTTACATGCTAGTATAGTTAAGATAAAAATCAGGAAAATAGCATGAAATAAATAGGTTTTATTAACTGTTATCATGTTAAATTAAGTATTGGTTTAATTTGAGCTTGGTTCTTAATTGTTTTTTTTAAGAATTTATAGATCAAAATTCTTGAATTTACCATCTGTGTTCATGTCCCAATCTTCTACTTTTGGTTCATTTGAAGGTCCTCCTGTCTTAATATTATAAGATCCGACTGCAATCCCTTCCTCTAATTCGAATTCTTCGATGAGGATAATTGGCTTGACATAAACTTTCTTTTTGTTAGTGCTGTGGTCCATGCTATTTGTTTGCAAAGAAATAGTTATTGTGTGTTTATTAACTAAATAATTAAAAATGTGAGCGAAAATATATTGTATTGTTTAAATAAATAAGTAAATGTATAACCAACATATATTTATGTTAATAAAATTAACTTTTATGTAGTAAGCTTTATTTGGTTTATTAGGATATAATCGTGGTTTTTAAGGAATTGTGGGTATGAAAATAATTTTTTGGAATTATTTTCTTTTGTAACAAAGTAAAATCCGCAACTACGCAGTAGTTGCGGATTTTATTTATCAAGTGTGTATTTTAGTATGGAAAGGTGGGGAGGGTTTATTTTAAAAGCCAGATATTGCTTTTGCCTTCCAGGGCTTCATAAGGTCTGGAGTTGCCATTCAGTAAGTCTGTTTCATGGCCTTCTAAATGCCAGTTGAGGTCTTCTTCATTTACTTTTTTCATCTGAAAAATGGCTTCAGGGTCCTTGAAACTAATGTCACTTTTTAGCATGTTGATTTTACTGTCGGCAAAAAGCTGTTCAGCCTCATCTTTGCTAACCTGGATTAAGTTATTGGCTTTTTGGTCAAAATCTGCTAATTCCCTATCCATTTCCCTTGGATAATTATCTGCAAGGTAGGAAGCATATAAGTCCCGGTTTTTGGTTCGTAGGGCTTCATTTTTATAGACAATGCGTTCAGGGTTCAGTTCAAAGTTAAAGTCTTCGGGATGTTCCCTAAATCCAAATTGTCTGTTTAATTCTTCAATTCTTTGTTCCAATGTCGGCATAAGTTTGATTTTATTGTTTCCTAATAAACGCTTTAAGGGCTGTTTTGTTATTTTTATTATGGCAAATGGCTTTTGAAAACCAAGATGATTCTTTCTTCTTCTAGGTCAATTTGATAGATCTGCTGACGTATCAATTCCTCATCATACTTTTCATCTTTGTTTAAGTTGGTCAAATATATCCTTTGTTCAGCGAAGATTTCCAGTAAGGTCTGCTTGCTTACTCCATTCATCCAACTGTGTTCTTGAACTTTGGATTGATCTTCCCAATACTTCAAGATCCTTTCCATGGCTGCGTCGCCTTGATGTTGGTTTTCATATCTATCCTTGACCAAATTGTAGACATGGGATTTTAGTCCGAGCTTCATGTTCCGTCTATTTTCCTCTTCCATTTCTTCTTCATTTTTATAGCCTTTGAAGGGCTGGGTTTTAGCAATCAAATAAGGTAAGGTGAGTCCTTGTATGACCAAGGTCAATAGGATGGCGACAAAGGTGATAAACAAAATAAGGTTCCGGTGTGGGAATGCTTCGCCGTTGGGAAGGGTTAAAGGGATGGCCAAAGCCGCAGCCAGGGAGACCACGCCGCGCATACCTGTCCAGCCCATCAATAGCGGAGTATACCATCTTCGGGTACTAAACTGTTGTTGATGTGCAATCTGGGGCCTAAAAATGAGGGTTGCTAACATGGCAGCAAAGGCTGAAATCATTCGAGCTGCAATTAATACGATGGTGATGATGATGCCGTAGCCAATAGCTGTTCCCAACGGGGTTCCATGAGCCCGAATTCCGGCCACTATTTCGGGGAGGTCCAGTCCAATTAATAAAAAGACCATTCCATTCAATAGAAATACAAAGCTCTCCCAAACGGAGGCCCCCTTGATCCGACTGCTTGCTGCCAAGTACTTGAGCCTTTGTGAGGACATGTACAGACCACCTGCGACAACCGCGAGCACTCCTGAACAATGCGCCTGCTCTGCCAACCAATACATGAAGTAGGGGCTGATCAAGCTCAGGGCAATATCAGATGCTGCTTCGGTGCGCAGGTGTTTATGTATCCAAATAAAGATCTGAGCCACCAAAAGGCCAATGCCAACTCCCCCAAACAGCATCCATAGGAATTGCGTTCCTGCCTCTTGCCAAATAAATTGTCCCGTTCCTACTGCTACCAGAGCAAAACGGAAGATAATTAAGGAAGATGCGTCGTTCAAAAGGCTTTCGCCTTCTAGAATGGCAGTTGTTGATTTGGGGATCTTCACGAATTTGGTGATTGCCCCGGTGCTGACGGCATCTGGAGGGGAGACAATTCCCCCTAGGACAAAGCCTAACGCCAAACTGAAGCCTGGGATGATCTGATTGGATATGATGGCGACTAGAAATGCGGTGAAGAATACCACCAAAAAAGCAAAGCTTCCAATGATCCGCCACCATTTTTTCATTTCCTTGAATGAGACACCCCAAGCGGCTTCATAGAGGAGCGGTGGCAGAAAGACAAAGAAGATAAGGTCGGGGTCTATCTTTAAGAGGGGCAGACCCGGAACAAAACTAATTGCCAAACCTGCCAAAACCAAAAGAATAGGATAGGCTATTTTAAGCTGATTGGCGAAAATGGTTAAAAATACGATCAGAAGTATTAATACCAGGATAAAGGGTAGTAGGGTATGCATGGCAGATTAGTATTTAGTATATAGTATTTAGTATTTAGTATTTAGTATTTAGACAGGGAAATGGGGTTTTTGGTTGTAATAGTGTGATGTAATTGATTTAAGAAATTTGATATTTTAAACAATAAAAAAAGGATAGTGTTTTGTGACACTATCCTTTTTTTGAAGCTTTTATATCTGATTTATTTCTTTATCCCTTGGTAAATGGTTGAGGCGCCGAAAAATTGAGGCATTATCTTTACGTCGGTGAATCCGGCTTGTTCGAAGCGTTTTTTTAGTTCCTCGCCATACGGGAAGTTTAATGCGGATTTTGAAAGGTATTTATAGGCGGTTTTGTCCTTGCTAAACATACGGCTCAATAAAGGCATTACCCATTTGGTATAGATTAAATGGCCTGACTTCAGGATAAAATTTTGAGGTACGGAGGTTTCAAGGACGATAAGTTGACCACCTGCTGCTGTTACACGATATATCTCTTGTAGGCACTTGTCCAGGTTTTCAAAGTTTCGGATTCCATAGGTAATACTGATGGCATCAAAATTATTGTCTGGAAAGGCAAGGTTCTCTGCGTCTTGCTGATCTAGTTTAATTCTGTTTTCCAGTCCCAATTGTTTTACTTTTTCTTCCGCTACGGCCAGCATGCCTTCTGAAATATCCGTTCCGATAATTTCCGAGGCTTTGCTATTTGCGAAAAGCAGGAGCATGTCGCCGGTTCCGGTTGCAATGTCCAAGATTTTATTGGGGCTTTTTGCTGCGACAAGATTGTAGACATTTTTCTTCCAACCTTTTTCCATGCCAAAAGTAATGACCTTGTTGAGTTTGTCGTAATTCCCGGAAATGGAATTGAACATTTTTCTCACCTGTACATGTTTTTGCTCTTGAGAAGCCTGATCTGGAAGAATAATCTTGTTGTCGCTCATTCTTAAATTTTTAATATCTGCCAAAGGTAAGTTAAATCGGGGATAAAACAGACTTTTTGGAGGGAAATTCTAAGGATAAGGAAGGGGAGAAGCATGCATTTACTTACCCTATGAATGAAAAAAAACAGCAGTAACCATTTGGTTACTGCTGATCTTCTTTTATACTCTTAATCTGATTAACTCAGATTGGTTGTGCAAATTAATTCACGTCCCAGAAAATTTTGCTGGTCTGTGGATCGATGTCTCCTTGAGCAGTTACATTTGCATTGTTGTAGCTGTATTCACTTTGAGGATACATCAAACGAAGCGGGATCTTACGTCCTTGAATATTAGGATTAGCAGATAGAGGAACGTCAGTAGGGAATCCCAATCTTCTGTAATCTACCCAAGCTTCGAAGTTGTTGATACTAGGAAGGGATAGATATTTTTGGTTAATGATCAATTCCAATTTGTTGGCTGCATTATCCCAATTAGCTGAAGCCGCAAGAAGGTCGTCTGCTTCTGTTTGTGCATTGCTGACGTTTAGCCATTTGAAGGATTCCGATACGGCGTTTTCATATGTAGTTTTAGCGTTTCCAGTTAGCCAGCCGCGTTGAGTTGCTTCTGCTTGAAGGAATAAGCTCTCCACAGATGTAAAGAACCACATTGGGTCAGAACCAGAAGAAACGATACCTGGTCCAACTACTCTAGATTGGTTCGCAGAATACAATCCTTGAACGGTTGGTCCGCCAAAAATTGCACCTACATATTCAATGGTAGGATCTACAGGATCATCAGCCTTATCGAAAAGGTATTGATAACGGATATCATTGTTTGATACATATCTATCTAATAAATATGCGCTTACTCTATTGAATGCGTCTGTTTCAATTCCACTTTGATCTGCTACATAAGACATATAGACAGGGTTTACTTGGCCGTCGTTATTGGCAAAGCTCAAGGTTAAATTGGCTGAATTACCGGCTTCAATAAATCCGCTGCCATCAGCCGTAATTTTTGCAATTTCAGCAGTAGGGTTTTGAGCAAACTCTGATTGGTGGATCAATAATTTAAGGGATTGGGTATTTGCCAGCTTTCTCCACATGGTTAAATCGCCTCCAAAAAGGACATCTGCTGTCGCTGTTGCATCTGAAATTTCGGGGTTAGCCTTGAAAATTTGTCTTGCTTCCTCAAGTTGTACAAGTAAATCCGCATAGATGTCTTGTCCCTTTTCATATGTGGGAGCAATATTTGCATCTCCTTTTAATGCGTCTTTATAAGGTACGTTATTGTACATATCAACAAGGTACATAAAACCAATAGCCTTAATTACCTTGGATACACCTAAGAAAAATGTTTCATTGGTTTCTTCCGCTTTTTGAGCCATTAATTCGGCGTCGTTTAGGACATCAAACCAAGTGGTTGAACTATTAGCCCATTGAGCTTGCTGAAATGCAGGTGTGATACTGTAGTTTTCCAAAGGTAAACTTGGTCCATAACTAGCACCGCGACCATAATATCCGGTCCATGAGGCTGCAAAGGAGTATTGAGTTCCCATTCTTGTTGCTGTCTGCTTCAATACCATCGGTAAGATGTACTGAGGAGTGACAGAGGCAATCGTAGGTCTGTTTGGGTTGGTGTTGATATCAAAGAAACTATCTTTACAACCCGACAGTACTAAAGAAGTTGCTAGTACTGCCAATAATATTTTTTGTTTCATTTTCTTCTCGATTAAATTAGAACCTAGCATTTATTGTAAATCCAAAATTTCTAACAGGTGGGTTTGAAGTGTCATTGACATTACCATAAGCGTTCGGATAATCAGAAGCCATGCTGTCAAAATCAGGGTCCATGAATTTGTTTTCTTTAGGAAGCCATAAAGCTAAATTTCTTCCGACAAGTGCGATAGAAAGACCTTTCAGGGTTTTCTGTCTTGTTGAAAGCCATGCTTCAGGGATATCATACGATAATGCCAGTTCCCTAAATCTCCAATGGTTTGCACTTACAATAAAATTAGATGCAGTATTTCCGAATTCTCCTGTATAGTAGTTGTAAATAGGTTCGTTTTCACCAATTTTCGCAGTGGTGTTAGGTATGTATGAACCTGGGTTGTTGGGATCTTCAATCACAGAGTTAGGAAGGATAAATGGTTCGCGGTTGTTGTAAGCTGTAGCTTCAGAAACACCGGTCCATGCCATTGCAGAACCTAATCCAAAGAATGAAGTTACGTGGCCACCTTTATATTCAAATAACGCTGAAAGATTGAAGTTTTTGTAGTTTACAGATGGGTTCAATCCGATTATCCATTTAGGAAGGGTTCTACCAAAGTTTACATTGGTTGATGATTGGAAAGGGCGACCATCAGCTTCACTAACAATGATGCGGCCTTGGTCATCTCTCTCGTAGTCGGTGCCACGCATGACAAATGCCGGTTCACCCACGATTGCATAGTTTCCTGCAGCAATATATCCGCCAACAGCAAGTTCTTTTTGGTTCAATCCTTGAGCCTCGTAGATGCTTGTTACTTCTGAATCGTTCCATAGGAAATTTCCTCTGAAGCTGATACCACCATCATTAAATTTAATTAATGGAGATAAGTTGAAGTCAAAATCAACACCTTTGCTGTTGAATGAAGCGGCATTGGTATTTGTTCTTGAATAACCAGAAGCTTCTGAAGTACTCACCCTGATAATTTGGTCAGTATTTTTCGAGAAGAAGTAAGTAGCTTCTAACGTTAATCTGTTGTTCCAGAAACCTGCTTCAAAACCAGCTTCAGTGGTATTGATACGTTCTGGTTTAAGGTTGTAGTTGTAAGATTCATTGTTGGCAGTCAAACCAGAAACTACACCAAATGGGAATCCATTGGCTTGAGAGAATGTTGCTTCAAGGAAGTAAGGGCTAATGTCTGAATTGGCAGTATTGGTCCAAGCACCTCTAACTTTTAAATAATTAAAGAAATCAGAAGTGATGTCAAGAGCATCTGAAACCACTACTGCAGCATTTACTCCAGGGTAAAAGTATGAATTGTTTCCTGGAGCTAATGTTGAAGTTTTGTCCCAACGGCCTGTGAATTCTAAATTAGCCCAATTTTTGTAATTAAAACCAGCACTTCCGTAGGTAGAAAACAATCTTGTTTTATAACCGTCGGAGTTACCGGTTAAGTTTCCGGTCCTTATGCTGATGTTATATAGTTCTGGTATTACAAGGTTGCCTGCACCTACAGTTGTCGCTCTGTATTCATTCTGTCTTACAAAGGTTCCTAAGATACCGTTGAATTTGAAATCATCATTGATTTGTTTAGTGACATTAGCAAAGAATTCAGAGGTTAAAATTGTTTGGTTATAGCTATATTCTTCTAATGAAGAAGGAATAGGTGTCTTGCCACGAGATTCACCGAAAGGTGTAGATTTATTACCTACGGTAAGATCGCGTTCTGCAATTCCTCTAGACGTTAAACTTGCACGGTAGGTGAAGTCTAACCAATCGAATGGTTTTAAGCCAAGGTCGATATTAGTAATCAAATCCTGCTTTTTGCCAGAAGTACGCCAGTTGTCTAAGGTAAAGTATGGGTTCAAGCCGTAGTTAGTGAACCAGTTCTCGTAAGTCGCGAATTTATTGTTTTTGTAATCTTTATAGCTTGTAAGGGGGATATGCGCAGCTGTATTGATCAATTGGCTGAATAGACCGTCATTACCACCTGTACCTTGGGCTGTGAAGTAGTTTTCTGGGCCTGATTGGTTAAATGTGTTGTAGTTCTGTTGCGAGTAGTTGAAGTTAGCCCCTGCTCTGAACATACCAAATTCACGTTTTGCATTTAAGCGAATACCATTTCTTCTGTTTTTATCACCAGGTACTATACCTTTGATGTCAGAGTTTTCTAAACTTAAGAAAAAGTCTTTTGCGTTAATAGATACGTTGGTTTGATTAGTGACACCTGTGTCGTAAAATTTTTCGCGTTCATCTGTACCTACATAAGGAGTTGTCTGTTGGCTACCATCAGGTAATTGCGGACCAATATCAACTATTTGACCATCGTAAGCTGGTCCCCATGACCAGTTCTCTACTGGGTCGATGATGCCATCGTAACCCTGTCCGAATTGTTTTTGCAATTTTGGAAAGAAGGAGATGTTTTGCCATTGGGTAGAGTGGCTAACATTTATGTCAGTTTTTTCAGATCCGCTTTTGGTATTAACCAAAATCACCCCGTTACGTGCATCAGGACCATAGATTGCTGCAGCAGCAGCGCCTTTTAACACAGATACATTTTCAACATCATTTGGATTTAGGGAAGAAAGATATTTGATATCCATCTGTACACCATTCAATACCAATAATGGGTTGTTGTTACCTGTCAATGATCTGATACCGCGCAAATTTATGCGGACATCTTCAAAAACGCCAGAATTGTAGGTCGTTACATTCAATCCTGAAACTTTACCTTGTAAACCATTGGCGATGTTTACAGCACTGGCTTTGTTAACGGTTTTGCTATCTACTTGTTCAGCAGAATAGCCTAATTCTCTTTTTTCTCTCTTAACCCCTAATGCCGTTACGATAACTTCTTCAAGCTCGTTGTCAGAGGAGGTTAATTGCACATTTACAGTAGATTGGGTACCTACTGCTACTCTTTGTGTTGCATATCCAATATAAGAAAATACAAGAGTTGCATTTCCTCTAGATACATCGATGGTGTAGTTACCATCACCATCAGACTGGGTTGCAGTATTCGTTCCATCAACACGGATTGATACCCCGCTTAAGGAGGTGCCATCCGAGGCCGAAGTCACTTTACCGCTTACCTGCCTTAGTTGTGCATTTGCTACTCCTACGAATAGCAAGCACAGCAGAATAACGCTGAGTAATCTTTGTTTCATAATACTTCGTTGTTCGTAAATAAATTTTGTTAGTAATACTATTTGTTAAACATTTTCAATAAGTGAAGGCTTATTGATTTCATAATTATTGATTGTGTCAAATATAGAAAAACTTTAACATTTATAAACAAATTGGAATATTACTAAGAAAATATAATACTCTACTTGATATTTGGATTAATAAATAAAAGAATATAATCCTTTTTGGTAAAAGTTGGAAAATATGGGGTTTATATTAGTTAAAACTAATTATTTTGTGATGAATGGTTGTCTGACCCATCATATTTTGGGAATTAATTAAAGTTTTGATAAAATAACTCTTTCTGTCAGTAAAACTATTAATTAATTAAAAATCAATAAGTTAATTATTTGAATATTTTTTTGTAACAAGTTTGATTGATTTTTCAAAATTACACTTGATAATACCTTAATAACCAATGCTATTTCATGGTAAGAACCAAGGTGCCTAAGATAATTAGCCCGGCCCCAATTGCAGTTTTCACTGTGAGTGCTTCTTTTAAGAAGATAATGGATAGGATAATAGTAATGGCTACGCTTAATTTATCAATTGCAGCAACTTGAGACACATTGACGAGCTGCAGGGCTTTGAAATAGAATATCCAGGATAGTCCGGTTCCAATACCTGATAAGATTAAAAATAAGATGTTCTGTTTTGAGATATTTGCAATTTCTTTCAGCTCGCCTTTGACTAACACGATGCTCCAGATCAGAAATAATACAATGATAGTTCGAATAGCTGTTGCTAGGTTGGAATTGATTTGAGTGACTCCGATTTTTGCGAAAATGGCAGTCAATGCTGCAAATAAGGCCGAAAGTAATGCATAAAAGATCCACATATTGAATAGATATTTAAAATACTCTACAAAAACTTAAGCCAAACGTTTTGTTTTGGTAAAATGGCATTATCATGGAAGCATTTTGAATGTCCTTTTTAGTTAATAGTTTGTTTATTAAAGGATAAGACCAATATGCAAGTTCTGTGGATAGAATTCCAAATCCTGCTCCGGCCACTACATCACCGACCCAATGACGATTATTGATGGTTCGGTAAACTCCAGTGAACAGAGCGAAGGAATAGCCTGATATTCCTAGCCAGATATTACTGTCCTTATATTCCCTGAACATAAATTGTGCAGAAGAAAATGCCGTAGATGTGTGGCCAGAAGGAAAAGAAAGGTTGTTGGAGCCATCAGGTCTTTCTTCATGGATCAGGTGCTTTAAAGGCAAAACCATTGCCGCATTGAGCATTTGGGATGTGAGGTAGATTATTGTTCTATCGCGTAAATTGTGTTTTCCTTTAATTCCGGCTGCATTCAGACCGTATACTAACAAAGCTGGGGCATATTGGGTATAATTATCTAGCTGTATGTGATCAGGTTGATGTTCAAATATTTCATATCGGGTGGAGTTATTGAGTTCTTTCAAGGATTCATTACTCAGGCTAGCAATCCCAAAACCTATGAACACTGTAGGTGCAATGAGGTGCCTGTAATCCAATTTATAGTTATTTATGTCCTGGTCTTGAATGTCAATTTTAACTTGATTAATTTGGCTAGTGCTATCTTGGGTCTGAGCTGAAACCCTAACCATACTGGATAGCACGTAGACCAAAGTAATTAGTGTGACTCTAAATTTTATAGACATTCTTGTAATGTTTCCTTTTGATATGGAATACAATATCATTGGAGATTTAGAAGAAATTTTGAATTTCTAAATTTTGATTTTGCGGAGTTTATTTTCTTTATAGCAATTGAACTCATATGAAGGATTGTGTCCAATGGAATAAACTTTTTCAAGGATTATCTCATCATATTGATCGATAATATTGCTGTATTTAATAAATATATGGTCGGGAAGCTCTTTTGCTGTTATGGTTTTTTCGACTTCCAGTCCGTAATTCAATGCGTATTCAAAGGTTATTTTCGAGCTTTTCCAAGTCACTGTAGAATAGTTTTTGGTTCCATCATTATAGGATTCTATTTTGAAATTATCTTGCTCTATGATTTTATTGCTCGTTGTCCATAGCAAGCTAAAACCTGAAAGAACCATGGCAATAAATCCTATTTTTTTAAATAGATATTCGCTTATAAAGGGCAATATATATTTGATGGAATATGCTGAAACAATCGTGGCGCTGGCAATGATAATCCCAAGGTATATAGCTGATTTAGAATACAGACCTAAGTATACATAAATAAATAATTTAATGAAATGCAGGAAGACTTCATTGGCTGCACGAGTTGCAACAATCTCTTCTTTCTTTAAGGCAAACCTTAAATAAAATCGGTTAAATAAAAGTCCAATTGCACCTGTTATACCAGATATAAAACCAGCTAGAAATCCAATTATGGCAAGAAGATAGTTAGGATATTTTTGCTTTGTTTCTGTATCCTTTTTTGAAGAGTTAAATAACTGCGGTAAGTTACTGATCAAAAAGGACCCTATAATGACCTGTAAATAGTTTGGATTGATGTATTTAACTAGGTAGGCTCCGATTAAAACTGCTGGAATGGAAAATGGTACAAACCAAGCAAATATTTTCCAATTGATATGTTTCTTGAACATGCTGATTCTTGAAACTGAACTAGAGAAAGTTCCTAAGGTTAGAGCAAAGGGGACTTGGGAAGCAGGCAGAAAGATATTTAATATCGGAATTAGGATCAAGCTTGCGCCGCCTCCGCATATTGCACTGATCCAAAAAGCGATGATACTGCCAGCAAATAAAATGAATAATTCAAATAGCATCTTCGATATTGTTTAATAAGTATTTTACTTATTTCAAAGGTGTGATAGGAATTAGAAGAAATTTTGAATTGCAACAATAGGTATAACTTATATCTTTTGAATTGAAGTTTCCGGCATAAAATGAACTGTAAATTGATGTTTTTGCTGAGAGAATTGGTATTTGATTTCCCATCCTTGATTTTTACAAATCTCTTTTACGATTGCTAACCCTAGGCCACTTCCGTGTATACTTTTTGAATTCTTGGCGAAACGTGTGAACAGGAATTTAGCTTTGAGTTCCTTTTGACCAGAATTAGAAATTTGAAAGCTTTCACCTGTCAGTATGATTCCTATTCTTCCATTTGGTTCGCTATGTCTCAAGGCATTAATCAAAAGATTGTGAATAAGAATTTCAACAAGACTGCTGTTTCCAAGCTGGTGAACACGAGGGGTGACATCCTTTGTTAAGGTAATCTGAAGCTCTTCAAAATGTTCTTTTAGATTTTCTAGGCTTTCATTAACTATATTGCTGATATTGATTTTCTCGGAGCTGTCGAATTGATTGTTTTCAATTTTGGCTAGCAATAGGAGGTTCTTATTGATTCTAGAGCTACGAGTTAATGCCTGGTTCATTTCTTCGGCAATGTGATATTGCTTTTCCGTCAAATCCTCACTTTGTAATAGGATGTCCAACTTATTTTTAAGGATTGCGAGTGGCGTTTGCAGTTCATGCGAAGCATTTTCAGTAAATTCCTTTTGCTGATTGAAAGTGTTGATGTTATGTTTTAATAATTTGTCAAGGGTTTCGTTTAATTCTGCAAATTCCTTGATATCAGTATCCTGAAATTCTAAGGTATTATTTGAATTTAGTTTAAAGGATTTTAACTTTTGTAAAGTGTCTTGAAAAGGCAGCCAAACGGTTCTGGAAAGTCTTCGGTTCAATATCCAGAAGCCAATGATAAGAATCAAGAAGAAAGCTAAAGTTGCAATAGCGATATATACAACTGTTTCCTCTGTTTCCTCCAAATTGGTTTCAACAACTAAAACATAATTTTGCCCATTAATTTTAATGTTTGTCATCAAGCCTCTGAAACGATCAATGGATTCAGTGTCAAAGTAAATGTTCTGTCTGCGGATTGTGTAAAGACTATCGCTTTTTAAAGGGGCTTGGTTAGGCTTGATTTTGCTGACAGGTTGTATTTCATTCCAGAATTTGATGTTTTGTTGGATGTTTTCCCTACTAATGTTTTGAGCGTTGAATTCATTTTCAATTCTTTGAGCAATCAATTTGTTGTTTTCATCAAGCTCTTTAATCCATATCCAGTCAACTAATAAAAAATAGGAGGGTATACTCAATACAAAGACAATAAAAGCAAATATGCTTAGTTGCTTCAAGGATTTTTGCAATAAGTTTTTCATCCTTCCCATTTGTAGCCAGTTCCGTAGACAGTCTTTAGATAGTGATCACAGCCAGCCTCATTCAATTTCTTTTTGAGATTTTTGACATGAGCATATACAAAATCGTGATTATCGAGCATATCCGCAAAATCACCTGATAAATGTTCCGCTAATATACTTTTAGAAAGGACTCGGTTTTTATTGCCGATAAAATATAACAATAGGTTGAGTTCCTTTTTTGTTAATGGGATAATGTTATGGTTAGAAGAAACAGTTCTTGCTAATAAATCAATTTCCAGTTTGCCTTGTGTAATGATATTGCTGTTATTGAATTGTTTCCTTCTCATTAAGGAATAGATCCGTGCATTCAATTCGGATAGATGGAAAGGTTTCGTCAAATAATCATCTGCCCCGATTTGTAGTCCCTTTATTTTATCATCCAATGAGTCTTTGGCTGATATGATGATGACACCATCTTGTTTTCCTAAAGATTTCAATTCTTCCAAGAGCTTTAGCCCATTGCCATCTGGAAGACTGATGTCCAATAGAATACAATCATAGCTAAAGTTTTCAATCCTATCTTTGGCTTCAGAGAAAGTATTTGCTACTTCGCAAAGGTATCTCTCTTCTGATAGGTACTGAATCATGCTTTTAGCCAATTCGATTTCGTCTTCAATAATCAGAATTTTCATTTCATTGAAATAATTTCATGTAATTAAAGGTACAATTTTGAAGAAAATTAGAAGAAAGTATGGTTTTACTCCAAATGAGCTGAAAATTTCTTATATTAAGGGTTGAAATAATCAACTCTAAACTCAAAACCACTCAGATGCACTTTCTATTAAAATCATTTTCAAATGTTTTTTGGCTTGCTATGGCAATGATCTTGATCATTCCTATGGCAAGCGCACAACAAAAAACCACTTCATTTTTTGTTTCAAAAAAAGGTTCTGATAAGCAGGAGGGAAGAACGAAGGACAAACCCTTTGCTTCTGCTGAATATGCCTTGGAACAAATAAGAAAATACAAAAGCTCACATCCAGATCATTTAGTTGAAATGCTTATCAACGATGGTCAATATTATCTATCAAAACCATTGGAAATAAACTTCGATGGCATTACGATAAAAGCCATTAATGAAAGGAAGGTGACTTTTTCAGCAGCAAATAAACTGAATCTGAGCTGGACAAAATCCAAGAATAACCTTTGGACAACTAAGGTGCCAGCAGGGTTAAAATTTCAACGGCTTTTTGCAAATGGTGATTTATTAAATCGAGCAAGATATCCCAATTATGATCGTAAGATTCTTCCTTTCAATGGATATGCTGAAGACGCTATCAGCCCCGAAAGAGTTAAAGGTTGGAAGAATCCACAGGGAGCGATTGTGCATGCCTTACATATTGGTAGATGGGGTGGATTCCATTATTTGGTAAGTGGTAAAGATGAGAATGGAGAATTAAAATTAGAAGGAGGGTTACAAAATAATCGACCTAGCAAAATGCATGAAACATATCGGTTTGTGGAAAATGTATTCGAGGAATTGGATACGTTGAATGAATGGTATTTAGATCAATCAAGTTCAACGCTATATTTAAATATCGGAGATCAGGATCCAAATAACTTTGAATTTGAAGTTCCTCTACTAGAATCTTTGATCTCAGTTAAAGGATCAATGGAAAAACCAGTTCGAGAGGTGCATATAACGGGAATCCGTTTTGTGCAAACAGATCCAACTTTTATGAAAACGGAAGAACCATTATTGAGAAGCGATTGGACCATTTATAGGCAGGCTGCGGTCCGTTTTGAAGGTGCAGAACATTGTAGTGTTTCCAATTCTGACTTTATCGATCTGGGCGGAAATGCCGTTTTCTTGAGCAATTATAATAGAGGAGTAAAAGTGAGCGGGAATTTAATGGAAAGGATAGGTGGGGGTGCTATAAATTTTGTTGGGGATCCTCAGGCTGTTCGAAGTCCTTCCTTCAGGTATGAGAAATTCGTTCCTGAAAATGAAATAGACACTATTCCAGGTCCCAAAACGGAAAACTATCCAGCAGATTGTGAGGCGAACGATAATGTGATTAGAAATATTGGCCTGATAGAAAAACAAGTTGCCGGGGTTCAAATTTCAATGTCAGCAAGAATATCTGTACTGCACAACAGTATTTATGATGTCCCAAGAGCGGGGATTAATGTAGGTGATGGAACATGGGGAGGACATCAGATTTCATTTAACGATGTATTCAATACCGTCCTAGAAACTAGCGACCATGGTGCTTTTAACTCCTGGGGAAGAGACCGTTTTTGGCATCCCGATAGAAAAGAGATGGACCGAATTGTGGAAGCCCATCCAGACTGGGTTAAATTGGATGCAATTGAAACAACGATCATCAGTAACAATAGATTTAGTTGTGATCATGGTTGGGATATTGACCTTGATGATGGTTCATCGAACTATGAAATATTTAATAACCTCTGTCTTAGTGGAGGATTGAAATTGCGAGAAGGTTTCTATAGGACAGTCTACAATAATATCATGATCAATAATGGGTTTCATCCCCATGTATGGTTCAAAAACAGCCATGACGTTTTTAGAAATAATATTGTGATGCATTCTCATCAAGATATTCAGGTTAACTATTGGGGAGATAAGGTTGATGAAAACTATTATACCAGTTTAAAAGACCTGCAAGCAGACCAAGCCAAATCGGTGGATGTTAATTCATTGGTTGTGGATTTAAATTTCGTAGATGTAGCGATCGGAAAATTTGATTTAATTTCCGGTAACATCAATTTTCAGTCATTGAATTTAAATGATGTAGGAGTAAGAAATACCAGATTAAAAAGATTGTTGGATTCGCCCCATATCCCTGAAATCCATAAAGAAGGAAATATTTCGAAAGGTGCAGTTTTTGAATGGAAAGGAGCTAAGCTAAAATCTATTGAATCCTTAGGGGAACAATCTGCTGCTGGGCTTCCAACGATGGAAGGGGTCTTGGTTTTAGAGCTTGAGGAAAATTCTCCATTGGCAAAAGCAGGGATTCAAAAGTCTGATGTTATTGTTGGATGTCAATCAGTGGATGTCAAGGAACTGAAGGACCTACAGCTTGTATTGAAGAGAGATCAGTATATGAATAAATTGAATATTGAAGTTTTCAGAAATCAGGAGAAAAAAACTATGCAGGTTAATTTATAATGCAGGTCAAATTCCTTGCATAGATTTTATGATCTTAATAAACTCTGCCGGATGTTCATCATGAAAACCATGACCAGAATCGACGGTTATCAGTTTGCAATCTTGGATTAAACCTGCAGCTTTAATGGCATCCTCATCTGACATAGCAGCCATGAGGATGCCATTTTCATCATATTGCTTCCACTTAGAATTCTTGGTGAAAATCAATTTTGTTGGACAGTAAATCTTTTTTAGAGTTTCTGCCTGATCAAAATTCTCAAACCAGGAACAATCGTAAAAACTATCAGCAAATCTTTTGTCATATCGGTTATCTGATGCCGATTCCCATATCTTATTAATGGCTAATGGGATAAAACCTATTCTGAATATTCGATTAGGATACTTTGCTCGGAATTTATTTGCTTTTGAAATAATGATTTTCCAGAGGCCTTTGAACTTATTTTTCCAATAGCTTCGAGGGAGGTAAAAGGTTAAATAATCTTTTATTTCAGATTGTTGAATAAAGTCATGGGCTATACGAAAGCTGTCTTGCCAAGCGAAAGTTTTTTGACAACGGTCTTTCTCTGTGGAAAACAAGGGTGGATCTTCTAAGACCGTACTTTGAATCCGAATATGATTTGCAGAAATCCAAGCTGCCAGAAGACCTCCAGAGGAATGCCCTGATAGATAGACAGGTTCTTTTATGACATGATCAATGAACCAGATAAAATCAGTGCCCATTTTTTCTGCGGTGTAACTTTGTGCTTCATGGCTAGATTTCCCATGTCCATGGCAATCTATTGCGAATACATGCCAATCTTGAGATAATTCCGGAAGTACTTTTGCATAATTTTTCCAATCTACCCCTTGGCCATGGATCAACATCAGTGCTGGACCGTTATCAGGTCCCTCACCATAATTTAGCACAATCCCATTTTCTAAACTGACCTGTTTTTCTTCAAAACCGAATTCGGAAATCTTTAACCGTTCTCTATCTTCTGAATGCAAATTATGCTCTACATATATAAAATATAGAATGATTAACAGGGCCAAGATACTAATCAAGATTATTAAGAGGTTCATCATGATTGGTTTTCAATTAAATAGGATAAAATTTCGACCAAATTTAAATAAATATTTTTACCGATTGTTGGTAAATTATTCATTGTTACCAGAAACAATTCTAATGTCATCATGTTCAATTATTATAATAGCCTTTATAAAGATTTAAACATAATAAAATGAATATCAATAAATTGATTGAACACCTAGGATCTGAGGACTTGTTAAAATATCAAAGTAAGACAGTAAAAAAAGAACTGCTTCATTTACCCTCTCCATCCTTTATTGATGATGTATATGGACCGACTGACAGAAATCCGCAGGTCTTAAGGAGTCTAGGAAATATTTTTGGACATGGAAGGTTAGCAGATACTGGTTATCTTTCCATTCTTCCAGTAGACCAGGGCATCGAACATAGCGCTGGCGCTTCATTTGCTGCAAACCCTATTTATTTCGATCCAGAGAATATTGTCAAACTGGCAATCGAGGGTGGATGTAATGCTGTGGCATCAACATTCGGCGTGCTAGGCGCTGTATCTAGAAAATATGCGCATAAGATTCCATTTGTTGTCAAGATCAATCACAACGAGTTATTGTCCTTTCCCAATAAAAGTGATCAGATTCTCTACGGAACAGTTCGCGAAGCTTGGAACATGGGAGCTGCTGCAGTAGGTGCGACCATCTACTTTGGCTCTGAGGAGTCAGGAAGACAGATTGTTGAAGTGAGCAAAGCCTTTCAAGAAGCCCATAGCTTGGGCATGGCAACCATCCTATGGTGTTATTTGAGAAATGATGCTTTTAAAAAGGATGGCGTGGATTATCATTTATCTGCTGATTTGACTGGACAAGCTAATCATTTAGGGGTGACCATAGAAGCAGATATTATTAAGCAGAAGTTACCAGAAGTCAACGGAGGCTATAAGGCCTTAAATTTAGGAAACAGTAGTTATGGTAAGCTTGATGAAAGAATGTACAGTGAATTGAGTTCGGACCATCCTATTGATCTTTGCCGTTATCAGGTATTAAATTGCTTTGCGGGAAGATCGGGATTGATCAATTCAGGCGGCGCTTCAGGTAAGAATGACCTTCGGGATGCTTTGCAAACAGCCGTAATCAATAAAAGGGCTGGGGGAACAGGTTTGATCAGTGGAAGAAAGGCTTTTCAAAAGCAAATGAAAGAAGGTGTAGAACTGCTTCAAGGAATTCAAGATGTCTATTTAATGAAGGAAGTGGATATCGCTTAATATTGAAAAGGATAAATGGGCAACCTATCTATTTGCCCATTTACTCTTCATTTTTACTGGTATCAGGTTCTTCGCCCATTGCATATTTTCGGATAATATATTCACTGGCGAGTTTTAGTCCACGTTCGCTATGTTCGGGATGCAATCCTGCCGTGGTGAAAAACTCAATTTCATTATTGACCTTCGAATACCAAATTCTATTTACATCCTTAAGACCTAAAGTATCATATCTCGTGATTTTTCTAAAGTTTTTTAATCTGTCTTCATCCAAAGCTATTACCTTTTGATTCCACATGTTATTGTCTAAACAGTCTACCACAATGTATCGGTCCTTAAACCAAACCATGCACTCCTTTTTATCCTTGAAGGTAATATAACCTAAACTTGCTGCAATCAGTCCGGCAGATCCCACCCACATTATTGCCTTTTTGTTGAATTTCGAAGTATTGGTTCCTGATTCCGGAGACGAGGAACCTATTCCAGAGCTTTGTCTACTTGTATCAGGAAATTTTGGATCCTCTTTTTCAAGAGATTGGTTTAAAGGTAATATGGAAGTCTCTCTTGATTTAGGGTTTATATCCGCTACCCAATCATCGATCCTAAATGGTCTTGGTTGAAAGTCAATCAGCACGGCCAAAAGCTTTACAATAGTTTCATCGGGATTGCTGGTTTTACCATCAATAAAATATCGTACAGGTTTTAATTTGTCAATGTCAATTCCGGCTATTGATTTTTCGAGATCCCCTAGTTCATCCTTTAAAATAAAGAAATCTCTCAGCGTTTTTCTGTCATCAGGATTCATACCCTCATTCAAAAGGAATAGGGCATAGTCTCTAAGATTAGCAGAAGTTGGATTTGCTAATCGGTCATGTAATTCATTGTTTTTGTGTTTTTCCCAATAGTTGGCAAGAACGCGTTCTTTAAATTTATTGAATGCTGACATTCCTATAATTAAATATTTTCCTCCCCAAGATTTACGGATCCGTAATTCTAATTAATAATACATTTCACAGCCAAAACAGTTTCACAGCAGATCGCTTTGGAAATACCGGAATTCACATGGAATTACCGGAAATATCGGAAAAGGTTGATTATGAGCGGCTTTTAGTGCTTTAGTTTTGCTTTTGAAATCAGCGGTTAATACTGTTTGTGCTTTCAAGGAAAGATACAAAAGAGATTTCAATATTGAGGAATTCATGCCCCTCAATTCCAAAAAATTCAGAAGGCCTTCTGGAAAAATTTCTAGCAATCCCATACAAGGTGTATGTGGACCTAGCAGGCTTTTACCTTCTAATTTTTTGAAAAATGTGGTACTTAATCCTTTACCATTTAATGAACATAGGCAACCCAACTATGCCTATTGAACCGATTGACATTGATGCAATAATAATCCAATCCAACTCGGATTCGGGAGATGATGACCCAGTATATGGAGATCAGGGGCAGGTACGACCTCCACGTCCTAAAAAATAATACAATTAGAATTTGGTTGCCAGAAATGGCAACCAAATTATTCTCTTTTAAATGCTATTCCTGTTGTCCAATTGATTCTGAATATATGGTAATTAATTTTTTGTTTAATTTTTATGTATCTTAATCTTCACATGCTGAATGTTCAGCTTGTGATGCTACAATAACTTAAACCCAACATTTCTTAAATCAAATGCTTAAAAGTACCAGTCTGCCATTCGCAATAGCTTCGATTACTATTGTAATCAGCTTAATTTTCTTTCCTTATTCCAAATCTTTTTCTCAAAATGCCGTAGTAAGCAATGCCACAAAGGATACTTTTTTTGATCTGTCAGATGAGAATCTGCAAAGATCTATGGCACTAGTTGATAGCACTATTGCAGTTTATTTTGAACCGAATTCCTTTAAGATGAGTAGATTTTACAATCCTTTCAATAAAGTGAAATCTGAAGAGACTGCCAGTGTGTGGATGTATTCAGCTGGGATAGAAGCGGTGAATGCAATTTTATCGGGTTTAAGTGCAAACAAAGAATATGGCAACCAAAAGATCTATCAGGCAAATTATGCTAAATATGAAAAGCTACTTTCAAAATTATATGAGAACCTAGAATATTATTTGGGAACCTTTGAATTAGTATCCTATACTCAAACAAAAACTTGGTCCGTTTATGCGGTTGATCGGGTAGGAGAAAAAGGGAAAGCCAATGTGACAGGCATATTAAATGTCTATGATGATCAAATGTGGTTATTACGGGAATTGATCCATTCCTATAAATTGACTGGAAATAAGAGTTATCTGGAAAAGGCTGAATACCTCACGGCCTATGTCCTTGATGGATGGGACTCAACTGTAGATGAAAATGGAAAGGAAATTGGCGGTATATCATGGGGCCCAGGTTATACGACTAAACATGCCTGTAGTAATTCCCCATTGATTAGTTCTTTGGTTTGGCTACATGAAATTTATAAAAACAAAAATGATCAGATTGAACATCGTTCTATTGATGTTAAGGATGGCAAAACCAGACTTTCGAAAATGGAACCTAAGCAGGTTTATTATCTGAATTTTGCAAAAGCTATTTACAAATGGCAAAAGGAAAACTTATTAAACCAAGAGGGTGTATATACTGATATGATGGGTGGCTGTGATCCTGATTGCAAAATCCGTTATGAGGAAATAAACGGTAAAAAATATCGTGCGAATACAAAATTGACCAAGGCAGTCGGGGAATCATACTCCTACAATTCTGGAACTATGCTTTCGGGAGCTGTTGATTTATTCCGGGTTACAAAAGATGAACAATATGACAATGATGCCAAAGAACTAGCCAAGAACAGTTTTTCTTTCTTTGCAAAAGAAGGTAAAGAGATCCCTGATTATTACTCCTTTGGAACAGAGGGCTTCAAGAATTGGTTTAATGGGATATTATTGCGAGGGTTTAAGGATTTGGCCATGAGCAACAGTAATTACGGACAATATATACAACCATTTCAGAAGAATCTAGACTATGGCTATCAACATGCCAATAAAGATGGATTCTTGGCATCCAATCTCTTAAAGGGATGGGATGAAGGAAAGGATACTAATGGCTTGGAGGGAATGTTCATGTTTACCTATGCAGCAGAGTATGCCTTATTAGCAGAATATTATTACGGACTATAGCCTTATCATCCCTATTATTTATCAACTAAATATCACATTTGAGACCCTAAACTCATTTTTTGTACAAAATCCTTAACTTTATGTTTCAAATCTTAAAGCCATGAAAAAATTAGCAGTAATTGCTTCAACAGTCCTAGTCACTGTAATCATCATGACCATGGGCTTTACGGAAGGAAATCAAAAGGAAGAAAAATCAGAAACTAATAGCACAATGAGTTTAACAGGAAAAGAAAAAGAGATATATTTTGCCGGCGGATGTTTTTGGGGAACCGAACATTTTTTCAAATTGGTAAGAGGGGTAGTGGGTACAGAAGTTGGTTATGCCAATGGAAACAAAACCAATCCTACATATGAAGAAGTTTGCACAGGCAGTACCGGAGCCACTGAAACCGTAAAGGTAATTTACGACCCAGAAGTAATTGATTTAGGACTATTGATAGATCTTTACCTTGAAAGTGTAGATCCAACAACTTTAAATAGACAAGGAAACGACAGAGGAACTCAGTATCGTACAGGAATTTATTATACCGATAAAAACGACGAACCTCTGATCAAGGATAAACTTCATGCCCTGTCTTTATCCATTCAAAGCCCTGTGGTCGTAGAAAATGAACCTTTGAGAAATTTCTATGATGCCGAAACCTATCACCAAGACTATTTAGATAAGAATCCAGGTGGATATTGCCATATAGGTCCTGAGCTTTTTGAGGTTGCCAAAAAAGCAAATCCTAAAAAGTAAAAGATAAGAACTTAAGAGTGAGGGAAGCAAATAATATTTTTTGCTTCCCTTTCTTTGTGTTTAACATGAATATAGCTGTTTTCAGGGGGAGTATTTCTTCATTATTTTTCGCTAATTTGAATCATTCGATGAGGAAGAATTACAAATTCTTATTTTATGGAAATTTACATTGACAAATATTTGCCTACATTCTACGTTTTGAATAATAAACAATCAATAATAAGAGTTAATATATAAATTGAATTTCAATAGCTGAAGCCTAATTATTAATGAACGAATTACTGGAAAACACATTCAATTTCGTGCTCTCGAAATGGTACTACACAAGTGTATTTTTCTTCGTGTTTTTTAGTGTCCTTTACTTTGTAGGAACCTTTATTACAGAAACTATTGTACAGTATAAAACGAAGAATGCGAGTTTGAGGCAGATCGTATTTGCTCAAAAACCTGGGCAAAGGGCTAAAGAAATTAAGAACTCCTTGCTTTCCATCCTTGTATTCTCTCTACAGGCGATATTTTTTCAATATTTATTCTCCATAGGAGTGTTTAAGGTCAGGTTTGACAATAATTGGAATTGCCTCTGGGAAATTCCGTTGCTTTTTCTTTGGAATGAAATGCACTTTTATGCAGTCCATTGGCTATTGCACAGACCTTGGTTCTTTAGGAATGTCCATAAGGTCCATCATTGGTCGAAGGAACCTACAGCATATTCTATTTTTAGCTTCCATTGGATCGAATCCTTCCTTTTAGGGACCGTAATTTTCTTTCCATTGTTTTTCCATGATTTTCAGGTCTATTCCATTTTGAGTTTGCCAGTTATGAGTTTGGTCATCAATTTGCTTGGACATTGTAACCATGAGATACCAAGTGATAAACCAAGTACGTCATTTTCAAAATATACTTTTAGGCACAGCATGCACCATAAATGGGGTAGAGGCAATTTTGGTTTTATGCTGGGCATTTTTGATAAGATCTTCAATACTCAAATTTCAGATAATAAACACTAAATGAAAAAAGACAATAGACCAGTTTATATAAATGCCATTGGGATGCATCTTCCCAATTCACCGGTTTTCAATGAGGACATGGAAGATTTCTTAGGCTTGATTGGCGGGAAGCCCTCCAGGGCAAAGGAAAGGATGTTGAAACAGAATGGTATCAAGACAAGATATTATGCCCTTGATAAAAGCCAGAACTCGACGGATTCGGTAGCAGGAATGGCTGATAAAGCCATTAAAAACTGTTTAGCAAAAGCAAATGTCAATAAGGAACACGTGGAGCTATTAACTGCTGGTACAACTCAAGGCGATGTGCCTATTCCAGGCTTTGCAAGCATGGTTCATGCAGAATCAAAATTGCCAGTGTGCAATATTGTCTCGCATCAGAGCGTCTGTTCATCAGGCATTATGGCCTTAAAAAGTGCCTATTTGCATATATTGACTGGAGAAAACGAAAATGCCATTTCTTGTGCAGCAGATATGCCCAGTCGTATGTTTAAGGCCTCACGGTTTGCAAATCAACCCGAAATTCAGGAGAAAGGCTTGCCATTGGATACTGATTTTTTGAGATGGATGCTTTCGGATGGAGCAGGGGCCATGTACCTATCTGATAAACCTAATGCCAAAGGATTGAGCCTTGAGGTTGAATGGATAGACGTAAAATCCTATGCCAATAGTTTTGAGGTCTGCATGTACACTGGTGCCAATAAAAAGAAGGATGGCACAATTGATAAATATTGGTTGGATTATCCAAGTTTTTCAGCCGCCGATGCCGATGCCGCAATTAATCTAAAACAAGATATTAAGCTGGTCAACAATACTGTTAACCTCGGTGTTCAACATCTTTTTCAATTGATTGAAACCGGGAAAGTTGATCCTAAAAGAATAGATTGGCTAGTATGTCATTATTCTTCAGAATATTTTAAACAACCTATTGTAGATCTTTTGAAAAAAGGAGGATTAACCATTGATGAAGATAAATGGTTTACCAATTTACATGATAAAGGTAATACGGGAGCAGCCTCCATCTACATTATGTTGGAGGAATTACTTTATAATGGGAAGTTGAAGCCAAATCAGGAAATCCTATGTATGGTTCCCGAGAGCGGCCGTTTCATTACCACTTTTATGAAACTCAAGGTAGTGGGCAATGCTCAGGAAGAGAAAAAACCATTGATCTCAAAAGAAGATGAAATCTTAGCGCCTGAAATCCACATTGATAATAAACCTGTACAGGAGAAACTCGTGCGTGACCTTACGCAGATTTGGGTAGATTTTGAACTATCTCTACGTAGCACGCCGATTATCGAAAGGATTTACAATGGAACGATCAGTCTGGAAGATTATAAACTCTTATTGTTAAATTTAAGGCAACAGGTTATCGATGGATCGCAATGGATTGCGCGGGCTGCCTCCAATGTGAGCATGGATTATTTTGATATCCGTTCTTCCTTCATTTCCCATTCTCGCGATGAACACAAAGATTATCAGATCCTTGAAAAGAACTATATCAATTGTGGTGGAAATAAGGAAGACCTCTATCAGGGTGAGAAAAATATTGGTTCGGAGGCTTTGAGTGCCTATATGTTCTATAAGGCAAGTCAACCCAATCCTTTCGACCTGCTAGGAGGAATGTTTATTATTGAAGGCTTGGGCAATCGTTTGGCTGGAAAATGGGGCCGTGCTATCCAGCATCAATTGGATCTAAAAGATGATCAGGTTTCTTTCTTTATCTATCATGAAACCTCTGACTCCAATGACAACCATTTTGAGCGATTTGAAAAGGCTCTTAATTCAGAATTGTTAACTGAAGAGATGGCAAAAAGAGTAGCCAAAACGGCGAAAGTCGTGGCGAAACTATATCAATTGCAATTGGCAGAAATCGGAAATTATTAATCAGCTTCTATGTTACATACCAGCGAATATTTCGAACATAAAAAGAACAATCCCAGAGATCCAAGTCATTGGCATGCATTGTTCTTGGACAATAGTGTCCCCTTTAATAAAGATGCTAAGGCTGCTTTTTTGTTTGATTCCAATAGAAAGAGCAAGCAATTTATGTTGCCTTTTTTAAGGGTATTTGGACGATTGACCATTATTATCTTACAGATCTTTAAAGCAGTTGCTCCCAACCTGATCAATGCCCCTAAGACCCTACATCGCTTCCTTTATTGGGGCATGAAGTATTGGGTTTCTCCTGAAGCCAACTTTTTGATCTTGCGGCATTTTTACCTAGGGTCTGAGGTCTTGCGATTTATCAAAGACAATGTTAAGGGAGCCGAGGATATTCCAATGAATCCCTTAAAGCCATTGTCTTTAGAAGTGGTCAAGGATAACTTGTTCTTGGAACATGATCTTAACCTTTACAATTTCATTATCAATTTAAATACAGCAATTCAGGAAAAGGGATTGAAAATTGAACCAGTTTCCAGTCCAGATTTCTCTGCAGTCTCTGCGAGACCTATTCCCTTTGAGGGATTTCCGAATCGCTGGACCAATATGATGGACCTCTCCTCGGCGATTGAGGTATTCACACCAGTCTATCAATTCTTTTTAACCGATAATGATTTTTGGAGGGCATCTAACTCTTTGCAATTGGATGAGGTCATTGGAGTATATGCAGCTACGATAATGAGCTGCCCTGAAAAGCTCATTGCCTTGAACAATAAACATCCCATGATTCCATTGCCTACTTATGGAGCAGGATTTAGGCTAACCCTACATGGTTTATCTACCGAGGTTCTACATCATCTGATTTCACAACAGAAACTGCATTCCGAAGAGACTCCAGTGGTTGTATAATTGAGGAAAATTAATAAATTGAAAAAGGGTTAACACGACAAATGTTAACCCTTTTTCCATAATATCTGGAGATTTATTTCTCTATCTCTTTCAAGCTATTCATTTTCTTGTATTCCAAGAATCCTTTGATGTCTTCAAAATGCTCACGTACGCGTTTGTTTCCGAATTCAAAAACCTTGGTTGCCAATCCATCCAAGAAATCACGGTCGTGGGAAACCAAAATCAAGGTGCCATCAAAATCCTGCAGAGCATCTTTGATGATATCTTTTGTTTTCATATCCAAATGGTTGGTAGGCTCATCCAGAATCAATACATTTACGGGCTCCAACAACAACTTGATCATGGCCAATCTGGTTTTTTCACCCCCTGAAAGAACCTTTACTTTCTTCGTCGTATCATCACCGCTAAACATAAATGCTCCTAGAAGATCCTTAATCTTAACCCGTACATCACCAACCGCAATCTGATCGATAGTTTCAAATACGGTTAGATCTTCATCCAATAAAGCAGCCTGGTTTTGGGCAAAATAACCGATTTTCGCATTGTGGCCTACTTTTAAGGTACCTTCAAAGTCGATCTCACCCATGATCGCTTTGATCATCGTGGATTTACCCTCACCATTCTTGCCTACAAAAGCTACCTTCTGTCCACGCTCAATGACCATATTTGCCTTTTGGAATACCAAATGGTCACCATAGGTCTTGGTGAGATCTTCAACAATGACAGGATACGTTCCTGACCTTGGTGAAGGCGGGAATTTCAGGCGCAAAGCTGAATTGTCAACTTCATCGATTTCAATGATCTCCAATTTTTCCAACATCTTAACTCTAGACTGAACCTGTAATGTTTTGGAATAAGTCCCTTTGAAACGGTCAATAAATTCTTGATTATCGGCGATAAAGCGTTGTTGCTCTTCATAAGCCTTCAATTGGTGCAATCTACGTTCCTTGCGAAGTTCCAAATAATGGCTGTATTTGGCCTTGTAGTCGTAGATTTTACCCATGGTCACCTCAATGGTTCTATTGGTAATATTATCTACGAATGCGCGGTCATGGGAAATCACGATCACCGCCTTTGCCTGATTGACCAAGAAATCCTCTAACCATTCAATACTCTCGATATCCATATGGTTGGTCGGCTCATCCAACAAGATCAGGTCTGGTTTCTTTAATAGGATTTTCGCCAATTCGATCCGCATACGCCATCCTCCTGAAAATTCAGAAGTTTGACGATTGAAATCTGAACGCTCAAAGCCCAATCCCTTCAATACCTTTTCAACCTCAGCATCGTAATTTGTCTCTTCAATAGAATAGAATTTCTCGCTCAGTTCGGAAACACGTTCGATCAATTTCATGTAATCGTCCGTTTCATAATCGGTACGGATATTCAACTGTTCATTCAGCTCCTCCAGTTCATCACGCATTTTATAGACCTCTTCAAATGCCTTTGAAGTTTCTTCAAATACGGTCATATTATCCTTGGTCAACAAATGCTGCGGTAAATATGCGATTACGGCATCTTTAGGACCAGATACATTTCCTGTTGTTGGTTTCCCAACACCAGCAATAATCTTTAATAAAGTGGATTTACCCGCACCATTCTTACCCATTAAGGCGATTTTGTCATTCTCATTGATTGAGAAGGTCACATCGGAAAAAAGAGTTGTTCCCCCAAAGGAAACGGAGATGTTATTTACATTGATCACGATTCGCTCGAATTTATTTTGAGCTGCAAAGATAGAGGAAAAATTCATTCTTTCGACCGAGTTCCTAATTTTAGGATTTCAATTGAAGGCCTTTTGTTAAAAATTCTTATCTTACTCTTACCTAATCCATTCGCTATGAAAAAACTAACCCTGCTTATCCTGTCGGTCTTGCTGAGTGCTGGCCTTTCTGCCGCTGAAATCACCTTAAAGATCAATAAGAAATACCTCAATTTTCCGATATCCAATACGCAGGATAGGAGGAAAATGGAATTTAAACCTGATGGACATGATACTTGGTCAGTAGTTGTTAGGCTAGCCCCTGAGCATGCAGATTATTGGGTGTTTTACGATGTGTCCCATTTAAAGGGGAAAAATCTAAAAATCACCTTTGATGGAGATGAGAAGGCCTTAAAGCAGATCTATCAAGCTGATGAGATCAAGGGTGAGGAAAGTCTATATCAAGAGCAGAATCGCCCTCAATTCCATTTCTCTACCAAAAGGGGATGGATCAATGATCCTAATGGTTTAGTCTACTATGATGGAGAATACCATTTGTTTTACCAGCACAACCCAATGGAAAGGGAGTGGGAAAACATGCACTGGGGCCATGCTGTCAGTAAAGATTTGCTTCATTGGGAGGAGTTGCCTACAGCCTTATATCCAGATAAATTGGGGACCATGTTTTCTGGTTCTGCAATCATCGACTATAATAATACCGCTGGTTACAATAAGGGGGAAAAGCCAGCCATGATTGCCTTTTACACAGCAGCTAGTGCCGACAGACAGGTTCAGTGCATGGCTTACAGTCTTGACAATGGAAGAACCTGGACCAAATATGATAAGAACCCATTGATTGATTCCAAGGAGAAGTGGAACAGTCAGGATACCAGGGATCCCAAAGTCTTCTACCATGATCCTTCAAAACATTGGGTGATGGTTCTCAATGAGCGAGATGGTCATTCCATTTACACTTCCATTAATTTGAAGGACTGGACCTATCAAAGTCATGTCTCCGGTTTTTGGGAGTGCCCAGAATTATTTGAACTTGCGGTTGACGGCGACCAGAATAATAAAAAATGGGTTATGTACGGAGCTACTGGTACTTATATGATCGGTTCATTTGATGGCAAGAAATTTACGCCTGAGGCTGGCAAGTACTTTTATAATGCAGGACATCTCTATGCTGCGCAGACTTATAGCAATATTCCTGAAAAAGATGGCAGAAGGATTCAGATCGGCTGGGGGAGGATCCCTCAAGGTGATATGCCCTTTAATGGGATGATGATGCTTCCTACGGAATTGACCTTAAGAAATACCAAAGATGGACCGCGACTATTCAGTGTCCCAATTAAGGAAACCGAGAAACTCTTTAACAAGGTCGATTCCTGGACGAATTTAACGGCAGCGAAAGCTAACGAGTTATTGCATAAATACAGTGATAAGGACAAATTGCGCATAAAAACAAAGATCAAACTTTCCCATGCCACTGATGCAGGATTCAATCTATATGCCCAAAGGATGATCAGTTACGATATGAATTCCAACATGCTGAATGGCATGTTCTATTCACCACAGGACCCGACGAGCATGGAACTATCAGCTGATATCTATATCGACAGAACATCCATCGAAGTTTTTTTCGACAACGGAATCTATTCCAGCTACCTAGACCGCAAACCCGATAAAAACAATACGGAAGGTTACCATTTCTGGGGAAACAATATTGAAATATTAGAACTTGAAGTCTATGATGTAAATGGAATTTGGTAAAGAAACTGATGACTGGCTCTCGAATTTTCAAATTTAGAACTCTATGGGCAAGGTCAATAAGTTAAGGTTTTTTTGTGTGATACTGAGGAACGAAACATCTCGGAACATTGCAAACCTAATTTTTGGAATGATTGCATTGGCGTGCAGGTCCTCAATCTTCGAATGAAAATGACAAGGTCATGAGGGGAAGAACCGTACAGTTTCCTCACTATACGTTCAGAATCACAATGCGCTAGAGGGATTCAGAGTGAAACGAAGAATCTATTTCTTATTTCTTTTAGGATTTTTGTCATCTTGAGCAAAGCGAAAGAACTATTTTCTATCTTCAAAAATATTCATTGAAAAATATTTCACCCACGCTTTGGATTGACCATTCTAAACAACCAAGTTCTACAAAGATTCCACCCCCTTTGGGGGTTTGCAAATCTATCAATGCGCAAATTATCTTGGCCCATCCTCTCATCCTTTTCATCCTGGTTCGACCCAACAAACCTTCCCCTCGATCACACTCCCTCAAAAACTCATTATTTTCGTGACAATTAACACCTATTATTCCTATATTTAATTACACTAATTAATGAAAAATGAACAAAAAAACCATTTTATTAGGTATACTGCCGGCATTCCTGACCGTGATGTCCTGTAATAATTCGGCTAATAAAGATGCTGAGGCCAATCAAGATAGTATTACTTCTTCCACTGTTGATACAACGGTAAGTACTTCCACCGTTCCAGCCTCAACTTCCTTCAACCCTGAATCTTTAGCAGAAGCAACCGCAGATATGGGGCAATTTCCATATTATTCCATCCCAGAATGGGTGGATGCAAAAAGCAGCTATGGTTTCGATAGGGAATCGGATTTTGGAAAAATTGAGTTCTATACAGGAAATTCATTTTACCCACTGGAGGGAAAGGTCAAGGTTAAGGGATATGCCATGAATGGAACTTGGGATGAATATAAATTTGTTCAATCCTTTGCCAAACATTTCGAAAGCCTTGGCGCTAAAAGGTTGTTTGAAGGACAAATTCCGCAGGACCAAATTGATGCCTTGAATAAAGCTAAGAACAAGGATAGCTATTATTTCGATTTTGCAACCTCCAATATGGAGAATCTTGTAACCTATGGCCTGAAGAAAGATGGTAAACTGGTCCTTTTTGCTATTGCTAGCAATTCTGCCTATGCTGCAATTTATACGGGAGAAAGTGATGCTTTCAAACAGACTGTAGGCATCATTAAAGCAGATAAAATTGAAAAGGATTTGAACGAAAAAGGAAAATCTGTTCTACACATTAATTTTGATACGGATAAAGCCACATTGAAAGCTGATGGCAAAGATGTTGTTTCGGAAATTGGCAAGGTCCTGAAGTCCAATGCGAGCTTGAAATTAGATATCAATGGATATACAGATAACGTAGGCAATGCAGACCATAATCTAAAACTATCTAAAGATCGAGCTAATACGGTTCTTTCAACTTTAGTTCAGGATGGAATCGATAAATCAAGGCTTACCGCAAATGGTTTTGGAGCCAATGATTTTATCGCTGACAACAATACCGATGTTGGAAAAGAGCAAAATAGGAGAGTCGAATTGGTAAAAAAATAAACTTTATTTATTCATTTTATCAATAATAGAAACGATCAACATAATCAACCCTCCAACTATATAAATGGACATAGGGACCACAAAGAACCACTTAAATGCCCAGTATTGATATTTGGACATCTTATTGAACATTTTTGGACGTTTCATATATAAAGAACAATCCTAAAAGAAAAAGGGTCCGCATAATTTTATGCTGACCCTTTTTGCTTCTAACTGTTATTTTATTTTAAAACGAATTTAAATCCTAGCGAGAACCTAGAGGCTTCAAAATGTGAACCATGAGATAGGTTCCACCATGGTTTCCAATCTACGTGCATCGCTAATGGTGTTGAAGGAATTCTGAATTCCATACCTAAAGCTGGACGGATTGCAAAATCCGTATGGGTGTCCCCATCCCAGTGTTTGTCATCATCATCATACCAATCATCGTCCCATTTTCCATGGTCGATAAATGATAATTGAGGACCTACACCTACATACCACGTTAACCCTCTAGTACCAGAGATACGTTGGTTGTATGAATAATCAACACCTACCACGGTAATGTGGTCTCCAAATAATACTTGTGCATTTCCTGCGTCACGACCACTGAAGCTATGTTTGATCTGTGGTCCAAATAATGATTCTCCATCACCCACATCTACTCCCAGACCAATGGCAGTACGGTAAGGTGTCTGTGCGTTTGCCTGCTCATTGGCAGCAAACATTAAAATAAAAAGGGTTAGAATAGGTAAAAATACTTTCTTCATGATAATAAATAATTGTTTCAAATTTCAAACCTTCGATATGAAAGTTTCCGCTGTTATAACAAATAGTTTGCCAAAAGGCACCTTTATCCCCCTTTAAAACACTATATGACAGATTTAGAACAAAATAAAAACCTCAGGCAAATCTTTCCTGAGGTTTCAAGTTTTTAAAGATTTATTGAATTATAATAATTTGCTGTGTAAATCGCCAAGGTTATCAACTTCATCATCTTCTTCCTCATGATATGGCTTATTATTATCATTTAAAGTTTAACCTTCGCCTATGGGTTCATTAACATCTTTCAATGGATCTTCTTTTGGATCATATTCCTGTGAGCCCTGATCGGAATCCGGATCATAGAAAGGATTTTGGTATTCAGGTTCATTATTTTTTTCGTTTTTATTGTCTTCTGGATCCTGAATTAAGCTAATCGCAATAATTGGTCCTTGACTATTCATTGCATAATTGACTTTTGAGTTCATAATCTTATTTTATTAAGTAAACAGGTTGATAATGATTTAGTTGTAAAAATTATATTTGATGTCGAGTATAAATACCCTTTCTCAATATTTGTTCAACAAATTTCTACCTAGTGTTTTCATTATATAATAAATGAATTGTTTAATTATCCATTTTGCAAAGAACCAGGGTACTTTGATATTCTTTAGGGTAACCTGGTTTGTTTATTATCCAATAAACTTGTCGGACTTTGTATTTTATTTGCCAACGAATTCATCTGCAATATGTTCTATATTAAAAAAAGTGTTATGGCGACGAAAAATGAAAGTGCTATAGAAGGTTTAAATAATAAGGGAAGACCAGATAAAAAGTAAGATCTGACAGCCTTTATGAAACGGAAAGAAAAACATCAAGATGGGGCAGGGGAAGCCGGTGTTGACCCACAGCAGGAACAACTTAATACTATGCCTAATCCTCATGAATTTCCCAAAGAACCTAAAAAAAAGAAAACTAAAAAATGATCACATGAAAAAGTTAATCCTATTGACACCCGTTGTCTTTACCTTATTGATGTTGGCATGTACGAATACAAAAAACATGGATAACCAAAATAAAATAGATCAACCCATTGATACTGCAGATAGGCTAGATAGTGTGGATAGTGCTAGAATCGATAGTACCCTAACGGAACAGCCAATCAATCCTGTGGAGTAAAAAATATGTGATTGTTATTCAAAGAAAATTGATTTAAGCATCATCCATATATTAAGGTTAAAGTATTCCGATAAAAAATCATATTTTTAAGAATACTTTTAAACCTCTTGCAATGCATAAAATCTTTTTAACAACATTTTTGCTATCCCTTATTTTAGCCTCCTGTACAAATGCCGCTAAAGACCAATCTAAAAAGGATGTTCAATCTGATACCAGCAGTATTTCTAAAGATTTTCCCAAAATTGGAAAGATCGAAGTTCTAGATCCCGCTATGTTGAATATTGTGGACAGTACTGCTCAAGTAGAGAAATTAGCTGATGGGATGACATGGGCTGAAGGTCCAGTTTGGGTGAAGGATGGCAACTACCTATTGTATTCGGACACCAGGCAGAATATTATTTACCAATGGTCGGAGTCTGCAGGGCTTCAGGAATTCATTAAACCCGCAGGTTTTGAAGGGCCAGAAGTCTATTCCGAAGAACAGGGGACCAATGGTCTGTTGATAAACCAACAGGGTCAATTGGTAGCATGTGATCATGGTAATCGTCGAATTGCTCAAATTGACCTGAAAACTAAGAAAAAAGAAACATTGGTTGGAAACTGGGAAGGTAAAAAGTTCAATTCACCAAATGATATTGCTCAACATCCTAATGGGGATTATTATTTTACTGATCCACCTTATGGATTACCAGGTCGTGAAAATGACACCGAAACAAAGGAAATCAAAGAAAATGGTGTTTATAAAGCTAACCAAAAAGGAGAGGCAGTTCAGGTTGTTTCCAATTTAGCAAGACCTAATGGTATTGCTATTTCCGCAGATGCAAAACAGGTTTTTGTAGCATTGAGCGATGGAAATAATCCTTATATCATGGCATATGATATAAAAGCAGATGGCTTATTGTCTGAAGGTTGGATATTCTTTGATTTCAAAAAGAATTTTCCAGAAGAATCCCTTGCGGCAGATGGTATCAAGGTCGATGCAAATGGAAATATGTATGCAGCTGCCGGTGATGGAGTTGTGGTCATTAATTCTACTGGAAAACCTATAGGAAGAATTCGCTCTACCGTGCATACTGCTAACTGTGCCTTTGGAGCTGATGGCTATCTTTATCTGACATCAACGGATCAGTTATTGAGAATTAAACTAAAGATCTAAAACAATGATGGGTGGCAACTGTCTTTATAGTGAACAAAAAACATTTTAGCTATGGAAGATCAAATCCTCGATTTAGAAAAGAAGTACTGGCAGGGAATGGCCAGTCTAGATTATGATACTGTCCGAGACCTTACCTACTTTCCATGTACCGTAGTCAGTAAGTATGGCGTAAAATACTTAGATGAACCGACCTATAAGAAAAACTTTGATATGGGGAAAGGTATGAAAATGGAAATAAAGGGAATTTCCGAAGCTGTCGTGCAAATGTTCAGTAAGAGTTTTGCAACCATTGGTTATTTAATCGATGTTGAGTTTGAAAGCCAAGGGCAATTTCGTAATGCCAAATGTGCATGTAGCTCCGCTTGGATCCAAGAAAACGGAAAATGGAAATGTTCCCTGCATTCTGAAGCAGATTATTCCCCAGCTGAACAGAAAAAATAAGAGAAATAACAGCTCATTAAAATAGAAAAAGGACTTGAATCAGTCCTTTTTCTATTTTTTATTTTCTCAACAATACAAACTTAATCATGTTTAAACAACTAATAAATAACTTGTTGCATTTGCTTCGTTGAAATCTTTTTAATTATTAGAGAATAACAATAAAAATATTACGGAATACCGTAATGTTAAATAGTATTTTTGAGATATATTTGCCTTAACCAAATCGTCAAATTATTAACAATTAATTAGTGTCATGCTAAACAAATGCTTCTATTGCGGGTTTAGGGCTTTGAGTAAAAAGCACCTTAAAGAACGTAAGTGCCCAAAAAAACCGTTTTTCCTGAAAATATTTTTTAAAAACTGCACAACAGGATTATTTTAATCGCCATTTGAACATAAATGGCCTATTATTTTTGTGGTCTTGTTCTGGAAATATTGTCTCCGTATAATAATATTGCTTTTTACGGAAAACCGTAAAATTTTTATTGATTTAAACAATATATTCATAACCCACAATTACCGGATATCGTTTATTAATTATTGATTATTATGAAATATTTTTGCATTCATTGTGGATATTGGTCTTTTGTGAAAGAACATTTAAAAATGCGTGAATGTCCGAAAAAGCCATTCTTGCTCAAGCTAATTAATAAACATTGTTCAACTAGATTTATTTAATTCATGAATTGGAAGAAAATCCTTTTGGGAGAGATTCTGGTATTGGTTCTTTTGAAAGCGGGAATCTTGCTCAATAACCTTGCTGGAAATACTTGGTCCTTTATTATCGGAATAGGTTTCCTATTGATCTGTATAACCCTGTTCTCCTATGCACGTTTCAAAAAGCTGGAACAGCCAGATCTTGTTACTGCATTATTATTGACCATTATCTATATCCCGATGACCCTGATCAATTCTTGGCGGTATATCTTTTAAACAATTATATCTTTATATTTTAAACCAAAGGTTGTCATTTATGGCAACCTTTTTTATTCTTTGTATGACATAGGATGTCGATTTCCAATGGTTTCTTTGGCTGAGAAGAGTTGGTATATATACCAATACCTCACGGCTTGATGACTTCGTTCCTGCACCAAAACCTTTCTCAATTTTATTTCTTTGAATAGATTGGAATATTGATTTTCAACGGAAATATAATTATTGGAGGGAACAATAAAGTAGGCATTTTCACCCTTTTGTATAGGCGGAATCGACAGGTTTATCCAGGCATATTTATGGATGTCCGTCAGTTTTCCTTCAGCTATCATGCGCATTTCCATTGGCCTTGCCAAATAGAAGTATAAGTGGCCAGCGGGGAACCATTTATCTACCAATAGTGCATCATGGATGGACATTTCACCTTTGCTGATATCTTCTGTCCTTAACGCTTCAAATTGGCCCTTTAAATCCTTCCAGCCCATCATGTCAAGCGTAATATCTCCCTTGCCCAATTGATCGTTTGTCGAATTTGAAAAAAGGTTGCCGGGATAGAAATTGATCAGGAGAACCCCAATGGCAATGATAATAAGGGTAAAACTAAGCTGAAAATTTAATAATTTCCTGATTTTCGAAATCCTGTTAAGTATGATCTGTTGGTCGATCCACATGCTGCTTATTAGCATAATCCCAAAGAAACCTGGACCACTCCAATGTGGCAGGGCTTGTCTGAACAGGGAAATTGCCGTAGTTGCGCCAATTATCGGTAGGGAGGTCAGTAACAAGAGGTAAACTATATCTTTTGACAGCCCTTTTATCTTAAACTTATCCTTGAATAAGGAAAAAAGGACAAAAACATACATATAGATCAATAGGGGATTATTATAGAAGATCTGTCCAAAAATCGCTTGGGCAAAATAGTCCCATCGGATTCCCGAATCTAAGTAACTGATGCGCTGACTATGGAACTTCCAGGTGATAAAACCATATTCTTCATTCCAAAGCCAAATGGGAAGCACACAGATCATAAAGAGACCCATCCCTAGGTAGAACGATCTATTTTTGAGAAATGGTCTTTGGAAAAGGAGGATATAGGAAATAAAACCTATACCTAAAAAAATGGAATGCACCTTACTCATGCAGGCTAATCCTAGCCATAGACCTAGTAGCAGAAATTGATTGCTTTGCTTATGTGGGTCTGTTGTGGTCAAAATCACTACCATACTATATATGGCAGCGATCCAAAAAGTATTTGCTATGGAGTCTGGTAGGATAAATAGGCCGGAAATGATACTGGAATAAATGGATGCCGTGTACAGGACGGCCGCAATCAATCCTGCTCTTTCGCTCATCAGATGTCTCGCAATTCCTGCGATTAACCAAGTGTTGAAAGCCGCCATGATGATTGCTCCAAAACGCATGGAAAAATCATTGACCCAATGAAGGTTAAGCGTAAAAAAACGGATCAAAATACCAACCATAGGTGGATGGTCAAAGTGGTTCCAATCTAAGTGTTCCGCATAACTGTAGTAATAGACTTCGTCATTGCCCAGTTCGATAAAAAGAGCAAACAGGCATCGCAAGATGCTGCTAACAATGATTAGCCATCTCAGTTTAATCCTGTATTCATTTTCCATTGTTGAACGTAAAGAGAAGGTTGGCAGAAAAATTCCAGATGAAAACTATCCCAATAGCGAGGAGCTTACTGAAATAGAAGTTTAACTTTAACTTTTGGTGAAAAAGATATAGAAATGTACTGTTGAGTGCCAGTCCAATGCTGCTGATCCCTAGGAAATAAAGGAATTGTTCTAAAACCTGCGGGTTTTTGCTGGAAAAGGTCCATATCCTGTTCAAGATATAATTATTGACCACGGCTAATGAAAAACCGATGGCATTGGCGATGAACTTATTTATCTTTAGTTTTTCCTTGCAGAGCCAGGTGAAAAAGAAATCGATGGCCATTCCCAAAAGACCTACCGCCGCAAATTTGGCAGCACTCAGCGCTATCTTTAGCATAGATTATACTTTAAAGTTATTAGGTATGGAAAGGCTGAAGCCATTTTCACCATAATAGGAAACCAACAAACCATATAAACAGGAGAAGCTAATTCCCAATAAAGAACCAAACCATACGTCATCAAGGTAGTGCTGACCTAGGTAAACCCGTGAATAACCCGTCAAGCAAGCTAGCAGGAATGCAATAATGGCCAAATTTCTATTTTTAGAATATAGGGCAATACATGTGGCCAAGGCAAATGCCGAGGTAGTATGGCCAGATGGAAATGCGTTGTGGTAGGACATGGGCATCCAGGCCAAGGAATGAAAGGAGGGGTCATCATGAAGATTGAAACCCGGTCTATGGGTATGGAAGGTTCTTTTTAAGAGTGAACAGATCAATCCAGAGCCTATATAGGTTGCTGCAATTGCTACGCCCAGCCTTTTGGACCATAAAAAGAAACAAAGTAAGGCTAAGGCAATCACAAAGATTCCATCGCCAAACTGTGTGATGACCGTGAAAAAATAATCGAAAAATAAAGAATGCTTGGAATTGATAAATAAAAATGACTCTTGTTTCGGAATTGAAAATACAATGCAACTCAAAAAAAAGTACCAGGTTAAAAAACAATTATAAAAATACCTGTTTTCATGGTAGAGTTTTAGGATACGTTTCATGAGGTTAATTTGCTTTGATCTTTAAAACATAAAATTATGGTTGAAATATTAAGAAAATGTTATCACAAATACTTAACTTCATTAAGTTTCTATTAATAAATAACCGCTGTTTAATGACAGTTCAGTTTAGGGGCTGAACCATTTCGAATTCTTGGGAAATATCTTTACTTTCAACTACTCTTAATCAATTATTATGAACTGCAAATATTTTGGAGGCATTCCAAACATGTTCCCTAGCAAGTCCTTTCTGCTTTTCTTTCTGTTTTGCTTGTTTTTCCAACCGATCAATGCCCAAGAGAATCGACTGATCGGGCGTTGGGTCCTTGATTTTGTCACCGATGCCAATAAGATGATTTCCGATATACATTCGCCCTTGTTTTCCAATGAAACCATTTATGAAATATCAAAAGATGAGTTAAAAATCAACGATCAACCATTTAAGGCCAGATATGATGATCTCAAAAATATTGATATGGTCCACCGATCCCTTTTTTATTCTTTTGACTCAGATTACCTTGTGATACAAGAGCGTGGCGACCCTGATCATATCTTTTATTTTTTGAAAGACTCCATATTCATAAAAACATATCCTGAATTTCAGGCAAAATATGCAGAAAGAAACGGTGAGAAATTATTGATTGAAGATACCTTTAACAAGGTGAGGTTTACCAGCAATATGGATTTTGCAAGCAGTATGGCATTTTATTCCTCGGAACTAAAAAAGAAGTCAAGATCCGAATTCTTTTGTGAAATTGAATTTGTACTGGATACGAATAATGTAATCAGGGATGTCGTATTTCTAAATCCAGTTGACTTAAAACTGGAAACCGATCTCAGGAAAGCACTGAATAAGATCAGTGGTTTTTTCTTTAACGATTTTAAAGAGAATGTTCTTGTCGTTCAAAGGATCCATTATTCGACTTTCGATAAAAAAGATGTCGGAAAGGAGATCAAGGATGCAATTTCATCGTTCCAACTAGGGGATGACTTATACCAAGAAGGAAAATATGAAGAGGCCTTACCTCATTTAGAAAAAGCGATACAGGTTCCTGTCAATCGAAAACAATTTTTTTACTATAATGATTGCCTTCGAACCTTGGGGATCTGTTATCTGATGCTAAATAGGGGCGAGGATGCCTGTAAAGTTTTTAATGATTGGGGAGACAGCTCAAATTTTAATGTCCGTAATTATTTAAGGTTCTTTTGTAATAATAAGGTAATTCCCGAACCTCCTGATAAAGAAAGATTGATCGAAAATATCAATTAGATGATTTTTCGGTATCAAATAATTTCATATCTTCCAATATGTCAACACGTAAAACTATTGCCATCGATATGGATGGGGTCTTGGCCAATAACATGGCGCATTATTTAGCTTATCATTTCCAGGAAACAGGAATCCGGATCACTGAAGCCGAGATCCAAGGAAAACCAGAAGCCGAATGCTTTGAGGACCCTGCTGCAGTCTACCGATATTTGGAGAAACCTGATTTCTTTAGGACCCTTCCCCTGAATCCTGATGCCCAAGAAGTGGTCAAGCGTCTGAACGATAATTTTGATGTGTATATCGTTTCGGCAGCAATGGAATTCCCTTGGAGCTTGGTCGAAAAATTTGATTGGTTACAAGAGCATTTCCCATTTATTACTTGGCATCAAGTGGTATTTTGTGGCAATAAGGGCATCATCAAAGCAGACTATATGATCGATGACCATATCTATAATCTACGTTCTTTCTCGGGTACAGGCCTGATATTTAATTGCTATCACAATATCCATGAAACTGGTTTTGAAAGATTGAATGGATGGAAAGATGTGGAGCGATACTTCTTTGGATCATAATCCTTTCTTCAGCGATTTCACAAGGATAATTTTTTATACAAAGGAAAGAGCAACCTCATCAGGTTGCTCTTTCTATGGTTCTATGTTATCTCAAGTCTACTAGGAGACCTGAACTTCCTGTGCCGGTTTTATTTTGGAAGGATCTTTCTGAAGGATTACCGTTAAGATACCGTCCTCAAAACTGGCATGTACATTCCCTAACAAAATCTCATCCTGCAATTGGAAAGCTCTTTCAAACTCACCTAATTGCTGTTCTTGGTAGATATATTTTAATCCTGGCTCTAATTCTGCAGCTTTACAGGTGATTGTCAGGACCTGGTCGGTTATATTTACCTGAAATTGTTCCTTCTTCCTGCCTGCCGCATATACCTGAACCTGGTATAATTCTTCATTTTCTGCAATATTCACTGGGATGTTTGCTTTTTGACTTCTGTTGAAGGGATTTCCTTCATTGAAAAAGTGATTTTGAAAACGGTCAAATTTTCTCTTAAAATTGCTTCGGCAAAAATTTTGCTGAGCTTCTGCGTCTTGGTTATATGTTTCTCTTCTGAACATTTTTATCATTTTTTATTAATTAGTAAATAGGGACAATGCTGGGTTTGCTCGCTCTGTTCACATATTGAACAGGAACTATAGCCTGTGGATTTGCAGTAAGGTAAGGACCGTTTATCGGGTCCTCAAATGCTGCCCTGTAGGCAGGATAGTCTGCATGCTTTCTACGTCTGCTGATTTTGGAATAAACCAAGGTTCCTATGGAAAACAAGATGGTTGTAACCAACAGTACTTTAAAGATTGTTCCGATCAGCAATGTTGCAATACCTGCTATGGCTGTTACTACAAGTAATCTTGGAATTATTAATTGAAATTTATTTTTCATGTTTTTCTTATTTTGTTCTATTTAAAGGCCTTTGATGTAGTAGACGCAGGAACCCATCCTTTTACCTTAAATTATTTTGAAAAATATTCAATTTCCCCCCTAGGCAAGCCTAAAATCCACATTTTGAATCAAAGCGGCGCTTCCATTCTTCCCGCAATCTTTCCTTTTCTTCCTCACTTAAGTCGGAACGATCTAGTTCTCTTTGTCGCATTTTACGGCCAAAGCCAGAACCTGGCTTTCCAAAGCCTCTACCAAATAGGAGCTTAGAAAGGATAAACAATCCGAGTGCCTGCCAGTAATCAATGGTTTTCAGACCGAATATCTCGGGCATCAGCTTGTTCCATAGAAATTGAAGCAAGGCAATGAGCAGGAAGAAGAAGATAACAATGGCTATTCCTATAAAGATCTTTTTCCCTTTTCTTTTAGTATTCATTGAGCTATTCATCGCTATTTTTTTTTTAAGATTTTAATTCATTATAGAGACCCCGCAACCTTAATCTAAGATGCTTAACCGCATAGCTTTTTCGGCTGATGATGGTCTTGAGGTTTTCATTTTCAAGATTTGCAATTTCCTGTAGGGTCATCTCTTCGATTTCATTAAGGATATACACTTTGCGCTGTTTTTCGGGTAGTTCTTCCAGAGCCTTCATCAGCTCGTCCCAGAAGATATCCTTGAACATCTTGAGTTCGGGATTGTCCGTTTCATCGGCAACCAAGAGATGTGCAATAGGGAAGGAGTCCTCATCGGCAGCTTCGGTAAGCTCGTCGAGCGATTCATCCTTCTTTTTTCGATAACTATCTGTGATTTTATTTCGGGTAACGGAATATAACCATGCCCCAGCATTTCCCAAATCTTCAATATTGGTAACCCTCGAGAATTGATACCAAACCTCCTGCAGGATATCTTCCGCATCGGCAGTCTTTTTCACCCGCGCCTTGACAAAGCGCAGCAACTGGCCGCCATATTCCTTGACAACCTCCGAAAAAGTTTTGGCGTTTTTTTCCGACATACGTTCTAGCTGTGCCTCGTCCATAAAGACAAAGACGAATCAAAAGAGTTTTTACTTTAAATTATCTAAAAAAAATTGAAATTCATCATTGAAGGGGCTTTTTTCATAAGGTACTTTCCTAGGCCTCGGGTCCCTCCGTTTTGCCATCCTGAGAATAAAATAATTGGACTAAAATTATCGGAAGGTGATGATACCATGTTGGAAATGAAAATAAATTAGCTCTTTTATTTTTTAAATATATAACCCCATAGGGGTTACATTATTTTAGAAAACATGGCAAGTTAGCCTGGAAGTAGCGAAAAACTATTGCTAAAATAATTCTGCCCTTCTAGGGCAGTATATCGTGGAAAAAGCTCTCCTTTTCCGGGTCATCCTGAGGAAAGAAGGGGCTCGGGACTAAACAATCATAAATATATTGGCGTACAGTTCCTTAACCTTCGGTTAAGGATGACAAGCGGTTTGTGAGAAGAACCGTACAGATTCCTCACTGATCGTTCAGAATCAACATGCGCTAGAGAGTGATTCAGAGTGCAGCGAAGAATCTATTTTAAATAAATAATGGATAATCCGGGACCCAGTGGAAAACCTTATCAGGTGGGTAGTGTAGCTGTAAGAAATTGTCTTGGTCCATCCTCTCATCCATTCCATCCTGGTTCAAACCACCCTTACATCCACAAAACCACCCTCCTCATCCATTCCATCCAAATAAAATGAACTATTTCCTTTCCAGACTGTTCACCCAATGAATACTACCGATAAATAAGCTCGCAAAGGCATTATGAAGAAATAGTATGGACAGCTTACCTTAAGGCAGAAATAGGTAAAATGTCTAAATAATTGACAGCTCCAAATTAATTTTGGGGCTGTTTCTTTAAATAAAAAAATGCAGGCCAAATACCTGCATTTCGAGGGAAAACTAATTAAAATTTCTTTTTGCTTATACGAAGACTCCGAAACTTTTTTGGACCAACTGGGCCAATTTATCTACTGAAATACTAGGTCCAGGATCTTCGGTGCTTGTCCATTCCCGTGTCGCTGGGTTATAGGACAGGATATAATTGATGTTATCGCCCTCAACCACATTGAATGAATGGGTCTTAGGGTCATAAGTCACGCTGAATTGAATCTCACGGCCTTCATGATGATATGCAAAAGTTCTGTTTAAATCCATGTAATTAAAACAAAGAATCAATCATTTGGTTTTTGCAATCTTCTCCTTGAATTCAAAAAAAATAAAACTATTTAGGTTTAGCATTGTTCCTTTTATACACACATATTTATTAATTCACTTAAAATAAAAAGCAAATGGATTCATTAGATTTAAAAGGAAGATGGAATATTTTAAAAGGAAAAGTAAAACAGCAATATGCAGATCTAACGGATGACGATTTATTGTATGTTGAAGGAAAAGAAGACGAACTATATGGTAAACTTCAGAAAAAAACGGGTAAAACTCGTGAAGAAGTTCAAACATGGTTAAGAGATTTGGATAAATAATATCCAAAACTCCTATAAAGGAAAATGCCCAGCCATACGGTTGGGCATTTTTCATTCTATCCTAATTGTATGTACTTATGCAAAGGAGTTAATGTGATGTTGTTCCATACAAAAGTAAGGCTATTCTTACTTTCTATAAATACCAGTTTTTAGGTAATTATTGTACAGATTTTTGTTAATTTTAACTAAATAAAATCCTGATTATGAATTTACTGTTTATCAATATTGGCTCTATCGAGATTGTTTTTTTGTTAATAGGAGCATTACCGTTTTTTTATACCCTATTTCATATTATCCACAATAAATCCCTAAACGTCAATCAAAAATATCTGTGGACTTTCATTATATTAATTGGAAGTTTACTTGGTATCCTTATTTATTGGTTATGGGGAAGGAAAAATGAAGCTATTGGAACTTAAGTTTTCAAGAGCTCAATGATCTTTTCAATTGGTCTACCGATTGCAGCTTTTCCATCCTTGACAACAATCGGTCTTTCTATGAGGACTGGGTTTGCAAGCATAATATCTATCCATTCCTCATCGGATAGGTTTTTATCTTTATAGTTCTCCTTGAATATAACCTCATTCTTACGGATCAAATCCAACGGCTTCATTTTCAGCATAGCTAAGATTTCCTTTAATTCAGCTTTTGATGGAACCTGTTTAAGGTATTCCTGAATTTTGATTTCCTCCTGTCCCTCCTGTAAAAGATTTAAAGTAGCCCTACTTTTACTGCACATGTTGTTATGGTATATCTTGATCATAATCTAAATTTTTTGAAAGCATTTATCATTCAACTCTTCAAAGTTAATCCATAGGATCTGAAATGCAGGTATGTATGTATAATTCTCTTCGTTACTTTTGAAGCCCAAAAGTAACCAAACCGACGAAGGAGCTCACGGATACCAATTCTCTTCGTTACTTTTGAAGCCCAAAAGTAACCAAACCGACGAAGGAGCTCACGGATACCAATTCTCTTCGTTACTTTTGAGGCGCAAAAGTAACCAAAACGCTTCGGCTCATTTAAGATGGCTTTTCGCACCATCCACTTCACATGAAAAGAATGCCTTGTTGTCGGGAATATCTTCCTTCAAAATTCTCCCTTTTGATGGAGAATTTTGAAGGAAGCATTCCAAGGCCAATCCCATCGCGCAGGACAACGGCATTCTTTCCATTTTTCCGCCATTGGAAATGAGCCGGGAGGCTAAAGGGCTTCCTCAGGAAGGTGAATGTTTGTATTGAGAAACCTCCAACGGGGGTGAAATGTTTGTAGAAATTAGATGTTTGTAATGGCGAACCCACAGTGGGGGTGAAATGTTTTTCTATACCTTTCCTATGTCACCATGAGGGTATCACCGAAGGGTCTCGGAACTATCCATACTTCACTTGAAATGGTTTTCTCATCTTACGATTTGGGGATGACAGGATTTCCAAAAAAAAACATCAATAGATTCTTCGTTTCACTCTGAATCCCTCTTTAGTGCATTTTGATTCTGAACGATCAGTGAGGAATCTGTACGGTTCTCCTCAGAAACTGCTTGTCATCCTTAACCGAAGGTTAAGGACCTGTATGCCAATACAACATGGATATGTATACATTGTTCCGAGATCCTTCCTTCGTCAGGACGACAGCAGGGGTACGAAGGTAAAGGGCATGTACGCCAATACCATCCGTAATTGATTAGGCCTGTAAAATTCCGAGATCCTTCCTTCGTCAGGACGACAGCAGGGGTACGAAGGTAAAGGGCATGTACGCCAATACCATCCGTAATTGATTAAGCCTGTAAAATTCCGAGATCCTTCCTTCGTCAGGACGACAGCAGGGGAGGAAAGAAGATGGAGGACCTGTACGCCAATGCCAGCCGTAATTGATTAAGCCTGTAAAATCCCGAGATCCTTCCTTCGTCAGGTTGACAATCACGTCCAAAAAAAACCGCGATAAAATCAATTTACCGCGATCTTAAAATCTACAAATTATAAAAGCTTGGGTCAAAAGCCTCTTTTAGGTTTTTAGGTTCCACTTTTTTCTTATGATTAAGGGCATGACGACTTGTTGATGAAGTGACATAGGCCTGTTGTCTGGTCCGTTGTAGATTGCCGATTGGGCTATTTTCCTCAATGGTCCTAAAAGGGGTAAAGGATAGATTTTCCATGATTTCAAAGTTGCCATCTGCGGGAACTTCCTGTTGAAAAATGCTGATCTTGGCTACCGTTTGAAAGGGCGAAAGCTCTTGATCCCATTCAACTGTCAGATCATTGATCGGCAGTTTGTCCAGATCATTGCAGAGCTGCACCTGCAGTTCAAAGGTCATATCGTTTTTAGCGATTTCCTTAATAATTGCAGAACGATAGGGCCAATCTTCGGATTCTATGTTCACATCTTTCTGTTGAACCCGCTGTTTGGTCTCCTCGGTAGGTTTTACCCTGACCTTAGCCATGTAATCTCCATGCCTTACTGCGCCCATACTATAGAATTCGTATAGAAAGCTATTGATGGCAGGGATCTTTTCAAAGGTTTTTAAGGCATTCAATTCCTTGAGCGCTTCCCAATTTGGAAAAGCCTTTTTATTTTCTGTGGCCCATAATGCGGCAAATTCCAGTTTACCTAAGGCGCCTTTTTCAAAGAAATCGGTCAGCTTAAGGAATAGCTTAGAGATAAAGACATAATGTTCAGCCGTATTGCAGAAGAATACCGGATTATTGATCAGGTTATAATCCATATTAGGGGAATTTACCTCGTTAGGTGCCAATTTTTCCCCTGGTATATCAAAGACCTTAATGGCCATACCTTGGGCATTGCCACTTAATTTATCTGGCAGGACCCTTGACGAGCCATTGGAAAATCGGATGACAGCTTCGTGCTTTCCAGGCTGTGAATATACGCCCTGCGCAAGCTCGGGCGGAAGATTTCCCAAGATTTCAAATTCTGCCTTTAGGGCGGCATAGCCATTGGCATGTGCATCTCGGGTATAATGGTTGATATTGCTCAGTTGCTTGGTTTCCTGGATGTAGTTTTGGATATCCTTATTGATGGTAGCCATATATTCTTCGAAATTCTCTGGGATTTCCTCCAAATCAGGGCTATATTTTATATACTCCTTGTTCATGTTCTATAGTTTAGCATTTTATGAATATTGTGTGATTATTTATGCCAGTTCACTGATCCATTTCAAGGCAGAAAGGCTTGGGATAAAACAATACGCTCCACCTTTTACGATGTTGTAGGTCTGGAGGTTGTGGTACCGTTTGACCATGGGATCAGCGGGGACAGTGAACAGTCCATCTTTTTGAACAGATATCAAAGGGTCGGTTTCGGTTCCCAGGTTTTGGGAATTCCCATCGTTTACCCATTGGGCTTGTAAGAATTCCATGGTACCCATTGCATTGGCACTGATGGCGAGGAAATACTGACCACGTTCCTTGCCATCATTCTTGGTAACCTCAGGAGGGACGATATCTCCAAAGGTGACGCTCTTTCGAATGATGCGGTGCAAGCGAACATCTTCCATCACAAAGTTTTTGGAATCCCGAGGATTCATCCTGCGGATGTGTGAAGAGAAAGGGCATTTCTTGCCATATTCATCGTGCTTGAATGAAAAATCATTGTTCTTGTGCATATTCTCGCCCAGTTCTTTATCATCCGCATCTGGACTTAGGACCAAGGGAGCTCCACTTCGCCAACGGCCTACTGTCTTTGCTGCCAATAGCTCGCCTTCCTCTGGACTATTGCTGTTCTCTTGGATAAACTTATTGAATTCAGCAACCTGGCTTTGGTATTTACGCACTGCCAGAAAAGAACCATTCTTTCCCAGAACTTCCGGTTGAGGAAAAGGAGCGATTACTCCAGCTTCACCCGGATAACCTAAGATAAATTCCCCCGCTTTTATCGGACGGTCATAGCTGGCGGGTAATTCAATGCCACTGCCCTCAATTTCCGGATTGCTGATGCCATCCCTGAATCCAAAGACATTTTTGACCTCTTCCGTTGCACCAAAATCATGCTGAAACAAGACCTCAATGTCGGATTTCCCCTCCAGCTCTTTCCTGAACTGTTGCAATAATTCTTGCCATGCGTCTGCAGAATCGGCAATTACGGCGGCAGCGACATGGATTTCCTGCTTAAATGATTTTTCCCAATGCTTGGGGTCATTGACATCCACATCCTTTAAGAACTTGGCTCGAGCGGCCATGCCTTCCTTGAACGATTCCGGAAAGGAATCCAGAGAGTCTTTCGGTAATCCCAGTGCTTCCAATCCTTTATAGGTAAAGGTTAAAAATACGGTAGCCCCTTCGTTTTTGTCCCAATCTTGGGCAGAATGCACCAAGGGTAGCACGGCCTTGATCATTTCCTTTCCCGCTTCGGGAGATTTGATTCGGAGGGCTGCCATCGTCCCATAATAGGGAATGGGTCGGCTACGTAAGATCATGGATTGGATATCCTCCAATTCAATTTCCACCTTGTTCGGATTAAAAATCCTTTTTAAAATCTCAAATGCCATAGCCTAACTTTTATTCGCTTCATCAATTACCTTGTTCAGTCCAGATACGATCTTGTCCTGCCTTCGGATATCGTTGACCGTTAGGTGTGGCACACCAACATACCAACCCGTTGCAGTAATCTGATGATCAATGATAAATTGTTTGACGCTTGGATCCTTGATGCCAGGCCAGCCTTCCACATTCCCAAAGATGATATCCATCAATTCCGGGATTTTGGTCGCAAAATCATCGATATATGCATCCCAATCGCCATCGTAGGCCGTACAGAACAGTATTTTGCTGTCATTGTCCAACAGGACAATCCGCAGGTCATGTAAGGTACCTACGCGTGTTGCTCCGCCAAGATTACCATCGGCAATCTCCATGATTTTCTTTAATCGCTCTCCACCACCAGGTTTTAAATCCGCAATAGCTGTCAGTTCAGACACACGCCCTGAACGAAGACCTTTTTTTCCTGCGGACTCAATCGAATGGTCATAACCATCATTGGCAGCTTCCTTGAAATTGGCAATAATCAGGTCTTTCTTTAGTTTCAAATCTTCTAACATACTCATCGTTTAATCATTTAAATTTTAAAACTCTGTTTCTTATCCTCTTCAAAAAAAACAGGTCAATTAATTAAATGTTTTAGAAAATACTTAGTGGTATTATTAAAATATTTGTTTAAACAATTAAAAAAAAGGATATAAACGATATTTACATAGATTTTCGGAAAGCAGGACTAAAGTAAGGGAACCTTAAAGATTAAATTTATTTTCTGGCCATGAATTTTTTATTTCTTTCGGTTCATGCGATTGAGCAATTGCAATTATATAGGAATTTTTTAGCAATATTTATCCTATAGAATGGCAACTTCGGGCAAATCTCTAACGATCTAACCACCTTTTAAATTCAGAGACCTTGTTCTTGCTAATAAGGATTGGGGCTTCACTTTTTGCCGTGGTTTCAATTCGCAGTTGATTCCTCCCATACACCCAGATATTGGAGATCGCTCGGATATTAATGATAAACTGTCGGTTGGCTCTATAGAAGACCTCTTGGTCCAGCTCATTGACCAGCTCATCCAAACTTCCATTGACGCTATAGGTGTTTTGATCAAATGTCCTTGCTATTATAGCATTGTTGTTCAATTCAAAATAGGCGATATCATCGGTATCCAAGGCAATAACCTCATCCCTGATATAGGAGAGGATACGTTTTCGAGTCGGTTTTTTATCGGAAAATTCTTGAGCGATATTGTTCTTTACTGTTTCGAGTTGCTGGTTCATGATCTGTAGGGTATTCACTTGCATGTTGAGTTCTGCAATCTCAGCCTCTTTTTGCTTTTCGTAAGTCCTATAGATCAAGCGGATCAATAGGAAGGAAGAGAGGCTAATGAATAAAGTAAAAAGAATTCCACCCACAACAAATTTTAGGAATAGATCCTCTAACTGAGCCTGAACTGCAGCAATATTGGCATGGCTGGCCAGCATCCAATCTGTTCCCTGAACTGGGTAGACACTGACTATTTCGGAACTTCTTTGGCTATCCGAGGGGAATTCCCGGGTGCCGGAGCGTTCCTTTCCTTCCTTCAAGATCTGGCGAAACGAATTCCGTTGACCGGCTATATTGATGGAAGAATTTGAGGCGTCGATCTTTTGTCCGATCAAGGATGGATCGGGGTGGCATAGCTCAATGCCTTGGGTATTATACATGCAGACAAATTCACTCTGCACATCCGTGTTCAGGATGCTTTTCTGAAGGTTCGCAATCACCGTTTCCTTTGCAATCCCAGCATGGATCTGTTGTTCCAACAAAACGCCCAGTTCCCTGATTTCTCTTTTACCGGCACTTTCTTTCTGTTGCAGCAAGGAAGTCTTAGCTTCTTGGTAGTAATAGCTCAATGAGGCCGCAGAAGCCAGAAAAGCCAGCAAAGTTAGGCCTATAAATGTCCATAAGTAATGTTTGGAGCTTTTCATTTTATTTGTTGAGACATTCAAATGTATAGCTTTTGTGAGGGAATCAAAAATTCCTGCACTTAAACCTGATTTTAATACTTTCCTTCACGGATCTGGATCCCCTTCAAGGCCAAATATTCACTTTTAGCTTCCATTTTATCCCTTTCAAGCTCATTGAAGCGGCATTACTTCAGGTTTCAAGCTAATTTTGAGCCATGAACCATCAATCAGTTAAGATGAAAAGATCACTTTATGTCCCCTTGGTTTTATTTGCGGGAATCATTGTTCTGCAATTTTTGCCCTTTGTAAGAGCGGATTCGGTACAGTCGGATCCAGCAAAACCACTGTCCGGAGTTCCGGAGGAAATCAATGCTATTTTAGAAAAGTCTTGTTTTGATTGTCATTCCTCCCAAAGCAATCTCAGTTGGTATGATAAAATCGTACCCTTAGATTATTTTGTCAATGGCCATATCGCAAAGGGTAGGGCGGCAATGAATTTCTCAAAGTGGGATTCCTTAGAAATCCCGGCCAGGAACAATCTCCTCTATTACAGCTTGAATAAAATATTGGAGGGTGAAATGCCACTGAAATCTTATAGCTATATACATGGGGACAACAAACCCTCAGAGAATGATATCGCAATCCTAAAAAGGTATTTGACTGAGCGTACGCCTAGGAAAGCATTTGATCCCGCACTGGTTTTAGATAGCAACAAAAACCTCCATTCCCCAAAAGCGGTGGAAAAAATGATTGTTGCAGCGAATGCCAATGGAATCGAGTATATTCCTGAATATAAAGATTGGAAGCTGATCAGTTTTTCAGATCGTTTTGATAATGCTACGATGCGGCTCATCTATGCCAATGATATCGCCGTAAAGGCCATTAAGGAGAATCGGGTTAAACCTTGGCCTGATGGAGCCATTTTTGCAAAAGCAGCATGGAAATCAAGGAGCAATGCGGACGGAACGCTATCAACCGGGGAGTTCTTTCAGGTGGAATTTATGATCAAGGATGCCCAGAAATTTAAAAGCAGCTTGGGTTGGGGCTGGGCAAGATGGCGGGGAAAAGACCTGAAACCGTATGGTGGAAAAGCGATTTTAACGACGGAATGTACCAACTGCCATAAACCACTCCAAGAAAGCGATTATGTTTTTACTAGACCTTTTCTGCTTAAGAACCTTAATTAAATCCTACCATGAAAAATATCCTATACATCTTGATTTCCTTCTTGTCTGTCCTTCAAATTAGCTGTAAGGACCATGCTGATCGTTTGCTGAACCGAGAAGCCTCCATAATAAGTCTTGGGAAACTGCCTGAAAACCCTTTGCTTTTGCATGCCTTAACCCTTTCAAATAATCCAAAGGACAGCTGTATGTCGGTAATTTATGCCAATGATTTAGCATGGCAGGAAATAAAAAATTCAAATCGACATAAATTTCCTGAAAAAGCTAACATTTATCAAGTATCTTGGGCAGTAGAAAATGACAAGGAATGGTTCGGCGCCCTAACGCCCAAAAGAATAGTACAGGTCGAACAGGTTGAATTCCTTAAAGATTTTAAGTATCAGTACCGCCAATATCGGGAGGAAGATTTAGATTCTAAATCAGAGCCTGGAAAGAAAAATAGGGCCGAAATAATACTTGAAAAACTGAAAAACTTAGAAAAATAATCCTTCGATAAAAAATTTCAATTTCCATCAGAATTTCTTGGTCTCATCCCAGTCTCATTCGAGACACATTCCGAATTTTCCGAATGTGTCTCGAATGAGAGTAAAACTAAGTCAAAATAAAATGTCTGATCAAAAACCAATTTTAAATGAAAAATTGCAACGCATCAAGGAAAATTCCATTTGTTAATTGAAGAATTCTTCCTTTTATCATTCCCTGGACCAATCAAGTATATATTCTGAAATTAATAGTCATTTCTAAATTGCCCATCAGAAGAAATTGCAGCAATAAAGTTTGAGCAGCTATTAATTGTTTAAAAAATTTAAAAAAGATATTTAAATAATATTGGAGAATTGGTCAGCATAACTTTGGGCCGTTTTGGCGCAATGGATATGAGTAAAAATCAGCATTCGTTTTGTTTTATTTACCGCTATTATAGACATAGCTATTTGTAGGAGTATTCCCTGATCCAAGAGCTGCAGGGTATACTGGGTTTTTTTTGGCAAGTCTCTCAAGCATCGCTTGGGTATTGCAGTCAATAATATCGATTGATACCTAGGTTCGATGGGCCAAATGGTTGGAAATTAATATACTATCAGGTAGCAGCATGCAGAAAAGATAAAGTAATTGCTGCAATGATAGCTGAGTCCAATAAGTACTTAATACATTTATTTCAATTTCTTAACGTAAAAGCCACGCAATGTGTTTAATTAAAAATTAAATTTGGCCCATTAGGATAGAGTAGCGAGGGGTTAGTACATGATAGTAATCAAATCATAATATATGAACGAAAATCCATCCAGACCAAGATTCAATGAATTGCTGCGGGTGAGAAGGTTGTTGGAAAAAATGTATGAAACGTTAGTCGATCATACCGAGATTTCCCGAACAAACAGTGAATTTTTTAAAAGTGCCCAACTTTTTAACTCCCAAACCAAAAACATTAAACCAATTCCTGATAACTCACTTATTGATGTTGATGATCTGATTAAACTGCTAAAAATAAGTAAATCAACCTATTATAGGATGAAAAATGACCATATTATTAAACCCATTAAAATCGGTGGAAGAGATTATTTTACAATTGAAGAAATCAATAGATTGCTGGGAAGAAAGAGATAGGAGATGAAAGGATAATTTTATTATTAAAAGTGGCCATTTTTTTATGGCCATTAATTTAACATACAATATTATTTTAAAATGAATTGAAATAATGCCAAATTCTATGATTCTTCAATGATTTGTAGGGGTATAAAAAGAATTTTCTTCAAAAAACAAATATCATCCACAGCTGTTTCCTCAAATAAATGCATTAAATTAGTTTAAGCTAACCAAAACACATCGCTATGAAACTCAACAATATCAGGTTAATGGTCAGGGACTTTGACAGTTGCTTTACATTTTACAAGGAGACTTTAGGTCTGGAATGTGCACATGGGGATGTGGGGGAGGTTTACGCCAGTTTTAACATTGGGATTCCTGGGGGCTTGGCGCTGTTTAAGTCGGAGTTGATGAATATGGCCTTGGGCATTTCGGCGATAGAGAACAGGCGTGGGTCGAATGATCAATTTGCCATGATCTTGGAGGTTGATGATGTTGATGCATCTTTTGAGGACTTAAAGAAGAAGGGCATTGATTTTATTACGGTTCCCATGGATATGGATGACTGGGGGATTCGGGTTGCCCATTTCCGCGATCCTGAGAGTAACCTTATCGAAATCTATACCGAGCTAAAGGGTTAAATATTTCAGAGCTTTTCATAATAGGATGTTGGCAGTTACTTCTTTTATAAATTGACTACTGCTAGCTATTGCTATTTCTGCATTTCCTGCGGAAATTTAAGGGATATGTCTTAACGATTCCGATATGAAAGCTGCTGAAGCAAAGTCAGTGGCAAGTCCTGCCAAATCGAGCAGCTCTTTTTTCTCTAAAGGGGCTGAATCTTCATTTTTTTGCGATAGTGCTACCCATGCTGATTTCTTTCAGAGGAAGTCGGAGAATTCTTCTTTTTTTGTACAGCCGAAGTTGAATGTTTCTGAGCCGAATGACCGGTATGAGAAGGAGGCCGATGCCACTGCAGATCGGGTAGTGCAAAAGATGGAAGAGAAGGAAAACGCGGGAAATAGAAGGGAGGAGCAGAAGCCTTCGATTACGCCATTGGTCCAGAGAAAATGTGATCAATGCGCGCAGGAGGAAAAAGTACAGCGTAAGGAAACAGGGAATGATGAGGTTCAATTGAAGGAGGAGGAGAGGGATAAAATCAAGCGGAAAGAGCAGGATCGGGAGGATAAAACGCTTCAGAAACAGGCGCATGCTAATGAGAGCCAGATGAGCGTAGTCCTGGAAGATGGGAAAAGGCGGGAAATGAAACTGCGGCCTCAAAATCGGCGAACCTTAAGGAACAGATCTAGACATCAGCTTCAAAATGAATCCGAGGTTAGAAGAGCGGTATACTTGGAACGTAAGGCTGATGAAAGGGAAAGGGATAATACGGTGCAGCGAAAGGCTAACAGCCTGAATGCATTCAGGAATAAGGCTCAGACGTCAGTAGAGAATAACCTATCTGCTTCAAAAGGTGCAGGACGTCCATTGCCAGAGACAATATTAAGGCAGATGGAAAAATCCTTTGGGGTTGATTTTTCGCAGATCCGGATTCATGATAATAGCATGGCGGTTCAAATGAATAAGGATCTGCATGCGCAGGCCTTTACGCATGGAAATGATATTTATTTCAATACAGGTAAGTTTGATGTGAACAGTCATGCGGGCATGCATCTCTTGGCCCATGAACTGACCCATACCATACAGCAGGGCGGGGCAAGACCGAAGCAGGTGCAGCAAAAGTCTGCCCATACTGCTGGCCCTAATCCAGCGCATGCGGCAGTAAATCCGAGTTTGAGCAGTACGGAGAAGAAAATTGCCAAACAGGATGAGGAGGATGGCTTTTTAATGGAGCAGGCCAAAGAGGCCCTTTGGTCCCTGCTGAGGGAGGCTTCGCCTGAGGTCTACGACATATTTAGGGTACAGGGTTTCAGCAATTGGGCGAAGGGGAAAGTAGCCGACTTTGTGAACAGCACCGTGAATACCTTTAGTGAACCGATTCGGTTGGGAGCTTCCATTATCAGTCTGATCAAGACCAATTTCCATCTTTTCAGGGCTTGGATGGTTACGGCCATTGAGCGCTTGAAACAGGGGGACTGTTCGCCATTTGTGGAAGCGACAGACTTTATCAACAATATATTGGAAGGGATTGCAGATCCCGTTCTCGATAGGATCAAGACCTTTTTGGCTCCGATCAAGCGATTTATCGACCATGTATGGAACGATATCGGGAAGCCGATCTGGGATTTTGTCTCCAGGATCTTCGGCAGGATCTGGGATGGTATCAAATGGGTAGCGGAAAGGATATGGAACCATATTCAGACCGTTATTTCGGTCTATGCGGATATATGGCATTGGTTTGCAAGGGCGATAGGTTTTGAAGGTGATGATCAGGATAGTCTTTGGGAACAGGTAAAAAGGAAGGTCCTGAGTCTATGGGAAGAGGTGAAGCAAGCCTTGGAACCTTATAAAACCCAATTGATGATATTGGGTGGCATTATTCTGCTGTTATCTCCTGCGGGGCCATTTATTGTTGCTGGAGCTATGATAACCGGCATTATGTATGCGGCTTCAAGGATCAGGCATTATATCATACATCGGGATGCCATCATTCGAGAAAGAGGTTTTATCAATGGGGTATTGATTCCGGGCCTGTTTCAGGCGATCCAAAGTTTGAGTACTTTCTTGCGCGCTAAGATCGCAATGATCAGCGGTACTTTGCATACGGCAGTAATTTCCTTGCAAAGTATCCCGCAGGATGTTTCTGCCTTGATGCTTACGGCTATCAATATGGCGGTGAATTGGTTGACGGAAAAGTTTGTGGAGTTGGAAGCATGGGCGAATGTACAGGCTACCCAGCTGATCGTCAATCTGCAGCTTGCCTTTGCTCGGATCAGGACATTCTTGCAACCGATAACGAGAATATTGGCCAAGATAGGCCGTGCGATGACCAATTATATTCAATTGGGATTCTTGATCTTGGATGACCTCTTCCATAGGATCCCGAAATGTATACGGGATAAGATAATTGCATTTTTTGTAAAATATATATTTAAGCTTATTCCATTGCTCCGGGAGGTTCAGGATGTGGAAGGTGCTTGGACCGCCATGCGGACCCGGTGCATGCTCATACTGAACATGATGTTTGTCCATGGAGATGTAAAGGGAGCATTATGGGAGGTATTTAATCTGTTGCTCGAGGTATTAAGGTTTCCAGCTGAGTTGGCAGTCAGAGTCTTCAATAAAGCCTTTGAAGTATTTGACAGTATCATCGAACGGCCTAGGGTATTCTTTGTGAATATGCTGCAGACGGCCAAGCTGGGCTTTATCGGTTTCTTTGAGCGTAAGTGGACCCATCTAAGGGAAGGTTTTACGACCTGGCTGTTTGATGCCGTCCAAGGAAGTCCGATCTATATACCTAGGGCCTTTAATTTTACGGAGATCTTCAGGATGTTGGGCAGTCTGTTCAGTGTGGGAATGGAAAAGGTCTATCGGAGCATTGAGCGGAAAAGAGGGGCAGAATTGGCCGCAAGGGTAAGGCTGTGGATCAGTAGGATCGGTCGTGCCGCCGGACAGGCCTGGAGTTGGGTTGTTGCCCTGCATGAGCACAGCTTGGATGAGATCATTACGATGATCCGGGATCGTGGAGCTGAACTGCTGCAGACCTTGGTGGATTCGGTTATCGACTGGCTAGTGAGCAATATTATCACCCGGGTAAGTACAAGGCTGGTCAGCATGTTGGATCCTACGGGTATTATGGCGGTAGTCAATTCCATCGTTACTTTTTACCGGGCAGTCGAAACAGCGATCGATAGGGCGAGGGAGATCTTGGAATTGGTAGAAGGCGTGCTGGACAATGTGGGGGAAGTAATGGCAGGTACCTTTATGAATGCCGCATTGCGTTTTGAAAACAATTTGCAGCGGGCCATACCGTTGTTCTTGGAGTTTTTGTCCAATCAGGTCAGCATGAGTCGGGTCGGAAGAAGGATTAGGGAAATGGCTACCCGAGCTGAGGAATGGATCGATGAGAAAATCGATTGGTTGGTAGACCGATTGTTGGCGGCCGGAGATTGGCTGGTTGACAGGGGTAGGGAAGCCATAGCAGCACTGGTTGGCTGGTGGACCGCGATGAAATCCTTCAGGGCCAGAGATGGTAGGGACCATGAGCTTTATTTTGATGGTGAAGAAGAGAATGCGACTTTGATGGTTGCCAGTAGAAGGGGTACCACATTTGAAAGTTTTATCCGTAATGTGCCTGTTGCCAATGACGATGACAAGCGAAGGGCACAGCAAGCGGCCTTACCTATAGCCCAGGAAATAGACCGGGAAAAAATGAACTTTATTCCGCGCACATTGCCTCCAGAAGAAAGACGGGCTGCCTTTTTAGCTAAAAAGGCCAGGTTGGATAGTCTGTTGAATAACCTTTCTGAACATGTCGCTATTTTGATCTCTGAGGGCGATCTGCCGGATGGTAGCTATGAAAATCCGATTGCAATCCGCTGGACCAAACGCGGGCATGTGCTTGCGATAACCGATCTGATTCCGAAAGATTCTTTATGGCGAAGTAGAGGCATGGTACCACCAGATCCTATAGAATCAGCGCCAGCTGATCGTAAGACCCGTGTGGAGCTTCCGCCGACCACGAGAAGGGGCTATAGTGGCAGGAATGAAATGCCAGGCGAAGGGACTGAGTTTATTATGATTGGGGTGGACAGTGAGAACTTTGTGCGGATAGGGGATAAATTGCAACGGAGTTCAACTTCAGGTTCGGGTGCCGAAAAGGATAGATTCAGGAGGTTGATGACAGAGAATTATCACTTGACCTTATCGGGTTATGATTTTGACCATGTTAAGGACCTAGGCTTTGGCGGACGCGATCAGGTTGCCAACCTGTGGCCATTGCAGAATGACCTGAATCGGAATTGGGGTAATTTTGTCTATAGGCAAACGGTCTCTTATCGGGATGCTGAAGGTAGGCCACAGGTTAGTACACCGATGGATCTAAGGAATAAATGGTTTGTTGTCAATGAAATTGGGGATATATAAAAAAAGTGGCTGCTAGATCTAGCAGCCACTGGAAAACGATAATTCATTTTATTTTACCAACCTGGGTTCTGTACCAGGTTTTCATTTTTTACGATGGCTGTAGCCGGGATTGGGTACAAGTATTGTTTGTTGTTAGGATCCCAAGAACGGGGCTGGGCCTTGAACCATTCCAAATGTTTGTCGGCAGTAAGTGTTTGGAAGTTGGTTGCCTTTCCACCGATAGCGACTTTAGCAACACCTGAAGGTACTGTGATGGATGGTCCAGATTGACTGCCATCATAGAACACAACATCCATCTTACCATCATGGTCTAAATCCATTAAAGTATTCAAGGCTGGCACATAGATACCCGTCCAAGGCAGGTTTGCCATCAATTCGCCTAATTTCCAACGCTTCAAATCATTGAATCTGAAACCTTCTAATGCAAGTTCTACCTGTCTTTCACGGCGAACCTCTAGCAGAATAGGGTCTGAAATCTTAGGGAAGAAGGTCTTTTGAAGGAATGGGTCGACTTTTGTAGGTAGGGCATTAGTCCCCCCAGTCACCCCTGCTCGAGCACGAAGTGCACCAATGGTCTTTTGCCAATCTGAAGCCGATAATTGCTTTAATTCAGCTTTTGCCTCTGCATAATTTAATAATACCTCTGCAAAGCGCATCAACGGGACAGCATTGGTATTGTAGCCACCATTGTCATAGAAGCTATCATCCAAAGTATATTTGATAGGCTGATAACCCGTATAGGTAAAGCTGCTGAAGTTGGGCGGAGCTGGAGCATCATTGCGTTTGTAACCGGGTGTACGGATCAACTGCGAAAGGCGATTGTCCCTGTTTTGGGTTTCCTCAAAGAATTCTTCAGTTTTGTAGTTAGCACGGTCGGTATATGGAGTTCCATCGATATTCAATATGCTGTTCACAAATTCCCTGGACAAGCTCAATCTAGGACCGTAGGTTGCGGAAGTCCACCACCAGTTGGCATCATTTAAGATGGCCAATTCCTTACTGAATGCTACCGCTAGCATAACCTCAGAGGTAACCGGCGTATTGCTGATAAACAGCTGCCTTTGGGATAATTTAACCCCTTGGGCAGTATTCAGGGAATAAGGACCTTTTGATATCAAAATATCGCCGGCATCAACTACCATTTTGAAGAAGTCATCTGGTTTTGTTGGTAGATCAAGTGCATGGTATTTACGGAAGGTCCCTTCGAATAGTGCCACTCTGGTTTTTAGACCAAGGGCAGTCCATTTGTTGATTACCGTTCCGTCGCCTGCGGTTTCAGTGATATTTTGGTAGGCATAGTCAAGGTCTTCCAAGATGTGCTTTACCACTACCTCACGAGAGTCCTGTTTTGCAAAAAGAACTTCTCTTTCATCTTGCGAGATTGGATGGTCTATCCATGGCACATCTCCAAATCGTACAACCATATTATAATAGAACCAAGCCCTGAAAAAGCGAGCCAGTCCGGTATAGTTATTACGGATCGTTTCATTAACCTCCTCACGGTTGTTTTTGACGATCATTTGGTTGATGTTCCTTAAGGTTGACCAAGACCATCCCGAACTTACTTCAGGAGAATAGGCTCCCTTGACCATAAAGTCATTAAGGCTATTGACCACAGAATAATCGGTCATGGCATCGCCCTTATAGGCATCTGAACCGGAGGTAATATTGTTGTAGAATGAAATACTGTAGGTTTTCAATCCGTTTTCGGTTCCAAAGATATCATCTTCGGTTGCGGTTGCTTGGGGCATTTCAGATAGTTCACAAGAACTGAACAGCAATGCGATAGCAGGTAGATATAATAAATTTCTTAATGTTTTCATGATTATAATCCGATAGATAGGTTAAAACTATAGCTCTTCATAACCGGGTAATTGAAACCATCACCATGTCCTGTCGAGATATCAGGATCTGAAGGTCTTAAGTTGCCGACATCTAGATCTTTTGTCCTTTTGTAGAATGGGGACCAAGTAAATAGGTTTTCACCAGATAATCCAATCCTTAGGCTCTGAACTTTAAGTTTTGAGGTGATTGAACTAGGGAAGTTATATCCTATCTGCAGGTTTTTCATACGGATGTAAGAGATTTCCTGTAAGAACCTAGTTTGTGGATTGACCTTAATGGATTCATTATATCCTGCATAACGTGGGAAGTATCCATTCGGATTGTCCTCAGTCCAATAATTGTCAACATGCCAAGATGGAAGGTTGTTGTAAGGTCTATTATATTGTCCCCAGAAGATTGATTCGTTTCCAGGATACCACTGCTGCTTACCAACACCTTGGAAAAAGGATGATATGTACACATTCTTCCAGTCCAAGTTGAGGTTGAAGCTATAGATGTAACGTGGTTCTTTGTTACCAATGATTCTTTTGTCACCATGGTCAGTCAAGGTATTTGTTCCATAGTCAATGACACCATTTCCATCTAAATCAGCAAAGCGTACATCACCAGGATAGATCTTACCAGAATTAGAAGATTTAATCAAGGATTGTGTAGCAGCAGCATCGATTTCCGCTTGGTTCTGGAATAGGCCTTGGGTTTCATAGCCCCATATTTCTCCTAGGGTCTGGCCGATATAATAATCAGAAAGGTTTCCGGTTTCATTGTTGTAGCGATCGATGGTTGATTTATAATCAGCCAAAGTTCCTTTTACAGACCAGTTAAATGGACTTCCTGAACCTTCAAAGCTATCTCTATATCCTAGTGAAAGTTCAAAACCTTGGGTAGTCATGTCGGCATAGTTTCCTTTAGGGGATGCTGCACCGAATACATCTGGCAATGTCATACCTACGGTGTACATATTCAATGTTTTCCGTTGATAGAAATCAGCCGTAAAAGTCAATTTATTATTGATGGCAGAAAGATCCAGACCTATATTGGCCGTTCTTGCAGTTTCCCAGGTTAGGTTGTTTGGAATAACCACTGGAACCCCTGTATATGGATTTTTAACCCCGCCAATCACCCTGTTGGAGATACTGATGGAATACTGATCCATAAAAGCATAGGGGTCAATATTACCATTCCCAAGTGAACCATAGGAACCTCTTAGTTTTAAATCGGAGATAGCGCTCTTGTCTACTTCAAAGAAAGGTTCTTCCGAGATTCTCCATCCCACGGATGCAGAAGGGAAAAAGGCCCACTGCTCATTGATAGGGAACTTGGAAGATCCATCGTAACGTCCATTGAATTCAAATAGGTATCGATCTTTATAGATATAATTAGCACGCATAAAGACGCCAACGTTTCTGTATTTGTTGTAACCAGCAGTTGCGGTGGTATTTTGACCTAAAGCTAGGTTGATATTGTCAACATCTTCGGTCAGAAGCCCTGTCTTTGTGATATAATCTGATTCGTAAACGCGTTGTTCATAGTTATAACCCAATAAACCTTTGAAATAATGGTCGCCAATGGTTTTTTCGTACTCACCATATAAGTTTCCAAATAGGTATTTCCATTGTTGGTCGACCAGATAGATATTGTTGTTCATGGAGGTTTCCAGTTTCAACATCTTTCCTTCAGCAACACTGTATGGAACTGGCACGCGGACGCGAGTAGAATTGAAATCACGGTTCCTGAAGGTGAAATCACCTTTTATTCTCAGGGAGTTATCCAAGAATTTAGTTTCGAATGCCGTGGTATTGCGAAGGTCAGCGTTTTTAGTGGCTGTACCATTCTTGCCATAAATGAAATCACCAACGGTATAGGCAGCCGAGAAACTGAAGGAGCCATCTGGATTAAAAATTGGAGAGGAAGGGTGACCTTCATCAGCTATGTTTCTCCAGATATTTCCACCTTCACCAGCTGTCGAAGGATCCCAATATTTAGCATAGGAGTAGTCGATGTTATTGGTAATCCTTAGCCAATCATTGACTTGCATTCCTGCTTTAGCTCTTGTGTTGTACGTGTTATAATTGTCGGTATTGAAATTATACATACCGTTGTAGTCATAAGTTCTGCCAGATAGATAATAATCGAATCTACCGGAGTTTCCTGAAATGGAAAGGTTATGGTCCTGAACAAAGGTATTGTCCTTGATCAGGGTGCCATAATAGTCCTCATTGCCATAATATACGTAGTTTCCTTTATCATCTACTGTAACTTCTTCAGTAATGCCTTGTTCTTTCCGGCGTTTGAATTCTTCTAACCATTCTGTAGTAAAGATCTGGGTCTTATTCAGTTTACTTGGGATTGATGAATAGTTGTTCCATGCATTATATGCTGTAAAGAAGTGGGAAGCATAGGTGTATCCATCGGTAATAAAGTCGGGTCTAGCGATTGGCTTCTGGAATGAGGCATTTCCGGAGTAGGTAATGCTTGTTCGGTCCGCCTTAGCTCTTTTGGTTGTGATCAATACCACACCGAATGTACCGCGAGATCCATAAATAGCCGAAGATGAAGCATCCTTTAAGACCGATACGGATTCGATATCATTGGGGTTCAGTGAGGAAGGATCGCCTTCAACACCATCGATTAAGATCAAGGCACTTCCACCTTGCCCGATGGAGGTGGTACCACGGATGTTGAAACTGGGATTACGGGTTGGTTTACCGTCAGCAGGAACAATGTTTAAGTTAGGAACAGCACCCTGCAGCATTTGGCTGGCATTTGCCAAGACCCTTCCTTCGAAAACTTCAGGACCCACTTGGTCTACAGCTCCGGTAAGGTTGGCTTTCTTTTGTGTTCCATAACCTACTACGATCACTTCTTCCAGATTGGTGTCGTCAGGAGTCAGGGTTATCTGCACATTACTTGATGTTACCGTCACGTTTTGTGCTTCAAAACCTAGGTAACTGATTCGCAACTGCTGCCCTTGACTAGCTTCGATTTCAAACTCACCATTTTCATTGGTACTGGTAGACTTCTGTGTGGTCAGGTTAGTAATTGTTACTGGGGATAAAGGATTTCCATCTTTATCCTTTACGACACCTCGAATAGTCGATTGTCGTAGTTCTGAACCAATAGCTTTGAATGGCTCAGCAAGTCTCAAGTCCACATTTGCCCAACTGGGATAAGAAAGGCAAAGGGCGAGACTAACAATTAATGTTTTTCTCATAGTGATTAAAACGGTTTAGTGTTTTGGCAAAAATGTAGTTTTAAGATTGATTCAATGTTAAGCTAATATTATATTAACTTAAAAATCTTAAATAAGTTTGATAATAAATAGTTGAATATTAGTAATGTTGAAATGTTTTTAAAGATTTCTTAAGAAAATATTTGAAATTTATACGAGGATATTCTTGAGATATACCGTTACTTTTTATCCATAACCTTGATGATATGAGAAAATTATCTCTCTTTATAGCTTGCAGTTTAGATAGTTTTATCGCAAAGCCAAATGATGATCTCCGTTTTCTGAATTTAGTTGAAAAACAGGGCGAGGACTACGGATACGCAGATTTTACCGCAGATATTGATACAATTATCATTGGTAGAAAGACTTTTGATTTTGTTGAGCGAACCATAGGTGTTCAACATTATGATCAAGCTGAACGTCAGGTTTATGTGATTACGAGCTCCGATAGACCGGCACAGGGAAATATTAAATTTTATAATGGTAATGTTATTGCATTAGTAAAGGATTTGAAAGCTGCTGAGGGGAAAGGCATTTACTGTGATGGAGGGGCAGAGCTGATCAATGAGCTATTAAGAAATGAATTGATTGATGAATTGATCATATCTATAGTTCCAGTTTTGTTGGGAGAGGGGGTACGGCTATTTAAGGGACATATGACAGAACAAATCCTTGAGTTACATTCGGTTAAATCATTCGAGACTGGTTTGGTACAGCTTCGTTATCGACGGAAGGAAAGTGCGAAATAGGATTGGGCAATCAATAGAATTCAATTAGTCTTTGATTGATGATGTCGTACTCATAAAGTTTTCTATTTTCATTATCGATATACAGCCATTGTAAAATATTCTGCTTATTATCTTGGTCTGTTCCAAGGCCAATGACCATATAGGGTCGGTCTTCAAAAGTTATTTCATCGATTTGATAAATTAACTTGGCCTGATCCTTTTTCTTTAGGATTTCTTTGGTGAGAGGTTGGTTGCTATAGGAGAGATAGTATTCCAGGTAAGCAGTTACATAAGCAAGGTAGGCATCTGTTAATTGTAGATCAGGAGACTTGACATATTGTAGTAGGTTTGGATAAGCTCTTCGGAGTGCATGTACCTTTCCATCCTTTAATTTTGAATAATCCAAGAGGACTTGATTGATTTCCATGAAATCTCCATCAATATTTTTAATTTCCTCCTCTTTCCATAGCACTTCAATGATATCACCACGCAGCAAATCCTTGCTAGGTTCTTTTTTAGCCTTGAAGACCATTGGCCATGATTTATTTCCTTCTTGTACAAAGAACAGAGCTATGTCTCCATCATCGTTATACTCCTTAAAGACCAGGGTATCTTTAACCTGCGCTTGAGTTGCATTTATATGAATGAATAGGAGTGCGAGGAAGAGTAGTAATCTAACTATCATGACTTAACAATTTGAAATTGAAGGAATTTAATTTAAATCATTCAAAATTTACGAATAAAGCTTTAAGAAATTAGTATTACACTTCATTATTAACTGAAAGTAAAAATTATGAAACATGTAAATATTCTTTTGAGTGAAGCTGCACAATTGCTTTTCTGAAAGCTATCTTTGCGCCATATTTATAAAAATAGCTGTAATTAATATAAGAAAATATGAAGATGATTTTAACTGCCGATCTATGTGATGCGTATATGCCAAACCTTCAGGTTGTAAAACCCATTGGATTCAAGAATTATGGGAAGAAGAAGAGTTTTCATGGACAGATTGTAACTGTGAAAGTTTTTGAAGCCAATGAATTGATCCGTGCGATATTGGAGGAAGATGGCAATGGAAAGGTGTTGGTAGTTGATGGTGTTGGTTCAGATCGTAGGGCTTTGGTGGGCGGCAATATTGCAGCTATGGCACAGGAGAATGGTTGGTCTGGCGTATTGATCAATGGCGCGATCCGTGACGTTTTGGAAATTGCTGAGGTGGATATGGCAGTTCTTGCCTTGTACAGCAATCCACACCGTAGCGCCAAAGAGGTGCAAGGCGAAAGAGACTTGACCCTTCATTTTGCCGATGTAGATTTTATCCCTGGCCATTTTATCTATGCTGATGTGGATGGAATTGTACTTTCAGAAAAGGAACTTTCATAATATTTTACTCCAAAAAGGATCATTATGAAGTATCCTTGGCTGTAAAAGATGCGCCAATACGCCTAGACTGTATTAATTTAACTAACTTTGTAGCTTTACATTCATTTTAAATATTCAGCAGTGTCTTTAGATAAATTAAAACTTAGCAAGCGTCTCCATGCATCGATGAACGAATTGGGTTATTTTACAGCCAAGGAATTCCAGTTGAATGCTCTTTCACGTATCGTCGGTGGACATAGCATCCTCGGCATTGCTCCAGAAGGTGCCGGAAAAACCACGACTTATGTCCTTGGGGTATTGATGCGGTTGAAATATACCGACGATGAAGCTCCTAAAGTTTTAGTCTTAGCACCAAATGAAGAAAGAATCACTGAAATCGTAGATCGTTTCTATGCCGTAAGCCGTAATAAGAATCTGCATATTATGGGACTTAAGACCAGCGGTGGGATGGAAGAGGAGATCGAAGACCTGGTCCGCGGTGTAGATATCGTTGTGGCTACACCTGCCCGTGCGCGGGCGGTCTATTTGAAACTGGGCCTTAACCTAAACCGTATCGAAACCTTTGTGATCGATGATGCGGAAGAAATCGTAAAGCAAGGGATGCAAACCAACGTTCGCGAATTGGCGCAAAGTTGTGGGAAAGTGCAATACCTATGCTTCAGTACCGTTGAACATGAAAAGCTGCATCTGATGATTGACGGTTTTATGCCTTATGCAACCCTTGTAGAAGTGGATGAGCTTGGCGAAAACAGTCATGACACCCATGAACTGATGCTTTATCAGGTGCCTAATTTCAGTACAAAGATCAACCTGCTGAATGATCTCATGGCTGATGATGAAGTTTTCGATAAAGTAGTTGTCTTTGTAAATACCAAACATACTGCCCATAACCTATTGGATAGGCTACATGCCAAAAAGGGTGTTGCTGCTATCTATAGGCCTATGTTCCATGATGACTATGGCTTTGATGACATCAATATCTTTAAACAGAGGCCCGAATGCCGTATCCTGATCGTAGCCAATGAAGGCCTTGAGGATATAGACTTAAGCGCTGTACCTTTTATCTTCCATTTTGAAATTCCAGAGAACAGGGAAGAATTTATTAAGCATGTCCTCAAGACTGGTGAAGATGAGGTTATCGCCATCAGCTTTGCTACCGACATTGAGCTTCCTGAGGTTAAGAAGATCGAACAGAGTATTGGCAAAAAGATCCCTGTGATGCCACTTCCGGAGGATCTAACGATCTATAAACCATCTGAGGTATCTAAAGAAAAAGCTGTTGAGGATGAAAGTAGAGGGGGAGCCTTCCATAAAAAGAAGGAAAGCAACAGCAAGACCTACAATTATGGGAGTGGAGTGAAAGCTAAGATGACCAAAAAGAATAAAAAGAGGTAAGCACCTAGATCAGCTTTTTGATTTCTTGGATATCATCTATTTCTGAAGGGAGTTTATCTTTTCGCCAGCGAACAATTCTGGGGAACCTGAGGGCGACTCCCGACTTATGTCTGTTACTTGGGGCAATGCCTTCGAAGGCTATCTCGAAAACCAATTCAGGTTTTACGGTCCGAACAGGGCCAAATTTCTCTATAGAGTTTTCACGAACGAACTTGCTGACCTCAGCGATTTCCGTGTTACTGAGTCCTGAATAGGCCTTTGCAATGGTTACCAGTTTATCCCCGTCTTTCACTGCGAACGTATAGTCGGTGTAGTGCCCACTACGGCGGCCGCTACCTCGTTGTGCATAGATCAGTACGGCATCGATGCTCATCGGATCCACCTTCCATTTCCACCAGAAACCTTTCTTTCTCCCAACCTGATAGGCCGAATCTTTGGCCTTTAACATCAAACCTTCTGCATTTATATTTCCAGAGGATTCCCGAACCTTATTGAGTGAATTCCAATCGCTGAAATCCAATAATTCCGATAATAAGAAATTTTCTGAATTCAATTTACCCAGGAGGTCTTCTAATATTTTCCTTCTCTCCTTCAGTGCCATGTCTCGTATATCCTGTCGGTTCAGTTCCAAGATGTCAAAGGCAATAAATTTTATAGGGACCTCTTGCATCATTTTCTTGGAAATATTCTTCCGGTTCAGCCTTCTCTGCAATTGATTGAAGGTCATGACGCAATTTTCATCATAAGGAACGATCTCTCCATCGATGACAAAATCAAAATCCACCTCTTGTAGATCTTCCAATAGTTCGGGGAATTGCTCATTTACCAGCTCCTCACCACGCGACCAAATAAAGGTTTCGCCTTCCCGTTTGATTACCTGTCCGCGGATTCCATCCCATTTATATTCTACTTGCCAATCTTGCTCCTTGCCTAGACTTTCAAGATCCTGAACCAAGGGATTTGCAAGGCTAAAGGGATAGGGAACGGATAGGTTGATGTTGATATGTTCCCCCTTGATAAATTTTTCAAAGGAGAGCAATTCAGGATCCCAATCCGACATAAGGCTATGGGCTACCAGGTTTGCATCCAAATCATAATACTTGGCAAATGCATTAATGAGCGTTTTAGAAGATACACCGATCCTAAAACTACTGCCCATAAGTTTATTGAACACAAAGCGTTCGGTCTGTCCCAGGCTTTCCCATGAAGTGAGGATGTAAGATTTGATTAGATCTTCAGGTTGTCCCTGAAGGGCCATGATTTCCTGAATCCACTGGTCCAAGCTTTTTTCGACGCTATGTTTGGCGGGCGGTATGATCAGGGCAATGGTCTCCGCCAGATCACCTACAGCGGTATATGATTCCAGAAACAGCCATTCAGGAATGCCACTGTATTCAATGGCCAATTGACGCATGATATTGGTCTTGACAGAACGACGCGGCCTTTTTCCCGTAAAGAGACGGATGAACCAATACTTATCCAATTCGGAAGATTCAGCAAGGAACTGTTCAATAGCTAGGATTTTGCTATTGGTCTTATTGCTGCTGTCCAGCGCATTTATCAGTCTTGCCAGTACCTTCATCTTATTCCTTGATTAGCTGTTCATCAGTTTCTTCTTCGCTGCCAAAAGCAGTTGTTATTTCCTCAGCTTCAATGCCTATTTCATTGAGGTACCTCGAAAATTCTGCTTTAAAACCGTGCGTAACATATACCTTTTCCGCAGCTGTTTCACGCACCGCAGTCAATAGGCCTGGCCAATCGGCATGGTCACTGATGGCAAATCCCGCATCAGCACTGCGCCATCGCCGGGCACCGCGAACCTGCATCCATCCCGAACAGATTGCCGTTTGTGCATTGGGAATATTCTTCAAGATATTGGAACCAAATAGGGAAGGCGGTACAATGATAATTTCGCCTTTCATGTCCTTTGGGCGATCATTGAAATCTATAGTTTTATAGGCAGGTAAGGAAATGCCACTTTCGGTAAAAGCTGCATTGATCCTGGAAATGGCATAATGCACATATAGGTCATCAAAAGCTTCCAACGCCTTCATGATACGTTGAGCCTTTCCTAAGGCATAGCCGATGATTATCGAATTATTTCCATTTCGTTTATTATTGGCCACCCATTCCCCAAGGTTTTGGTTGATTTCGTCAACCGGAAGCCAATTGTAGATGGGCAGACCAAAGGTGCTTTCAGAAATGAACTCATGGCAACGGATCGGTTCAAAAGGAGTGGAGAGGCCATCATCCTGGATTTTATAGTCCCCGGAGACAACCGTTACTTTCCCCTGAAATTCCAATCGAACCTGTGCCGAACCAATTAAATGCCCTGCAGGGTGCAGGGAAACCCTTACCGAATTGATTTCGATAGCTTGGTTGTAATCCAGTGTCTGTACCTTAATATCCTGTCCTAGCCGCAGTTTGAGTATCGGAGCCGTCAGTTCATGGCATAGATACCGCTTCATACCTATCCGGGCATGGTCTGCGTGTGCATGAGTAATAATGGCATAATCCACTGGCAACCAAGGATCAATATAGAAGTTTCCTTGAGCACAATATATCCCTTCTCTCCGAAATTCCAACATAGGCCCAAGGCTTTAGGTTTTAGTCTTTAAAACTGTACAGAAAGATTACATCACCTACATAAACAGGTTTGTCAGACTCCTCACTCATGAGTTTAGCTTGAATGGTCGCTTTTACCGTACCACGCAGGTTGTTGATAGATTTCACCAAAGCATGCAATCGAACACGGGTATTCACTTTTACTGCTTGCCCGAATTTAAGGTTTTCAATACCGTAGTTGATTTCCATCTTCACATTCCTGACATCCGCAATCTGCTTCCATAAATGGGGGATAAGGGATAGGGTCAGGTAGCCATGTGCAATGGTGGTTCCAAATGGGCCTTCATTCTTCGATTTCTCCTCATCTACATGTATCCATTGATGGTCCAATGTGGCATCAGCAAATAAATTGATCTGTTTTTGGTCAATTAAATGCCATTCAGAAAGACCTAATTCTTTCCCTTCATAAGTTTTGTACTCTTCGTAATTATTGATGATTACCATAGGTATTATTAGTATATAAAAATAAGCTAGTGATTTTTTTTGATTAATTAAAGGTTTTAATCCATGAAAATCCCAATCAGCTCAGTCTGTAGGGTTTAATTACCCTTATTTCTAACAATTGATAGCTCCATATGTTTGCATTGCAGCCTAGGTTTCCCTAAATGAAATATGAATTGCATATGGTTATTTGATAAAGCGTATTTCCTTTATCAATGCGTAATGTAATAGACAAACTTACCTACAGCTTCTGCAATCTTATAGACCATCAATACAGCAATCAAAGCTGCAAATCCTAGTATGATTTTTTTATTTTTCATAATCCGTTTTAATAATTGGTTATCCTAATTCGGTAATCGTTACAAAATTTACTTAATTTATGTAAAATTCTTTTTTCAAGCATTAATTTATCACAGATTTCATGCAATTATACATTCCAAAAATAGAGTTAGACAGCTTAGATAAATCTGGATTGGAAATCTACCAAGGTTTAGATGCTGAACCATATGGCCCGGACCTGGCGAGCAAAGTCTGCAAAAAGCTTATGCAAAATCCAGGAGAGGATACAGGCCTATATTTTTCCCATCGTGATTATTGCGGACTGGGACTGTATTTTATCAACCAACAATTTATGCTAGGCGTAGTAAATGATGGTTATGGACCAGCACCAATGCTGGCAAGCTGCGAATCAGATACTGATTTAGTAAACTGGCTGAGTCAAGAATCTGATCAAACCATGTCGCTATATGGAAGTCACTTTAATAACCAAACCATTACAAAGTCCCGTTTGGAATGGTATCTAGAAGAAAATTATTCACCTACCTGGAATATGTACTGTTTGTATATGAATGATAGGCGGGGAAAAGGAAGACCATGATAATATTTCGAATAAAGCCTAATCCGAAAAATTAGGCTTTATTGATTTTAATTGATTTTTTTACCTGTAAATAGGATCTGCTTAGTTGCTTTACTTCCAAGCGTAGAAACCGATAATGAGTTTTCGTCTTTGATATATACGAATACTCCTTTCGGATCATCGTCATCATTGCTCATCGTACCGTTTTGCTCATAGACATCAAAAGTTTCCGAAACACTTCCCGAAGCTGCATTTGTCGTGAATTTTAACTGGTCTTCACCCGCTTGGGTAACTGTTACGATGCTATTGTCATAACTGGTGAACTTGCCGTTAGAAAGATGAATGCTCAAATCTCCCTGGTAACTCCCCACAGCATCAATAGGCTTCAAATTACTGTCTTTGCTACAAGACGTTGTTCCAATAAGACCCAATGCAATAAATAGCATAAAGTGTAATTGCTTTTTCATATTAAGTAGATTGTGTGATTTCTTGACACGAAACAATTTCCCTGCCAAAGATAAAAATCTGTGGATCCGGTAAATGGTAAAATAGGGGATATACCAAAGAAAATAAAGGAAATCGAAAAGGTTAAGCTGAATATAGGCTAAGCTACTTTTTTGGAGTTATTCAAGGCTAAGTAGATAATTGAACCAATCACATTAAAAACCAATACAACCAATATCCAGACCACTCTTTGGCCACTGGATAGTTCTCGGTTCGTGACGATATGGTAGATGGAAAAGACTGTAATAAATAACATAATTATCCAAATCGCACTAGCTATTAAACTGCCTAAGAAAAGTAAGTTCATAATGATTGATAATTATGGTGATTGATGTTGTTATCATGAATTTAGAAAGAATTGTTGGGGAATCAAAATAGGGAGGGAGACTATTATGATATATTTAAGAAGGTATATTTCTAGCAATGATAATAATTTCACCATTGCTTAACATCTGTTTCATATTCAACATCTTTATTTGTGCCAATTTATTAAGCTATATTAATGATAAAACAAATTCACACACTAGCGACTGCTTTAACCTTTATTGCAGCACTAACTTCTTGCGAAAAAGATCAAGATCACAACAAGGCCAAAGTTGTAGACTATCCTGCTATGGCGGAAGTCGAAACTCCCAATGTACTGATGACGACCAAAGATGGCGTAAAAGTCTATAATGGAGGTTTTGGTTCCGCTGTAGTGGCAGACCCTCATGATCCGGAAGTATTTTATATGATGACAGATCGAGGAGCCAATGTAGCTGGACAGGCTAAGAACGCAATCATCATTGGAAAGTCGGACTTCGCTCCACAGATTGGAAAATTCAGGTTGAAGGAAGGGAAATTAGTCCTGGAGCAAGTAATCGAGTTGAAAAATGAAAAAGGGGCCAGATTAAATGGCTTGCCGAATCCAAAGGGAATGGGCTCAACGGGCGAAATTCCTTATGATCTGAATGGACAGCAATTGGCAGCATCGGCAGACGGTATCGACTCTGAAGGTTTGGTTATCGCAGCGGACGGCACGTTCTGGATTTCGGATGAATATGGTCCACATATCGTTCATGCCGATATCACTGGAAAGACCATTGAACGTATCAACCCTTATGGAACTGGCTTCGGTGGCCGTAAAATCCCTGCTGTCTTTGCTAATCGCAGAGCCAATAGAGGGATGGAAGGCTTGACGATTACCCCAGATGGCAAGACCTTGGTCGGTATTATGCAATCCCCGATGTACAATCCCAGTTCGGCTGCCGTATCAGGTTCTGTGATCATTCGTATCCTGACCTTTGATATCGCATCCGGAGCTACAAAACAATACGCTTACCTAATGGACAATCCCTCGCTTACCGGTGTAAGTGAAATATTGGCCTTGAGTAATACAACCTTTCTAACCTTGGAAAGGGATGGGCTCTATGGCGGAGATCCTGGAAAACCTGCACTCTTCAAAAAGATATTCAAAATCGATATCAGCAAAGCGACTGATATCTCGGATGCCTCAAATGCTGCTTCAGGGAAATTGTTTAAAGGAAAAACGGTGGAAGAACTAAAGGACCAAGCTGGACTGGCTGCTGCTGGTATTACGCCAGTTACAAAGACTCTCGCCATCGATTTATTAAAGGATCTACCAGAGGTCTATCCACACGATAAGGCGGAAGGTCTTACCATGTTAAAAGGAAATATTCTCGTGGTTTCTAATGATGATGATTTTGGAGTTGTTGATAATGGTAATAGTGGCTTTGCCCAAAAAATCCTCCCAAGTACCAAAAGTGTAGATAGGAATAGATTGTATTTCATTAAAATGAAATAAGAAGGAGTAAAGGATTAGTATAAATAAATGAGGCCGTATCAAAATATGAATTGATACGGCCTTTTTATTTTGATGAATTAAGGGAACTGGTTTTGTTCTTAGATTTTCCTGGTAATTGTCATTACTCTGAACCCTAATTCAAGAATGCTTTGTGTTAAATATGAATTTAAGGTATAGTATCAAGGGCATTAAATTTTAAAAGGTCATCAGATCTAAGCCAAATACCAAAATCAACGCCTTCATGACCAGGAGCAATTTCATCTTTAGCAATTATCTTATAGTATACTATATACGAAAGATAAGGTTCGCTTTGCCTGACTATGGACTTAGGAGCTGACTTTATTTTAGAAATTAATGTTGGAGTAAATATTTCCTGAACCCTTTCTGTAAAGAATATTTTAGAATCTATGTAGTTTTTTATTCCAGCCTCATTACATAGAATGCATCTAATAGAATCAGTACTATTACTGATTAAGGAGTCAATATTCTTATTTTCAATCAACTTAATTATATGATCTGCTTTCTTGTAGATTAAACTTGAGTCAATCTGTCCATGAGATTTTGAACAGAGTAAAAAAAGAAAAATTAGACTTAGTGTCTTCATGATCACATTTTGAGTATCGGATTGGTTTGTTCATCAATAATAATTACAAGCTATTAATAAATGAATCTTTTATACAATGCCCATCAAAAAGACTAGGTTTATTTTGTAATAAGAGAAATAAACTCACCAACAATAAAACCAAATCTATAAATAGCAAAAGCTGATAATATCACTGAAATTGCTTGAACTAACTTTCTGTTCTCAATTAGTATTTCAATTGTTCTATTCATAACCTTAAGTTATTAAGAAATATCGAATATTTGAATGTGATTTTATGCTTTCTTTATTGGGAGGAAATATTTACAAGTATATTAATGATAGGAACTTACTTCGATATTAATAAGTAAATGATCTACATGGACCTTATCTGCACGTTAAGGCTGAAGGCTTAACCATGTTAAAAGGAAATATTCTGGTTGTTTCTAATGATGATGGTTTTGGAGTTGTCTATAATGGGAAAAGTGGATTCGACCAGAAAATCCTTCCAAGTACCAAAAAAAGTGTGGATAGGAATAGATTGTATTTCATTAAAATGAAATAAGTAGGAATACAGAATTTTATAATAATAAATGAGGATGTATCAAAATATAAATTGATACGGCCTTTTTTATTTTTTGGGTGGAGGTGTTTCTATATGAGTTTTATTCAAAATGACAATAGAAATGAGAATAAAGAGTTTAGGATAGTTGACTGTACCATATATTCTTAATTCATGGTTTTTTATTTAAACACTTTTATAGAACAAATGAATCTGATTAGACTAATTCATTATTTTTTAACTGAAAGAAATTTAGAAAAACATCTCCATTACCACCACTTCCTAAACTTTTTACATTTCTATATTGAGTAGATTTATGCATAATTTAAGTTTAGATAATTTCAATTAATAATTACAAGCTTAGACTGATTGGTAGGCAGTCCATGCTAAGGTATATATTTAATAATTCAGAAATTTTTTATATCTCTTTATTCCATCGAGGTAATCGTTCGAACTTATTTATAAAAGTTTTGAGTAAATTAATTTCTAATGCCCTTGGTTGATCAAAACAATCTGAATGATAGGTACCATACCAATTAATTCTTATAGAATTGATACCCTCTAAAATCATTTGTTTGGTTAAAGAATTACGGCGAAAATCACCAAATTGTTTACCTTTTAGAAAACGACCACGTAAACCATCTTTTCTAAAGATTAAAATTCCAGCTTTGTTGGTTCTTCCACTAATACCAACATATAATAGTTCATTAGTATCGTTATCAAAAAACAGATACAAACCTGCTAAATCATTTTGGACAGGTATATTACAAACTTCGCTTAATTTTGAAGTTTGTTTAAAAATAAAAGAACCTTTAAGTTGGTATTTTTCTAATTCATGAATCAATTGATTAACCATTATATTATATCTAAAATTTAGCCTCCAATGCTTCTGTCAGTACTTGTTGCAACAACAACTCGTTAGATTGCCCACATTGATTTATTTGTTCTTCTAAAGTTCGCAATAGTCCATTAACTCTTCTTATATGTTCTGATTTTCTATTGAAATTATTGGGATTGGTGTACTGAGACATACGATCCTAGTCTGCAGTTTCAATCGATGGTGTTAATTATTTTGTGCAAATATCCCTTTCAGTAAGATCAGATTTCTTCATTTTATTTCCTAAATAGGATAGGGTAATAATTGTTTAAACATACTTTAATCAGATAAGAAAAATTACGGAAATCCGTATTTAAGATTATATGTTAAATTGAATGAAATCTAAATTTAGATTTATCATTAAGTTTCATCATTCATAATGAAATAATGGCACAAAACTTACCTTATTATTAATATCTTATCCCCCTTACTTCCCGATACAAAACTTACTAAAAATATTCTCCAGCAAATCATCTGTCGTCACTGTCCCGGTAATCTCCCCAAGATGGTGCAGCGCCTGCCTGATATCCATCGCTAGAAAATCCGAAGTAATCGGGTTATCGATCCCATACAGCACCTTCTCCAGCGCTTCCTGCGTATGCTGCAAAGCCTCCACATGCCTAATATTCGTCACCATCACATCATCCGTATTGATATTCGAAAGATTAACCTGGTTCAGGAGCTCATCCTTCAGTTCATCGATTCCGATCTGATGCTTGGCCGAAATATAAAGCGGATTCAGTACCTCATAATCCTTTTTCTGTTCTTCCGAGAGAAGATCAGACTTATTGATAATGGTCACAAAAGGGATATTCAAACCTTTGACTTCATCGATCTGCTCCTGTACGGCAGAGATCTGGTCTTGGGTAGGGTCGAAGAGGTAGATGATCAGTCGGGCCTGCTTCATTTTCTCACGGGTCCTTTCCACGCCTATGGCCTCAACCACATCTTCCGTATGACGGATTCCGGCGGTATCGATAAAGCGGAAAGTCACGCCATGAATATTGATCTCATCTTCTATGGTATCGCGTGTCGTACCGGCGATATCGGATACGATAGCTCTTTCCTCGTTCAACAGGGCATTCAATAGGGTAGACTTGCCTACATTCGGTTTCCCGGCAATCACTACTGGAACACCGTTCTTCAGTACATTCCCCTGTTCGAAGGATCGGATCAATTTGGCAATGACCGAGTGGATCTGCTGGATCAAGGCTTTCAGCTGGTCACGATTGGCAAATTCCACATCTTCCTCCGCGAAATCAAGTTCCAATTCGATCAGGGAGGCGAAATGTACAAGGTCTTCACGTAATTGCTTGAGCTGATTGGAGAATCCACCGCGCATCTGCTGCATGGCGATCTGATGGGATGCTGCCGAATTGGAGGCAATCAGGTCTGCAACCGCTTCTGCCTGGGATAGGTCCATTCCACCATTCAGGAACGCCCTTAAGGTAAATTCACCGGCACGCGCCGCTCTAGCACCTTTCTTGATCAGAAGGGTGATGATGCGTTCGATGATATAGGCCGAATTATGGGTCGATATTTCAATGGTATCCTCCTTGGTATAGGAGTTAGGCCCCACAAAGAGGGTCACCAAAACCTCATCGATGATATGTTCGCCATCGCGAATGGTTCCAAAATGCACGGTATGCGAAGCTTGTTTCGTCAAATCCTTACCTTTGAAAACCCCATTGACCAAGTTAATGGCCTTGGAGCCCGATAGACGGATCACTGCAATTGCGCCATTGGCCCCTGGAGAGGTCGCCAAAGCGATAATAGTATCTTGTGAAATTAACCCTGTAGACATATCGCAAAGATAAGAATAGTCGGGAGTATTTGGAATGGAGCTTAAGCTTCCTTGATGGAAACATAATTAAAAGTTTTAGAGATCCTAAATCTGCAATTGGTTTTTACATCGTCCTGAAATCAAAAAACGGATTGTTAGTTCTATCGGGATTCAGCTTGGTCTCATTCGAGACATATTTCGAAATTTTCGAATATGTCTCGAATAAGGGTAAAGCAAGACTCGAAGAGTATTCAGAAGCAGCATCCAAGCCAAAATCCAAGTTTTTTGCCCAGTCTTATTTATTAAAAATTTGAGGGAATATTGAAGGTCGGGAAATAGATTGTCAAAATTTCAATACGGAAATGCAAGTGCTCGATGCAATCCCTACCTTTGCTCGGCTTAGAAGATTATTACACATATTTAGCCGAACATTTTTTATATGGAAGAATCCACTAAAGCACCGCTTTCTGCGTACCAGAAATTGGTGATTTTCATACTAGCATTTACCCAATTTACCGTTGTCCTGGATTTTATGATCATGTCTCCAATGGGGGATATGCTGATGAAAGCGATCGACCTAAAGCCTTCTGAATTTGGTGTGGCCGTTTCTGCCTACGCCTTCAGTGCCGGAATTTCAGGACTCCTGACTGCAGGATTTGCCGATCGTTTCGATCGTAAGAAACTGCTGCTCTTTTTCTATACGGGTTTTATTGTAGGAACTTTTCTCTGCGGTTTTTCGACAAGTTATCCCATGTTGGTGGCTGCTCGAATAGTGACCGGTCTGTTCGGTGGAGTGATCGGTTCCATTTCCATGGCGATTATCACCGATGTTTTCACCTTGGATCAGCGTGGTCGGGTGATGGGGTTTGTGCAGATGGGTTTCGGTGCCAGCCAGGTCTTGGGAATTCCAATCGGACTCTATATCGGGAATGCCTGGGGTTGGCAAAGTGCCTTCCTGATGATTGCCATCGTAGCGGTCCTGATTGCCGTATTGATCTTCCTGAAATTAAAACCTATTACCGGACATATCGGCCTTCAGAAGAAACAATCTGCCCTGCAGCACCTATGGGGGACCTTTACCCGCAAAGAATATAGGATCGGCTTTATGGCGACAGCATTACTCTCCGTTGGAGGTTTTATGATGATGCCATTCAGCAGTGTTTTCGCCGTGAACAACCTGCACGTTACCCATGAACAGCTTCCACAGCTGTTTATGATCTCAGGAATTGCCTCTCTTTTGATTATGCCAATGGTCGGTATGCTCAGCGACCGATTTGACAAATACAAGATCTTTGCCATCGCGACCACCTGGATGATGATCATGGTCTTGATCTATACCTCTTTAGGTCCGACAGCGTTCCCGATCGTGGTCGTATTGAACATCTTGATGATGATGGGGATCTTAAGCCGTGTAACGCCTTCTTCAGCTTTGGTGTCAGCAGTCCCTGAAAAAGAAGACCGTGGCGCATTTATGAGCGTCAGCGCTTCTTTACAGCAGATGTCGGGTGGGATAGGAGCCATTATCGCCGGCCTGATCATCGTCCAACAAACCAACGAAAGCCCAATCGAACATTATACAACCCTTGGTTACATCGTCGTTGTGATCAGTATTATTACGTTGGTGATGATGTATGGCGTGAGTAGGTATGTCAGGAAAAAAGTAGTTAGTAGTTAGTGTTTGGTATTTAGACGGTTGAACCAGGATTAAATGGATGGGAGGATAGACCAAGATCTGGAAGGAACCAGGATTAAATGGATGGGAGGATGGACCAAGAACTGAGCATGAACCAGGATTCAATGGATATGAGGATGTGCCAAGATCAATTTGTCGCTGGATAGACCCCGATATTGTAGGCGTATCGCATACGCCCGCCCCATGCAAACTTGAAATAATTTCACCCTTTAGGGTGAATAAAACCTTCATCCATACCTTTAACTTTACAAAAAAAATAGTTTCCTCATCTTCGATAGCGGAATGACAACCATCTCCAATTATTAAAATAAACAATAGATTCTTCGTTTCACTCTGAATCCCTCTTTAATACATTTTGATTCTGAACGACCAGTTTAGAGTCTGTACGGTTCTCCCCAAACAGGGCTTGTCATGCTGGACCGAAGGTACAGGAACTGTGCGCCAATACAAATTATTGGAGATTGAAGAGAAGAACTGTGCGCCAATGCTCTCTTTCATGTGTTCAAATTGGATTTTTGCAAGGTTCCGAGATTCTTCGTTCCTCAGAATGACCCAAAAAATGACAAGAAGATTTGTGGAAAAACATTTCACCCACGCTGTGCGTTGGCCGAAGAACAAATCACTCTTCTACAAATATTTCACCCACGCTGTAGGTTTCTCAATACAAACATTTCCCTTCCTCAGGAAGCACGTTAGCCTCCGGCTCATTTCCAATGGCGGAAAAATGGAAAGAATGCCGATGCCCTGTGCGATGGGATTGGCATTGGAATGCTTTCAAAAAATTCTCCATCTAAAAGGAGAATTTTGAAGGAAGATATTCCCGACATCAAGGCATTCTTTTCATGTGTGCCAGATAGTGCGAAAAGCCATCTTAAATGAGCCGAAGCCTTTTGGTTACTTTTGGGCTTCAAAAGTAACGAAGTGAATTGGTATCCGTGAGCTCTTTCGTCGGTTTGGTTAATTTGCAATCCAAAAGTAACGAAGAAAATTATTGGTCATCTCGACGGTTATCGAGTGAAGCCGAAATGCCGCTCGACCATGGGACTTGGTCTATCCTCTCATCCCATTAATCCTGCTTCCTTACCAGATCATGGTCTATCCTCCCATCCCATTAATCCTGGTTCAAATGCATGGACGGGCGAATTCAATTCGCCCCTTCTATGTTGTATTCCAAATTTTTTCTTGATTATTTGCCTCTATGGTTGTTTTTCCTTTCCCTTTCCCTTGCTTTG